>JBDIAS010000012.1:0-38694 GCA_039812465.1 Austwickia sp. | reverse complement strand
AGGAGGCCCCCGCGCCAGCAGCCCAGGAGGAGGCTCCGGCGCCGCAGGAGCAGCCCGCCGCAGCACCGTCGGGCGGCGGCGAGGTGACCGGCGGCGAGCGCGTGACGATGCCCGCCCTCGGCGAGTCGGTCACCGAGGGCACCGTCACCCGGTGGCTGAAGTCCGAGGGCGACGAGGTCGCGCTGGACGAGCCGCTCCTCGAGGTCTCCACGGACAAGGTCGACACCGAGATCCCCTCCCCTATGGCGGGCGTCCTGACCAAGATCCTGGTCGGCGAGGACGAGACCGTACCGGTCGGCGCGGACCTGGCGATCGTCGGCGGCGAGGTGTCCGGTGGCGGCTCGTCGGCCGGCTCGACCGCGGCGTCGCCCGCGCAGGCCGCCCCCGAGGAGGCACCCGCTCCCGCTCAGCAGGAGCAGCCGAAGCCCGAGAAGGCCGAGCCCGAGCCGCAGCAGGCTCCCGCGCAGGAGCAGCCCCGCCAGGAGGCCCCGGCGCAGCAACCGCAGACCCCGCCGCAGGCGGCCCCGGCCGCCTCGGCGGCTCCGGCGGGTGACGACGACCCCGCGTCGTACGTGACCCCGCTGGTGCGCAAGCTCGCCGCCGACCACGGCGTCGACCTGGCCACGCTCACCGGCACCGGGGTCGGCGGGCGGATCCGCAAGCAGGACGTCCTCGACGCGGCCGAGGCCGCCAAGAAGGCGGCCGCTCCCCCGCCGGCGGCGCCTGCACCTGCGGCGGCCCCCGCCGCCGCGCCGGCCGCTGCTGCACCAGCCGCGCCCCGTCCGGCCCCGCAGGTGTCCGCCAAGCGCGGCACGACCGAGAAGATGTCGCGGCTGCGCAAGATCATCGCGGCTCGGATGGTCGAGTCGCTGCAGACCTCGGCGCAGCTCACCGCGGTGGTCGAGGTCGACATGACCCGGGTCGCCGCCCTGCGCGCCGCCGTGAAGGCCGACTTCGTCGCCCGCGAGGGCGTCGGCCTGAGCTACCTGCCGTTCATCTGCTTGGCCGCGGTGGAGATGCTCAAGCAGTACCCGTCGCTCAACGCCGGCATCGACGGCGAGTCGATCGTCTACCACGGCGCCGAGCACCTCGGCATCGCGGTCGACACCGAGCGGGGCCTGCTGGTCCCGGTGATCAAGGACGCCGGGGACCTCAACATCGCGGGCATCGCCCGCAAGATCGCGGACCTGGCCGAGCGCACACGGACGAACAAGGTGACGCCCGACGAACTCGGCGGCGGCACGTTCACCGTGACCAACATCGGCAGCAACGGGTCGGTCCTCGACACGCCGATCATCAACCAGCCGCAGGTGGCGATCCTCGGCACGGGCGCGATCGTGAAGCGTCCCGTCGTGGTCACCGACGACCTCGGCCAGGACACGATCGCCATCCGCTCGATGATGTTCCTCTGCCTCACCTACGACCACCGCATCGTCGACGGGGCGGACGCGGGCCGCTACCTCTCCGCGTTGAAGGCGCGACTCGAAGAGGGCGCGTTCGAGGTCTGATCTGAGCACGCAGGTAGCGGGGGGTGGCGGGCCGAACGGGCCCGCCACCCCCCGCCTTCCGCGGACGCGGCGCACGCTGGTCGGCCAGCGACCGGATCACGACCGCGGCGCGTCCCCAGACGCCTGGACGGCGGCGATCCGCCACTCCTCCCCCACGCGCCGCAGCGTCACGAGCGTCGGTGCACCGCGACGGCCGGGCACGTTCGTCGCCAAGGCGCCCTCCACCACTCGGTACGGCCCGGTATCCACCACTGCGACCAGCTGCGCCTCAGGTGCCGCCGAGCTCACGGGCCCGACCGTGCGATCGTCGACGCGGCGCACCGCGTAGGCGAGGCCCTCGTAGCGCAGGCCGCGGTCGCGCAGCTGATCCACTTCGGCCCGCGCCTGTCCGTGGAGGGGTGTGGCCGGCACGTAGACACCGTCCAGCACCGAGGGATCCGCCTGGGCGTAGGCGAGCGCCCGCCGCCGCAGCAGATCCCGTAACGCCTCGCGCGGCCCGGCCGCCTCGGGCGTCCCCCGCGGACCGGCCTCCTCGGGCGCCTCCTGCCCTCCGGCTGCCTCGTACTCCTTCTCGTCCGGGGGGCCGACCTGGTTCGGAGAACCCTCCCTCGAGGTGGCCTCATGGGTGTCAGCCCCGACGTCCGTCCCGGACCGAGATCCCTCAGGGCCCTGCCGCCCCGGTGAGGGCTGCGTGCCGGCGGGCCACCCGACCGTGGCCTCCGGCGCCGGAACTGTGGTCGGCGTCGGTAGCGCCGGGACCGAGCCCGCGACGATCTCACGGGCATCGCGCCACGCCTCCAGGCCCGCCCAACACCCGAGCCCGGCGACCACCCCGAGCGCGAGGGCCGCGGCGGCCCGCGCCCGCGGGCCGGTCGCCGCGGCCAGAAGGCGCAGGGCCCGCGGCAGTTTCTCCTCGCCTGACCCGGACGCCCGGTGCCGACCGACATCGCCCGTCGAAGACGGGCTCCCGCCGACCAGAAGGACGTTGCCGTCGAGCGCGGTGCCCAGCCCGGCATCGGAACCGCCGACACCGGAGCCACCGGCACCGGAACCACCGACACCGCAGCCGCCGGGATCGGAAGCGGACCCTCGCGCACCGCGGATCCGGCGCGTCAGCGCGCCGCCCAGGTCCGGGCCGTCGGGCAGCGCGAGCGGCTCCTCGGCTCCGGCGGTCTCCAGCGCCTCCAGGAGCTCGGTCGCGCGGGGACGGCGCGTCGGATCCGGCGCCAGGGCGCGCAGGATCGCCTCCCGCAGCGGCGTGGGGCAGCCCGACACCTGGCTCAGCTGGCCCTCCTCGATTGGCAGGTCGTCCGGGACGACACCCGTGAGCATCGCCCAGCCGAGGGCGCCGAGAGCGTACAGGTCGGCGGCCGGCGTGGGCTCCGCGCCCCAGGTCAGCTCGGGCGCGAGGTACCCGTCGGTGCCGTACGCCGCCGCGGAACCCCCGGGGATGCGCGCGCGGCCCAGGTCGGCGAGCACCGCGGCGCCGCCCGCATCCACCAGGACGTTGCCCGCGCAGACGTCCCCGTGCGCGTACCCGTGCTCATGCAGGGCCGCTAGCGCGCTCGCGACCCGGCGCAGCACGCCGACCGTCTCGCGGGGCACCAGGTGGCCCCGGGCCGCGATCAGCTCGCGCAACGCCCCGCCACCGCAAAGTTCCAGCGCCAGGACCCGGCGCCCGTCCTCGGCACCGAGCGCCTCGTGCAGCCGGATCAGCCCGACCGCGCGGACGCGGGTCAGCACCTCGGCCTCCCGGAGGAACGCCTCTCGCCCTCGGTGGGCTGCACGCTCCACCTTCAGCGCGCACGCCAGCCCGTCGCGATCGCGTCGCGCGACGAACACGTGCGCGGAGGCTCCCGCGCCGCACCACCGGCCCACGGTGAACCCCGGCACCCGCGGCGGTTCGCACCCGCGATCGCGCGTCCCGTTCGATGGCGTCACGCCCCGCCCTCCCTCGTACCCCCGGCTCGTCCAGCCCAGGGTGCGACGCACCCGCAGGCCGACGGGCATGATCCACCGGGTGCGCCCGCCGGGGCGATCGCCGTCGGGGCTGTGGACAACGTCCGTGTCCGGTGCGGCGAGGGCGAGTGATGGGCCGTCGCACTCGGCGCACCCTCCCGGCGGGAGAACGGCCCCCGAGAAGGGTGCGCCTACAGTAGGCGGCATGCGCGTCGAGCACCTCGGCTACGGCCCCCACTTCGTCGACTACCGCGCCGCCTGGGAGCGGCAGCGCGAGGTCGACGCCGCGGTGGTCGCCGGGACCGCCCCGGACACCGTGCTCCTGCTGGAGCACGCGGCCGTCTACACCGCGGGCAAGCGCACCGAGGCCCACGAGCGTCCGCTCGACGGCACCCCGGTCATCGACGTCGACCGAGGCGGCAAGATCACCTGGCACGGGCCGGGGCAACTCGTGGGGTACCCGATCGTGCGGCTGCCGCACCCCGTCGACGTGGTCGCCCACGTGCGCCGCCTCGAGGACATGATGATGCGGGTATGCGCGGACCTCGGCCTGGAGACGATGCGGGTGCCCGGGCGCAGCGGCGTGTGGGTGCCGGCCGACGAGGACGGCCCCGGGGGTCTGGCCCGCCCGGAGCGCAAGCTCGGGCAGATCGGCGTCCGCGTGAGCCAGGGCGTCACCATGCACGGCTTCGCGCTCAACTGCGACTGTGACCTCGCCTGGAGCAACGTGATCGTCCCCTGCGGCATCGTCGGCGCGGGCGTCACCTCGCTGACCCTCGAGCTGGGGCGCCACGTCGGCGTCGCCGACGTCGTGTCGCTCGCGACCGGCCATCTCGACGAGATCCTCTCCTCGGTCGCCGCCCCCAGCCGCTGACCGGCCGCGCCACGCCGGCGGCGCCACCTGACGGTCACGGCGTACCCTGGGACGACACCCCGCGACGCCCGCAGCGCCACGACGCGCTGGCGGGCCCGACGGTCCGAACACCGCGAAGGAGCAGCCGGTGAGCCTCGCCCCCGACGGGCGCAAGTTGCTGCGCATCGAGGCACGCAACGCGCAGACACCGATCGAGCGCAAACCGGGCTGGATCCGGACGACGGCGACGATGGGGCCGGAGTACACGCAGATGCGCTCGCTGGTGGCCGACGGCGGGCTGCACACGGTCTGCCAGGAAGCCGGGTGCCCCAACATCTTCGAGTGCTGGGAGGACCGGGAGGCGACCTTCCTCATCGGCGGCGACGTCTGCACCCGCCGCTGCGACTTCTGCGACATCGCCACCGGCCGCCCCGGGGCGCTGGACACCGACGAACCGCGGCGGGTCGCGCAGTCGGTCGCGCAGCTCGGGCTGCGGTACGCCACCGTCACCGGCGTCGCGCGCGACGACCAGCCCGACGGTGCCGCGGGCCTGTACGCCGACACGGTGCGCGCCATCCACGAGGCGAACCCGGCCACCGGGGTGGAGATCCTGCCGCCGGACTTCGGCGCCCGCCCCGAGCTGGTGGGGCAGGTGTTCGACGCCCGGCCCGAGGTCTTCGCCCACAACCTGGAGACCGTGCCGCGGATCTTCTCCCGGATCCGGCCGGCATTCAGCTACGACAAGTCCCTGCTGGTGCTCGCGATGGCCGGGCAGTCGGGCCTCGTCACCAAGTCCAACCTCATCCTGGGGCTCGGCGAGCACGAGGACGAGATCGCCCGGGCGATCGACGACCTCGCGTCGGTGGGCTGCGACATCCTCACGATCACGCAATACCTGCGCCCCTCCCCTCGCCACCACCCCGTCGACCGCTGGGTGAAGCCGGAAGAGTTCGTCTCCTGGTCGCAGTACGCGACGGAGCGCGGCTTCGCCGGCGTCATGGCGGGACCGCTGGTCCGCTCCAGCTATCGCGCGGGCCGACTCTGGGCGCAGGCGATGGCCGCCGCCGGGCGGGAGCTGCCGGCCCACCTGGCCCACCTCGGCGAGCGCCGGCACGCGCCCGCCCGCCAGGAGGCGTCCAGCCTCGTGCAGGCCCAGGCCGACCGCGCCGCGTCCACCTCGCCGTCCTAGCGGTCCCGAGTCAGGACCGCCCCGCAGCCCCCGTACCCCACGACCCGGCCACCGGCCACACCGCACCACCCACCGACAACCCGCCGCCGATCACACCGCCGCCCACCGCATCGACACCGACTATCTCGACACCGACTGCCTCGACACCGACTGCCTCGACACCGACCCCCACCGACACGGACCGCTCGACGCTCCACCCGCTCGACCCGACTCGCGAAGGACGCTCGCCGCCATGGCCCGCAAGAAAAAGGACCCCAACCGCCCCAGCTTCGGCGCCCGGATGAAGAACCGCTTCGCGCAGTTCGGGCAGCTTCTCCGGCTGGCCCGCTCGGCCGACCCGCGGCTGCCGCTGTGGATCGCGCTCTGCCTGCTCGTCGGCGTGCTGCTCGGCATCGTGGTCGCGCGCGCCTTCGGCGGGTCGACCGGCCAGATGGTCTATTGGGGCATTCTCGGCGCCATGCTGGGCGCGCTGCCCGCGCTGTGGCTGACCGCCAAGCGGGCCGAGCGGGGCGCCTACCGGCAGATCTCCGGGCAGCCCGGCGAGGTGGGCGCCGCTTTGTCCTCGATCCGCCGCGGCTGGAGCTATCAGCAGGAGCCGATCGCCGCGGACGCGGGCGGCTCCCGGGACCCGCGCCAGGCCGCGATCGTCTATCGCGCGGTGGGCCGCGCCGGCGTCGTGCTCATCGCCGAAGGCCCGGCCGCCAAGGCCGCGAAGCTGCTGGCGTCCGAGCGGCGCCGCACCTCCCGCCTGGTGCCCAACGTGCCGGTGCACGGTTTCCGCGTCGGCGCGGGCAAGGGCCCCGAGGTCGTGGACATCGCCGACCTGGTCTCCCGCATGAACAAGCTCGACAAGAAGCTGACCAAGCACGAGGTGCCGGTCATCGACAAGCGGCTGCGCTCGATCGGCGGGGTCCGCCCCCCGATTCCCGCGGGCGTCGACCCGAACCGGTTGCGCGGCAAACACCTGCCGCGCTGAGTCGCGCGCGTCGGGACTGCGCGGAGCGGGACGCGGGGAGTGCGATCGGCCGTCGCTCAGCGCCCCGCTCACATCCGTACGAAGCCCCCTTGTACGAAGTCCCCCCGTACGAACTCTCGAGGCGCGAAGGCTCCGCAGCGCTCACGTGCGGACGAGAACCGTGCCGGCCGCCTTGTCGTGCAGGCCGCGCCCGTCGGCGTCCCAGACGACCGCCGGGATGACCACGGCCAGCAGCAGGGTGCGCAGCGCCGCGCGACCCAGCCCGACGTAGCCGCGCCCGAGGGCCACGACCCGCATCCCGAGCAGACGGTGCCCGATCGTGTGGCCCACCGTGGCGACCATCAGGATGTTCTCGATCACGAAGACCAGCAGCGGCGCGAACATCGTCAGGCCCGAGTTCTGCCCGATGGTGTACCCGAGGAACGCCATCGCGATCAGCTGGCAGAGCGTCCAGTCGATCAGCAGCGCCACGACCCGACGGCCGGTGCCGGCCAGGGATCCTGGGCCGTGCGCGGGCAGGCTGAGCCGCTCGCCGCGGTGACGCATCTCACCGTCCGGTGCGTCCGCGCCCCCCAGCTGGGGTCCTGCCAGCCACGATCCGATATCCCGCCGATCCACCACGCCCCCACCCTACGTCCGAGCACGTCCGAGCGCCGGTCGCGGTGGCGGGCCGGGCGACCGGCGGCGCTAGTCTGCTCGCCGGTGATGGACGGGCCCGACGCTGCCGCCCGGGTCTCTTCTCGCCGCGATACTGCCGGAGCGCCCCGCGTAACACGTGGGAAACACGGGGGTGACGGACGGGAAACGTGCCGTCTCTACCGTCGTCACCGAACAGCACGGGTGCCGTGAGCGCGACGCCCGGTCGCACGAGGAGGTTGCTTTGTTCAACACACCGCACGAGGTCCTGGACTACATCAAGTCCGAGGGCGTCCAGTTCGTGGATATCCGGTTCTGCGATCTTCCGGGCGTCATGCAGCACTTCAACGTGCCCGCCAAGACGTTGGACGAAGACTTCTTCACGGTCGGCCAGGCGTTCGACGGGTCGTCGATCCGCGGGTTCCAGGCGATCCACGAGTCCGACATGAAGCTGCTGCCGGACGTCAAGACCGCCTACCTCGACCCGTTCCGCGCCGAGAAGACGCTGATCATGAACTTCTCGATCGTGGACCCCTTCACGGATGAGCCGTACAGCCGGGACCCGCGCAACATCGCCACGAAGGCCGAGGCCTACCTGAAGTCCACCGGGATCGCGGACACGGCGTTCTTCGGGGCCGAGGCAGAGTTCTTCATCTTCGACGACATCCGGTTCCAGACGTCCGCGCAGGCGAGCTTCTACTACATCGACTCGGTCGAGGCCGTGTGGAACACCGGCCGCGTCGAGGAGGGCGGCAACCGCGGGTACAAGCCGCGCTCGAAGGGCGGCTACTTCCCGGTCGCGCCGGTGGACCACATGGCCGACCTGCGCGATGCGATGTGCCAGGTCCTGGACCGGGTAGGGCTGGAGGTGGAGCGGGCGCACCACGAGGTGGCGACGGCCGGTCAGCAGGAGATCAACTACAAGTTCAACACGCTGCTGCACAGCGGTGACGACATGATGAAGTTCAAGTACGTCATCAAGAACGTCGCGTGGCAGGCCGGCAAGTCGGCGACCTTCATGCCCAAGCCGCTGTTCGGCGACAACGGGTCGGGCATGCACACGCACCAGTCGTTGTGGAAGGACGGCAAGCCGTTGTTCTACGACGAGCAGGGCTACGGCGGGCTGTCTGATCTGGCGCGCTGGTACATCGGCGGCCTCCTCGAGCACGCACCGAGCCTGTTGGCCTTCACGAACCCGACGGTGAACAGCTATCACCGCTTGGTGCCGGGCTACGAGGCGCCGGTGAACCTGGTCTACTCGGCGCGCAACCGGTCGGCGTGCATCCGCATCCCGATCGCGGGGACCTCCCCGAAGGCGAAGCGGATCGAGTTCCGCATCCCGGACCCGTCGGCGAACCCGTACCTTGCGTTCTCCGCGCAGCTCATGGCGGGCCTCGACGGGATCCGCAACCGGATCGAGCCGCCGGAGCCGATCGATAAGGACCTGTACGAGCTGCCGCCGGAGGAGCACGAGCAGATCGCGCAGGTCCCGGGGTCGCTGCCGGAGGTGTTGCAGGCGCTGCGGGAGGACCACGACTACCTGCTCGAGGGCGACGTGTTCACCGAGGACCTGGTGGACACCTGGATCGAGTGGAAGACGTTGAACGAGGTCGACCCGATCCGGTTCCGGCCGCACCCGCACGAATTTGAGATGTACTACGACATCTGACGAAGCACGCAGGTGGGGTCCCGTGGATCCGCGGGGCCCCATGCGCGGTACGGGGTCGTCGTCGGCGGTACCAGGGTCGCGTGCGCGGTTCCGGGCCGTCATCCGCGCCCCGGGGCGGCGATGGGGTCCCGCGTTCGCCGATGAGGTCCCACTTTGGCCGGTGGGGTCCCGTGGATCCGCGGGACCCCATGCGCGGTACGGGGTCGTCGTCGGCGGTACCAGGGTCGCGTGCGCGGTTCCGGGCCGTCATCCCCGCTGCCCAGCGGCAATCGGGCAGTTTCGTGGCCGTTTCCGAGGACCGTTAGGGCCGGTGCTGCCAGGACGGCGGGCCGGACGAGCCCGCGGGGTACTCCTCCAGCGGCACCTGGCCTGCCCGCCACGCCTCCAGCGCGGGGGTGCAGATCCGCCAGCACTCCTCGGCCACGTCGCCGCGGACGGACAGCAGCGGATCGCCGTCGAGGATTCCGGCCAGCACCTCTCCGTACGGGAGCAGGGCGCTGGGTCCGAGGGAGGCGGTCATGTCGGCGGGGACCAGGACCAGGTGCTCCTGCGTCCCCAGCGTCGCGATCCGCAGGGTCAATCGGTCGCAGTTCAGGTCGATCGTGAGCGAGTTGCAGGGGGCGCCGGAGAGACCTGGCGGCAGGAAGCGCAGGGGTCGGAACCGGATCACGATCTGCGTGACATGCGCCCCCAGGGCCTTGCCGCTGCGCAGCCGGAACCGGGTGTCCGACCAGCGGCGGTTGGCGACCTCTAGGTCGAGCTCCGCGAGGGTCTCGGTGCCGCGGGAGGGGTCCACGCCGTCCTCGTCGACGTACGAGGGGATCTGCTGGCCGGCGGCGATCCCGGCGGTGTAGCGGGCGCGGCGGCTCGCGGATGCCGGGTCGTCGCCGCGGATGCGGGTCGCCCGCAGGGCGAGCGCCATCGTGTCGCGGAGTTCGCGCGCGTCGACGCGTGACGGCTCCTCCATCGTGATGATCGCGAGCATCAGGAGCAGGTGGCTCTGGTGCATGTCGATGAGGGCGCCAGCGTGATCGTAGTAGGCGGCGCGGTCTTCCAGCGCGATCGTTTCGTCGGCGATGATCTCGACGGATTCGACGTGGCGGTCGTCCCACAGCGGCTCGAACAGCCGGTTCGCGAACCGCAGCCCCAGCAGGTTGAGCACTTGGGACTGGCCGAGGAAGTGGTCGACGCGGAAGATCTGATCTTCATCGACGATGCTCCGGAGCAGCGCGTTCAGCGCGATCGCGCCGTTCAGGTCGGCGCCGAAGGGCTTCTCCAACGCCAGGCGAAGACCGCCGATGTCCTCGTGGGTGAGGAGTTTGCAGACCGATGCCGTGACCGCCGGGGGAACGGCGAAGTAGAGCACGGCGTGGTCCTTGTCGGGGATCTGGTCCAGCAGGGTGCGCAGGTCGTCGGGGTTGGTGGCGTCGAGCTTCACGGCGCGCGACTCGCGGCCGAGCCGCTCTGCCACGTCGGGGCTCGCTCCTCCACCTAGGAGTGAGCGCTCGACGAGGCCGGCCCAGTCGTGCGGGTCCCACGCGCCGCGGGCGACGCCGAGCAGGTGGACGCGCCGTTCAGGATCCGCCAGCAGCAGCGTCCCCAGGCCGGGGAGGAGGAGGCGTCGGGTGAGGTCGCCGGACGCGCCGAGGATGATCAGCGTGGTCGGAGCGTCGGTCACGGTGGACCCCTTCGGCGCAATGATCGGGCGGCCCGTGACGCTGGCTCGGTCGTCGGCTGCCTGCGCCCTTCCTATCAGGGCCGCCGAGGCCGCGCACTCTGGCGGGGACGGGCGCCGCGTCCCCGCCGCGCCCCATCGACCGCCGCCCCATCGACCGACGCCCCATCGACCGACGCCCCATCGACCGACGCCAGAGAATTTTCCCGGGGCATCCCGGGTCGGATGGTCCTTGGACACCAGTGCGGGGACCCGCGCCGGTGGATGAACGCGCGTTCCTCGATGGCTCAGGTCAACGCGCTATCCGGACGGACGAGCGCCCACCCGAGACGTCGTACGACGATCCCACCAGCGCGCGTCTGATGCGGATGCGCACCGAGAAGGAGCGCCTGGGCTCCGTTCCCCCCTTCCGAGCCAGGCCCCCACGCGAGCCTGATCCGGTAGGGTCACGCGCAACCAGCCGTCCAGCCAACGCCTCCTGTCCGGCCGCACGTGGCGGTGTGCACGGGGCGTTTTTTTCACCGGGGAGGCCCTGTGACAGCCCAATTCCTACCGAATGGAACCGACTCCGCTTCTATCGCGGACGAGGCCGAAGACGCCAACTACCGAACCAAGGGGCCGACCGGCGAGGTCACCCACGCCGTCGCGAAGGGGCCGGTCACGCCGCCAGCGCACTCGGTCGACGGCTTCGTCAAAGAGTTCCTGCGCGAGCTGCACTTCGGACAGGGCGTGGGCCTGTCCCGCTCCACCGTCAACGACCAGTACCTGGCCCTCGCCCGCACGGTCCGCCACTACCTCATGGCCGACTGGCTGGAGACCGCGCGGCGGCGCCGGGAGAACCCGAAGAAGATGGTCGGCTACCTGTCCGCGGAGTACCTCCTGGGGCGCCAGCTCAACAACGCGCTCCTGGCGACCGACCTCACGGCCACCGTCGAGGAGGGGCTGAAGGCCTGCGGACTGGACCTCGCCGCCCTGCGCGCCCAGGAGGTCGAGCCAGGACTGGGCAACGGCGGCCTCGGCCGCCTCGCCGCGTGCTTCGTGGATTCTTTGGCCACGATGGACGTGTCGTGCATCGGGTACGGGATCCGCTACGAGTACGGCATCTTCCGTCAGACCTTCGTGGACGGGCGCCAGGTCGAGAAGCCGGACGCCTGGCTCTCGATGGGTGGCCCGTGGGAGTTCCCGCACCCGGACCGCGCCGTGCAGGTGCATTTCGGCGGCCGGACCGAGACCTACACGGACGACCAGGGCCGGGAGCGCACGCGGTGGGTGCCCGACTGGAACGTCCTCGGCGTGCCCTATCACTACATGGTCCCGGGCTACCAGAACGGCGTCGTCAACACGCTGCGGCTGTGGAGCGCGCGCGCCACGCGTGAGTTCGACCTCGCCATCTTCAACTCGGGCGATTACGCGGAGGCGGTGCGCAGCCAGACCTTCGCGGAGAACATCACCAAGGTTCTCTACCCGGAGGACTCCACCCCGCAGGGCCGGGAGCTGCGCCTGCAGCAGCAGTACTTCTTCGTGGCCTGCTCGCTGAAGGACTACATCGACCAGACGCTGCCGGCCGACTTCGACATGCGCAAGCTGCCGGAGCAGATCATCTTCCAGCTCAACGACACCCACCCGGTGATCGCGATCCCGGAGTTGATGCGCCTGCTGATCGACGAGCGTGGCCTGGACTGGGACGAGGCCTGGGGCATCACGCAGCAGTGCTTCGCGTACACGTGCCACACCCTCCTGCCGGAGGCGCTGGAGGTGTGGCCGATCGAGCTGTTGGGTCGCCTGCTCCCCCGCCACCTGGAGATCATCTACCGCATCAACGAGGAGTTCCTCGCCCAGGTGCGCGAGCAGTTCCCGAACGACGAGCTGCGGGTGCGCGGCATGTCGATCGTGCAGGACCACCCCGAGCGGGCGGTCCGGATGGCCCACTTGGCGACGGTCGCCGCCACGAAGGTGAACGGCGTGGCCGCGCTGCACAGCCAACTCCTGCGGGACAAGGTGCTGCCGGACTTCTCCGACATGTGGCCGGAGAAGTTCACCAACGTGACCAACGGCGTCACGCCGCGCCGCTTCATCAGGCTGTCGAACTCGGCGTTGTCCTCGCTCATCACCGAGACCATCGGCGTGGGCTGGCTGACGAACCTCGACCGGCTGAGCGCGCTCGAGCCGTTCGCCGAAGAGCCGGACTTCCGCGAGAACTTCCGCCTGGCGAAGGAGTTCAACAAGCAGCGCTTCCGCGAGCTGCTGAAGGTCCGCGACGGCATCGAACTCCCCGAGCACCACATGCTCGACGTGATGGTCAAGCGGCTGCACGAGTACAAGCGGCAGTCCCTGAAGCTGTTGCACATCGTGACGCTCTACGAGGGAATCATCTCCGGACGCCTCGACCTTGCGCAGGTCACCCCGCGCACGTTCGTGTTCGGCGCCAAGGCCGCGCCGGGCTACTACATGGCCAAGGAGATCATCTACCTGATCAACGCGGTCGGGAAGACGATCAACAACGACCCGCGGGTCGAGGGGAAGCTGTTCGTGGCCTTCCCGGCGAACTACAACGTGACGCTCGCCGAGAAGCTGATCCCCGCCGCCGACCTCTCCGAGCAGATCTCGCTCGCCGGCAAGGAGGCGTCCGGCACCGGCAACATGAAGTTCACCCTCAACGGGGCCCTCACCGTGGGCACCGACGACGGGGCGAACGTCGAGATCCGCGAGCTCGTCGGTGACGACCACTTCTTCCTCTTCGGGATGCGCGAGCCGGAGGTGGCCGCGCTCGCCGCCAAGGGGTACGTACCGAGCTCGTACTACGAGTCGAACCCGCGCCTGAAGGCCGCGATCGACCTGATCGGCAGCGGCGCGTTCACCGACGGTGACCGCAACGCCGTGGGCGCGGTCATCGACGACCTGCTCTACAACGACCGGTTCATGACGCTGGCCGACTACCAGTCGTACCTCGATGTGCAGGACCGCGTGGACGCCTACTACGCGGACACCGAGGCGTGGACCCGCTCGGCCATCCTGAACGTGGCCCGCGCCGGGTTCTTCTCCTCCGACCGCTCGATGCGCGACTACATCGCTCGGATCTGGAACACGCCGGCGCACTGATCGCCCGCTGTACGCGAATCGCCCCGGGAACCGAATGGTTCCCGGGGCGATCTACGTCGCGGCTACGTGTTACTTCCGCGGCCAGGTGGGCAGCACCACGCGGCCGAAGGTGGAGTTCGTCACCCCGGCTGCGGAGGCGTACCAGGCCAGGAACGCGGTCGCGATACCGACGTACCCACCGATCGTGGTCCACGCGGCGGTGCCGGTGAACTTGCCGAGCGTCAGGGTGATGAACGCGACCAGCAGGAAGCAGAACGTCGCCAGGAGGATGCCGTTCACCTTGGTCACCGCGAACGTCATGTAGGCGGTGAAGATCGTCCAGCCGAGGAGGAACAGACCGATGGCCTTGGGCCGGTCCGCGGCAGGCGCCGCCGCCAGGAGCTCAGGGTTGCTCAGGATGTAGGCGAATGCCAACCAGAACGACCCGTACGAAACGAACGCCAACGCTCCGAAGGTGTTGTTCTTGAAGAACTCCATCACGCCGGCGATGACCTGGGCGGCCCCTCCGTAATAGAGGGCGAGCGGGAGCACGATCGGCTCCAGTGCGAGCGGGAACAGTCCGGCGTTGAACGTGGACAGGACAAACGTCGTCATCGCGAAGCACGCGAGCCCCAGGGGGCCGGGGTCCGCGATGGAGATAGTACGAACGGTGCTGGCGGTTTCGACCGCAGGCGCGGTGTGGGTCATGGAAAGACCTCTCGTGTCGAGTGGGAAGGGAGTACTTCGGTACGGACTGTGGCGGGCGAGGTCACAGACGCTAGAGGCGGTCGACGCGGCGGCCCGGCCAGATACTGGCGCTGCGGGCCACGAGTCGCCGTGGATGCGGTGTGGCACGGTATGCACCGTGCCCAGCCGTACGGCGAAAGTATCGGGGCGGACGCTTCCGCCATGGACATTCGCATCGGAGCGACGACGAACGGTCCGTGCGGTCTCTCAGCGGCGCGCCCGCCCGTGCGCACGACCGTCCGGCGCAGCCCGACCACCACGGGCTACCAGGGGGTAACCTGCATGTCAGTAGGGCTTTCGGGATCGAACAGCCAGGACCTCCTGGGCGAAGGAGCGCGTCGTGGGCGTGGCGGTGTGGGGCACAGGGTCGTACCTTCCGCAGCGAGTGGTGACCAACGAGGAGGTCGGCGGGCCCGCGGGGGTCGACGGGGAGTGGATCGCAGCCAAGACCGCGATCCGTGAGCGGCGCTGGGCAGCCCCCGAGGAGGCCACGTCCGACCTGGCCACCCAGGCCGCGTGGGCGGCCCTCGAGTCGGCCGGGTTGACCCCCGACGACCTGCGCTACATCGTGGTCGCCACGTCCACGCCGGACCGCCCCCAGCCGCCGACGGCCGCCTACGTGCAGCACAACCTCCAGGCCCGCAACGCCGCCGGGTTCGACATGAACGCCGTGTGCAGCGGGTTCGTCTTCGCCGGGTCGTCCGTCGCGCGGATGTTGCAGGCGACGGGAGGGTACGGGCTCGTGGTGGGCGCGGACGTGTACAGCCGGATCCTCAACCCCAAGGACCGCCGGACGGTCATCCTCTTCGGCGACGGCGCGGGAGCGGTGGTCCTCGGCCCGGGCGACGAGGACGACCACGGCATCCTCGCGACCAGCCTGCACACCTTCGGGGCGCTCAACGACCACATCATGGTCCCGGCGGGCGGGAGCCGAATCCCCTCGGACGACAGCCACTTCGAGACCGGCCTGGCGTACTTCACGATGCAGGGCCGCAAGGTGAAGGACTTCGTCCTGGAGGAGCTGCCGCCGCTGGTCGCCGAGTTCTTCGCCGAATCGGGCGTCGACCCGCGCGAGGTCAACCACTTCGTGCCGCACCAGGCCAACGGGATGATGCTGGACGACCTGGTCCCGGCGCTGCACCTGGAGAACGCGACCACCCACCGCACGTTGGAGAAGTACGGCAACACCGGCGCGGCCTCGGTGGGGATCACGCTCGACGAAGCGAGCCGCGCGGGCGCCCTCGGCAAGGGCGACCTGGTCTTCCTGGCGGGCTTCGGCGGCGGGATGGCGGCCGGCCTGGCCCTGCTGCGCTGGTAGGACCGAGGTTCGTCGGGCGCGCGGTCAGGCGGTCGTGGCGCGGTCTCGAGGCGCGGTCTCGACGCGCGGTCAGGGCGTGTGGGTCAGGGCCGTGGGTCAGGGCGTCCGAGCGTCGCCCTGGTCCGTCCCCCGGGGGTGGCGCGCGAGCGGTACGCGCCACGTCAGGTCGGTGCCGTGCGGCGCGCGGCGCGTCACCTCGCAGGTCCCGCCGTGGGCCTGCGCCCGGTCCCGCAGGTTCGACAGCCCGGACCGAGCGCTCGAGGCGTCGATGCCCACCCCGTCGTCGAGGACGCGGATCACGAGGTCGTCGACCGCGCTGACCCACACGTGGGCGTCGCCCGCCCGGGCGTGCCGCAGGATGTTGGCGAGCGCCTCACGCACCACGGCCAGCACGTCCGCCTCCAGCTCGGGGGGAATGTCCGCGAGGGACTCGTACGTGACGTCCGGGACGAAGCCGAACCCTTCCGCCGCCCGCTCGACGAGCGCCTCCAGCTCGGGCCCGAGCCCCCCTTCCGCGTGCTGATGCAGCTCGAAGATGGCCTGCCGGATGTCCTTGACCGCGCGGTCCAGCTCGCCCACGGCCGCCTCGAGGCGCACCCCGAGCGGGCCGTCCATCTGCCGACGGATCGTCTGGAGGCTCAGCCCGGTGGCGTAGAGCCGCTGGATGACGTGGTCGTGCATGTCGCGGGCAATCCGGTCGCGATCCTCCAGCAGGGCGGTCCGGGCCCGATCCCGCTGCGCCCGCGCGGCCTCGACGGCGAGGCCCATCTGGTCGCCGAAGAGCGTGAGCATCTCCAGGGTTCCCAGCGCCTCGCCGCACCGGTCGTCCGGCCAGCACAGCGCGATCAGGCCCACATCCACCTCGCCGACGCTCACCGGCACCAGCGCGGTGCACCCCGGCCGGGGCAGGCCGACCGCCGCGCGCAGCTGTCCCGACAACAGGCCGGTATGGGTGTCCTCTGGGGTCTCTAGCAGCAGCAGGGGCACGCGACCCGCCAGGACCGCGCCCCAGGCGGCGCCCGGCAGCTCACGCCCGGGCAGGACGCGGACACCCTCGCTGGCGGCGGCCGCGTGCGCCGCGCGCACGACGAGCCGGTCCCCCTGCAACGCGGCGAGCACCGCCAGGTCCGCGTCGGCGAGGTCCCGCACCCGCTTGACCATCCGGGCGAGGGCGGTGCGCTCGGTGCGGCCCTCCAGCAGGGTCTGGGTGAGGTCACCGACCGCGGCGGTCCAGTCGCGGGTGGCCTGGGCGCGGCGGTAGAGCTGGGCGTTCTCGATGGCGATGCCCGCCGCCGCGGCGAGCGCCACCACCAACCGTTCGTCCTCCTCGCTGAACTCCTCCGCCCCCTGTTTCTGGGTGAGGTAGAGGTTGCCGAACACCTGGTCGCGCACCCGGATCGGCGCGCCCACGAAGCTGTGCATCGGCGGGTGGCCCGGCGGCACGCCCGCGGCCGCCGGGTGCGCGGACACGTCGGCGATCCGACGCGAGTGCGGGTGGCGCAGGAGGAGGCCGAGGACCCCGTGGCCGATGGGAGGTCCGCCCGCCACCGAGAGCCCGTCGGGGATGCCGTACGTGATGAACTCGCTCAGCTGGCGACCGGAGCCGTCGACGACTCCCAGCGCGCCGTAGCGAGCGTCGACGAGCGCGCAGGCCGACTCCACGATCCGCGTGAGGACCGTGGGCAGGTCCAGGTGCGAGCTGACCGTGACGACCGCGTCGAGCAGGCCGGCGAGCCGTTCCGACGAGCGCTGCGCGCCGGCCGCCCGGGCTCGCAGCTCCGCGAGGAGGTCGTCGATGTCGAGCGCGGCCGCACGCGCGATCGCGCTCGCGCTCGGATCTCCTGCTGCGGGCACGCATCGATCGTACGACGCGGCTGGTGGAGGAACGTTACCCGGCGGTATTCGACGGCTCAGGACGGGCTGCTCCGGTCCCGCCCGGCTCCGGGTTCACGGTCAGGACGTCGCAGGTCGCGTGGGTTTGGCAGTACGCCGCCACGGTGCCCGCCTCCCCGGGGCGGCCGTCCCGGCCGACGACGAGGACGCTCGCGTCGGCGCTGCGCTGCACGAAGGTCGGGCCGATCTCGCCCGCGACCGTCTCGAACGTGACGGGAAGCTGTGGCGCCTCGCGCAGGGCGCGCAGAGCGGCGGCGAACGGCGCGGTCTCTCTCGCCGCCGCGGGATCGTCCTCCGCTGCCACCTGCAGGAAGCGCACCCGCGCGCCGCGGGCCAGCGCCTCGCGCACCGCGGCGCGCGCGACCGCGGTCACCGCGTCGTCGTCGAGCAGCCCGGCCACGACGTCCCCCACCCGGAGTCGGGCGGAGGGGGTCGAGTCCCAACGCGACGCAGTCATAGGACCATCGTGCGCCGCCGACGCGGCGCCACCAAGGGCCGAAGGTCCCCGCTGCGCTTGGTCGTCCTCACGCGGCGCCACGCGTCCAAATCCGCTGCCGTTCATCGGTACACAGGCCCGTTCGCCGATGCGCCGAGGCGATCGACGCGCGGGCTCCCGTCAGTCCCGGGCGGCGTGTCGGTGTCCCTCGGGCAGGTCGTCGGCGTGCAGGGTGGCGAAGACCGCCGCCTGGGTGCGGCGCTGCATGCCGAGCTTCGCGAGAATCGAGGTGACGTAGTTCTTCACCGTCTTCTCTGCGAGGAACAGCTCGGCGCCGATCTCCCGGTTGGTGAGCCCCCGCGCGACGAGCACGAGGATGCGTCCCTCCTGGGCGGTGAGGCTCCGCAGCCGGGGGTCCGTGCTGCCGGCCGCGAGTCGGTCCCGCACCCCCTCCCGGTCGGCGTCGCTGACGAGGCTCCCCCCGGCCGCCACGGTTCGGATCGCCGCGACCAGGTCCTCGCCGTGGATGTCCTTGAGGAGGTATCCGGCCGCGCCGGCGAGGACCGCCGCCGTCAGCGCCTGGTCGTCGTCGTAAGAGGTGAGGACCAGACCGGCGATGTGGGGGTCCACGCCGCGGACCTGGCGGCACACCTCGATCCCCGAGCCGTCGGGCAGCCGGACGTCGAGCAGCGCCACGTCGGGCCGTAGCGCCGGGATGCGGCGGACGGCCTCCTCGGCCGTGCCCGACTCCCCGACGATCTCCAGATCGCCCTCCAGCTCCAGCAGCTCGCGCAAGCCGCGCCGAACGATCTCATGGTCGTCTACCAGGTACACCCGTATGTTCACCGGACCCCTCCACCGCCCCGTCCCCCGCGCCCATCCCCCGCGCCGATCACCGGCGCCCCCGACCAGCGTACGACGACGGTCGACGAGCGCAGTGCCCGCGCGGGTAGGGATGTGCCGAAGGCGCGGCACCGCGATCAGATGGGCGTCAGTCCGATTGCCCGTAGAACAGCCGTTCGGTCACCTGGCGGGCTCGGCGGGCGACCCGTCGGTAGCGCTCCCGCAGCTGCGGCCCCTGCCCGCCCGGGTTCAGAAGGATCCGGGAGATGCCCTCCTGGTCGCGCAGGTCGGCGGGGATCGCGTCGGTGGGGCGGCCGCGCCAGAGCATCCCCGCGTCGCGGATGGCGGTGGCCATCTTCCACGCCTCGGACAGCAGCTCCGCGTCCTCACCGTCGACCAGGCCGACCTCGCGGGCGGCCGCCAGGGCGGGCAGGGTCAGGGTCGTCCGTAGCCCCGGCACCTCGTGCGCGTGCTGGAGCTGCAGCAGCTGCACGGTCCACTCGACGTCGGACAGCCCCCCGGGGCCGAGCTTCAGGTGGTCCTTGGGGTCCGCGCCGCGGGGCAGGCGTTCCCCCTCCATCCTGGCCTTCAGCCGCCGGATGTCCCGCAGCTGGGAGGCGTCGAGGCCGTCGGTCGGGTAGCGGTAGCGGTCGGCCAGCGCGATGAACTCCGCCCCGAGCTCCGGGTCGCCGGCGATCGGGCGGGCCCGCAGCAGCGCGTGGAACTCCCACGTGTTCGCCCAGCGCTCGTAGTAGCCGGCGTAGCCCGACACGGTCCGCGTCAGCGGCCCCGCCTTGCCCTCGGGGCGCAGGTCCGCGTCGAGTTCCAGCTGCGGGTCCGGGCCCGCCTCGCGCAGCATCCGGCGCAGCTCCACGACGACCGCGGTGACCGCCTCGGCCGCGGCCGCCTCGTCCGCGCCGGGGTGCGGCCGATGCACCGCCAGGATGTCGCCGTCGGAGGCGTACCCCATCTCCTGCCCGCCGAACCGGCCCATGCCGATCAGCGCGATGTCCGCGGGCACCGGCGCGCCGCGCTCGGTCGCCACCGCTTTCGTCGCGACCCGCAGCCCGGACTCGACCAGCGCCTCCGCGACGTCGGTCAGGGCGAGCGCCGCGGCGGCCAGGGACAGGTCGCCGACCATGTCCGCGACGGCGATCCGGAAGAGCTCCTGCCGTCGGATCGTTCGCGCCGCCTCGATCGCCGCGGCAGCGTCCTCGGCCCGGGTGATCGCGGCGCCCATCGTCGCCACGAGCTGCTCGCGGGTGCGCGGGAGCAGTCCGTCGGGCTCCCCCAACAGCCGGACCGCGTCGGGCATCCGTACGAGCATGTCCGCAGCGAACCGGCTGCGCGCCAGCACGTGGGCCAGGCGCTCGGCGGAGTGCCCCTCGTCCCGGAGCATCCTTGCGTACCAAGGGGTTCCGCCGAGCGACTCGCTCACCCTGCGGTAGGCGAGCAGCCCCGCGTCCGGGTCCGCTTCGTCGGCGAACCAGCCGAGGATCACCGGCAGGAGCTGCCGGTGGATGGCGGCGGTCCGGGTCACGCCGGCGGTGAGGACCCCGATGTGCCGCAGGGCGCCGGCCGGGTCCCGGAACCCGAGGGCGGCGAGCCGCGCCCGGGCCGCCTCCTCGGTGAGGGCCACGTCGTCGCTGCTCAGCCGCGCGGCGGCCGCGAGCAGCGGCCGGTAGAAGAGCTTCTCGTGGATCCGGCGGACCTGTTGGGACTCCTCGCGGCGACGCGCGAGGACCTGCTCGCCCGGATCCGTCCGCATGCCCAACGACCGTCCCAGGCGGCGCAGATCCGCTGTCGCGGTGGGCATCAGGTGGGTGCGTCGCATCCGGTGGGCCTGGATGCGGTGCTCCGCGGCCCGCAGGAACCGGTAGGCGACGTCCAGGGGGGCGGCGTCCGCTCGGCCGACGTACCCCCCCGCCGAGAGCGCGGCGAGGGCCTCGAGCGTGGTCCGGGAGCGCAAGGACACGTCGGTGCGCCCGTGCACGAGCTGCAGCAGCTGCACCGAGAACTCCACGTCGCGCAGCCCGCCGGGGCCCAGCTTCAGCTGGCGGTCGGCCTCCCGCGCCGGCACGTGTGCCTCCACCCGCCGACGCATCGCCTGCACGTCCTCGACGAAGTTCTCCCGCCCGGCCGCCTCCCACACCATCGGGAGGATCGCCGCCTCGTATGCGGCGCCGACCTCCGCGTCGCCCGCGACGTGCCGCGCCTTCAGCAGCGCCTGGAACTCCCAGGTCTTGGCCCAGCGCTGGTAGTACCGCCGGTGGCTGGCCACCGTGCGGACGAGCGGCCCCTGCTTGCCCTCCGGCCGCAGCGCGGCGTCGACCTGCCACAGCGAGCCCTCGGCGGTCGGCGCGGCGCAGGCGCGCATCAGCGCGCTCGCGAGCACGGTCGCGGCGGCGATCGCCTCCGCTTCCTCGCAGCCGGGCGCCGGCTCGGCGACGAACACCACGTCGACGTCGGAGATGTAGTTGAGCTCCCGCCCGCCGCATTTGCCCATCCCGATGACCGCCAGCCGCGCCTGCCGCGCGGCGTCCGGGTGCTGCTGGCAGGCGATCCGGTACGCGGCCTCCAGGGCAGCCGCGGCCAGGTCCGCCAGCGCGGCAGCGGTCTGCGGGAGCACCTCGAGCGGTTCCTCGGCCGTGATGTCCCCCGCGAAGATGCCGAGCATCTGCTCCCGATAGGCGACCCGCAGCGCGTCCGCCGCTGCTCCGTTGCCTGCCTCTGCGTTGCTGGCCTCTGCGTTACTGAGCCCTGAGTTGCTGGGCCCTGCGCTGCTGGCCCCTGCGTCGCTGGGCCCTGCGTCGCTGGCCTCTGTGTTGCGGGCCCTTCTGGTGCCATCCCCAGCGGTGGCGGCAGCAGCGACGACGGCCTCCACGAGGCGCGTCGTGCGCTCCGCCGCGTCGAGGGGGTCCGCCTGCGCGGCGGACCGCCACTGTGCGGGGCGGGCCACGAGGTGGTCGGCGAGGGCGACCGACGCGCCGAGCACCCCGAGCAACCGGTCGCGCGCGACGCCTCCGTCGGCCAGCATCGCCCGCAGCTCCCGTTCCCCGTCCGCGGGCCGCACCGCCTCCAGGAGCCGCAGGAGGGCGAACACGGCGGCATCCGGATCCGCGGTGGCGGCCAGCCCGGCCCACAGCCCCGCGGGGCCCGCCTCGGCGGCGGAGACGTCCAGCAGGCCCTGCCACTCGGGGGCCGCGATCAGCGACTCCACGCGCCGGGCGTCGTTGAACCCCCACCGGGCCAACTGCGCACGCACGCCAGGGCGAGCCGACCGGCCGAAGTGGTCCGGAGCGCCGGGCCGATCCGGACCGCCGGGCCGATCCGGGGCAGAAGCGGCGGGGCGACTCACCGGGGACTCACAGGACCGGCAAGAGCTTGGTGAGCTCGTGCGGCGTCACCTGCGCGCGGTACTCGTCCCATTCCGCCTGCTTGTTGCGCAGGAACACGTCGAAGATCGCCTCGCCCAGGGTCTCCGCGACGAGCTCGCTGCGCTCCATCGCGAGGATCGCGCTGTGCAACGAGGTGGGCAGCGGCTCGATCCCGAGCGCGACCCGCTCGCGGGCGGTCAGCCGCCAGACGTCGTCCTCGACCTCCTCGCCCAGCTCGTATTCCTCCTCGATCCCCTTCAGCCCCGCGGCCAGGAGCACGGCGAAGGCCAGGTACGGGTTGCACGCCGGGTCGAGCGAGCGGACCTCGACGCGGGTCGAGTTGCCCTTCACCGGCTTGTACATCGGCACCCGCACCATCGCGCTGCCGTTGTTGTGCCCCCAACACAGGAAGGCGGGCGCCTCGTCGCCGGCCCACAGCCGCTTGTAGCTGTTGACCCACTGGTTGGTGACGGCGGTGAGCTCGGCGCCGTGGGTGAGGATCCCGGCGATGAACTGCCGCGCGACCCGGCTCAGTTGGTACTGCGCACCCGGCTCGAAGAAGACGTTGCGCTCCCCCTCGAAGAGGGACAGGTGGGTGTGCATGCCCGAGCCCGGGCAGTCCTGCAAGGGCTTGGGCATGAAGGAGGCGAAGATCCCCTCCTGGATCGCCACCTCCTTGATCACGGACCGGAACGTCATGATGTTGTCCGCGGTCGACAGCGCGTCCGCGTAGCGCAGGTCGATCTCGTTCTGTCCCGGGGCCGCCTCGTGGTGGCTGAACTCCACCGAGATCCCCATGGACTCCAGCACCGTGATCGCGTGCCGCCGGAAGTCCTGCCCCGCCGCGTGCGCGGAGTGGTCGAAGTAGCCGGCGTGGTCGATCGGTTCCGGCGGCATCCCGGGAGTCCAGTCGGACTGGAACAAGAAGAACTCGATCTCGGGGTGGGTGTAGAAGCTGAACCCCATGTCGGCGGCCTTCGCCAACGCCCGGCGCAGCACGTGCCGCGGGTCCGCCGGGGACGGCGAGCCGTCCGGCAGCAGCACGTCGCAGAACATCCGCGCCGTCCCGGGGGGGCTGTCGCGCCACGGCAGGATCTGGAAGGTGCTCGGGTCGGGGCGGATGAGCATGTCGGACTCGGTCACCCGCGCGAAGCCCTGGATCGCGCTGCCGTCGAAGCCCAGCCCCTCCTCGAAGGCGCCCTCCAGCTCCGCCGGCGCGACAGCGACGGACTTCAGCGTCCCCAGCACATCGGTGAACCACAACCGCACGAACCGGATATCGCGCTCCTCGAGGGTGCGCAGCACGAACTCCTCTTGACGGCCCATGACCATTAATCCTGCCCTATCAGGCGACGAGGACGCTGCAGGCCGACGGGAGGACGGGCGCCGCTGGTCACGTGAGGCGCGCCACGGGTCGAAGGGCGGGAAACGCCGCGTGTGACGTTGTGAAGAGACCTTCTGCCGTGATGAGCTGACCTCACCGGTATTGGCGCCGCCCCGGGCCCGGCGGCGGCGCGCAGCGAAGGTCACGACCCGAGGAGCGACGATGACCAGCGATATCACAGAGGCCGACGCCACACCGACCGAAGCTTCCCCCCAGGACGCCATCGAGGTGGTCCAGCACGTGGCCCGCCCGCTCGGGGAGATTTGGGCCCGGCTCACGCAACGCGAGGGCATCGAGGCGTTCCTGGGTGAGGGAGCCATGCTGGGAACGAAGGGGGACCCGTGGCGCGCCGTGGACGGCACGTACGGCGTGCTGCGCAGCTACCACCCCGAGCAGCAGATCCGGGTGTCCTGGCACGCCGACGAGCACTCCACCAACACCCTCGTCGACCTGCAGATGGCCGCTGAGGGTGAGGGGACGCTGCTGACCCTGCGGCACGAGAACCTCACCGACAACCTCGACCGCGCCGAGCTGACCCGACGCTGGGACGAGGCCCTGCACCGCCTCACGCAGTCCTGACTCCACCATCCGTCGCCGCGGGCTCGGGCGCGTACCCGTCGCGGGCCCGCGATGACGCATGAGGTGGACGCATGAGGTGGACGCGTGAAATGGACGCGTGAGGTGACGATGCGACGCACGACCGAACGCCGCATAGCCGAGGGCGCCCCGCACGTCGGGGCGCCCTCGCGGTTTCAGGCCTTGCGCTCGCCCTCGTCCCGACGGGGATCCTCCTCGTCCCACTCCTTCCAGCGGCGATCCTCCTCGTCCCACTCCTCCGTGCGTGCGCGGGCCTTCTCCAGCGCCTGCTGCGCCTCCTCGCGCGACGGGTACGGACCGAGCAGATTCTCCTTCCGCGAGGTCGCGGAGTCCTCTTCGACCTGACCGGTCTCGACGTTGAACCAGTAATTCACTGCCGTCCTCCTTCGCGTTCCACCGTCTTCGCGTCCCACCGTACGGCCCGGAGGCGGTCGCACGGCCAGCCTGCCGCAGCGAACCCGCTGACACCAGGGAGCACGACCCCAAGCGTGGGCGTCTGGGCAGGCTGGGACAGGGTCGCGGTACGAGAGCGGGCCGGGCCCGCGCCGTCGAGTGCGACCTTTGGCACAATCGCCGCATGCTGTTTCGTACTCGCCCTCGACCCTCGGTGACCCCCGGGCGGGTCGGCCCGCCGCTTCCCGTACCCGGGACCATCGTTCGGCCGCCGTACGTCGGCAAGCCGGCCCCCGAGCCGTTCACGGGCAGCGAGGTGAAGGACGAGGAGACCATCGAGGCGATGCGCCGGTCCTGCCGTCTCGCGGCGGAGGCGCTGGCCGTCGGCGGGGCGGCCGTCGCCCCGGGCGTGCGGACCGAGGAACTCGACAGGGTCGTCCACGAGTTCCTCTGTGATCACGGCGCCTACCCGAGCCCGTTGGGCTACCGGGGTTTCCCCAAATCGCTGTGCACCAGCGTCAACGAGGTCATCTGCCACGGCATCCCCGACGACCGGCCGCTGGTCGAGGGGGACATCGTCAACCTCGACGTGACGTGCTACCTGGACGGGGTTCACGGAGACACCAACGCGACGTTCCCCGTCGGCGAGATCGACGAGGAGTCCACGCGTCTGCTGGAGGTCACCGCCGAGTGCCTGCGCCGCGGCATCAAGGCGGTCAAGCCCGGCCGGCCCATCAACGTGATCGGGCGGGTCATCGAGAGCTACGCCCGCCGGTTCGGCTACGGGGTGGTGCGCGACTACACGGGCCACGGGATCGGGACGGCGTTCCACTCCGGACTGATCGTGCCCCATTACGATGCTGCCCCTGACTACGGCGACCTGATGCTGCCCGGCATGACGTTCACGATCGAGCCGATGATCAACCTGGGCGTGCCGGGCTGGTCCGTCTGGGACGACGACTGGACGGTCGTGACCGCCGACCTGCGCCGCTCCGCGCAGTACGAGCACACGGTGCTGGTGACCTCCGCCGGCGCGGAGGTCCTGACGGAGCTGTGAGACCTCCCGTCGGTTCGCCCCGCGCCGCACGTCCCCGTCGCGTCGGGCCTTTCGCCTGCGTCGCGCCTTCCGCCGCGTCCAGGGACGTGGTTGCCTCAAGTCTTTCCGCCGCTGCGCTGACTCACGGCGGCGCGGGCGGCTAGGGTCGGCGCACTGGTCTCCTCATGACGGACCCGAATCGAAAGGACCCGCCGTGACATCGCGAACCTTCCCCCTGGGCATCGACATCGGCGGCAGCGGCGTCAAGGGCGCCCCGGTGGACCTCGACGCCGGAGACTGGGCCGCCGAGCGGCTCAAGATCGAGACCCCGCAGCCGGCCACGCCCGAGGCGGTCATCGAGGTCGTCGCCCAGATCGCCGAGCACTTCGCCGACGCGACCGGCGACTCCCCGGTGGGCGTGACCATCCCCGGGATCGTGCGCCACGGCGTCGTGGGTTCGGCGGCGAACATCGACCCGAGTTGGATCGGCACCGACGCGCAGGCCGCGCTCACGGAACACCTTGGTCGCCCGGTCAGCGTCCTCAACGACGCGGACGCCGCCGGCGTGGCCGAGCTTCACTACGGCGCCGCCAAGGACACCCCAGGGGTGGTGCTCGTGGCGACCCTGGGCACCGGGATCGGCAGCGCGCTGCTCGTAAACGGCGTCCTGGTGCCCAACACCGAGCTGGGCCATTTGGAGATCGACGGGCACAACGCCGAATCGCGGGCCTCGGCGGCGGCCAAGACCCGGGAGAACCTCTCGTACGAGGAGTGGGCCGTCCGTTTGCAGCGGTACTTCTCGCACGTCGAGCGGCTGTTCTCCCCCGACCTGATCGTCGTCGGCGGCGGTGTCTCGCGGAAGTCCGAGAAGTTTCTGCCGCTGCTGGACCTGCAGGCCCGGGTCGTGCCCGCCCAGCTCGAGAACAGGGCGGGGATCATCGGCGCGGCCTGGCACGCGACGTACGCCGGGGACGACCCGGCGCGCTGATTCGCACGCACGTCCCCCGAGTGACTCGGTCACCGGGGCACTCGGACACCGGGGCACGCGGTCACTAGGGCACTCGGTCACCGGGCACCGGGCCCCCGGGGCGCGGTAGTCGCCCCCGCCGCTGAAGGACGCCCGCGAGGCGTGCACCTACGATGGCCGGGTGGAATTCCTCAACGGCCAGCGACCTACGCACGACCTCACGTACAACGACGTGTTCATGGTCCCGTCCCGCAGTGCGGTCCCCTCGCGCTTCGACGTGAACCTCACCACGCCTGACAAGGTCGGTACGTCGCTACCGCTGGTCGTGTCCAACATGACCGCCGTCTCCGGGCGCAGGATGGCCGAGACCGTGGCCCGTCGGGGCGCGATCGCGATCATCCCGCAGGACATCCCGACGCGCGCCGTCGAGCAGACCATCACCCGGGTCAAGAACGCCCACACCGTCTACGACACGCCGATCATGATCGCCCCCAGCGCGCCGGTCGCCCACCTGCTCGCGCTGATCGGGAAGAGGTCCCACCGGGCGGCGGTGGCGGTCGAGGACGGGCGGCCCGTCGGGATCGTGACCGAGAGCGACTGCGTCGACGTGGACCGGTTCGCCACCGTCGCCGAGGTGATGAGCCAGGAGATGGTGACCCTCGCCCCCGGCGACGACCTGGACGACGCCTTCGAGGTGCTCGCCGGGCATCACCTGGAGCTGGCGCCAGTGGTGCAAGGGGACCGCCTCCTCGGCGTCCTCACCCGTAAAGGGATCCTGCGCTCGGCGATCTACGACCCCGCCCTGGACGAGCAGGGTCGCCTCATGATCGGCGCGGCGGTCGGGATCAACGGCGACGTCGGCGGCAAGGCCGCCAGCCTGCTCGAACGAGGGGTGGATCTCCTCGTGGTTGACACGGCCCACGGGCATCAGGAGCGGATGATGGAGGCGCTCGCCGCAACGGTCGGCGCGCGGGACGAGGCGCAGGCCGCGACCGGTCGGCGGGTGCCGATCGCCGCGGGGAACGTCGTGTCCGCGGAGGGCGCCCGCGACCTGGCCACCGGCGGAGCCGACATCGTCAAGGTCGGCGTGGGCCCGGGCGCGATGTGCACGACGCGGATGATGACCGGCGTCGGCCGCCCCCAGTTCTCGGCGGTGCTGGAGTGCTCGGCCGCGGCCAAGGAGTACGGGGCCCACGTGTGGGCGGACGGCGGGGTGAAGTACCCGCGCGACGTGGCGCTGGGGCTGGCCGCCGGCGCGGCGAGCGTGATGATCGGGAGCTGGTTCGCGGGCACGTACGAGTCCCCCGGCGACCTGCTCCGCGACGCGGACGGGCGGCTCTACAAGGAGAGCTTCGGCATGGCCTCGGCCCGCGCCGTGCGCAACCGGACCAAGGAGCAGAACGCGTTCCAGCGGGCCCGCTCGGCGCTCTTCGAGGAGGGGATCTCCAGCTCCCGGATGTACCTGGACCCCGCCCGTCCCGGCGTCGAGGACCTCATCGACCAGATCGTGTCCGGCGTACGCAGCGCGTTCACGTACGCCGGCGCGTCCACGATCGGGGAGTTCCACGCGCGGGTCGTGGTCGGTCTGCAGGGGGCGGCGGGGTACGACGAAGGCAGGCCCCGGCACACCTCCTGGTAGGCGCCGCGGCACCCTGGGGGGCTCCGCAGCATGCTGGGCGCCCACGGCGCACTGTGGCCGTCCGCGGCGCCCTGGGGTGTCAGCGCCTTCAGGGGGCCAGCACGGCGGCGCAGGTCGCGCCGAGTTCGTACGCGGCGTCGCGGTGCTCCTCGCTGACCTCGCCGAGGATCTCCACGGGGTGGGCCACGGCCCGCCAGCCCAGGGCCCCGACGATCGACTCGACGGACCGGACGGCGCCGCCGGTGTCGTAGCGCCCGTGCACCAGCAGTCCGTACGGCCGTCCGCCGGTCCCACCGCCCGCCGCCTGCCCGTCCGCGTCCAGCGCGCCGCCGATCGCCAGAAAGGTCGAGTCGAAGACGTGCTTGAGGGCCCCGGACATGTAGCCGAAGTTCGCGGGCGTGAGCAGCAAGAACCCATCGGCATGCAGCAGGTCGTCGGCGCCGGCCTCCCCGCGCGCGAAGGCGAGCGCGTCGACCGCGGTGACCTCGACGCCCTCGATGTCCTCGCAGGTGGCGCCCGCCAGCGCGGCGGCGAGGAGCTCCCGCAGGCCGCGGGTGGGGGCGTGGTGGACAACGAGGAGGCCCGGCATCCCCAGAGCCTAGGGCTACGTCGCGGCGCGGGCACGTGCGCCGGTGGGGATCGGCGGATGAGTCGGCCGATACGCCGGGTTCTGTCGTGGGCGGTCATCCATCTCGGGTGACTGTTGCCAGGCACCTCTAGCGACCTACCCGTGCGCTCGGGCGGGCCGCCCTGGTAGCGCGCACTGTCTGGTCTTGCTCCGGGTGGGGTTTACCGAGCCGCCCCCGTCACCGGGGGCGCTGGTGGTCTCTTACACGCACCGTTTCACCCTTACCGCCGCCCGCCGGTCGCCCGGCGCGCGGTGGCGGTCTGTTTCTCTGTGGCACTCCTCCCGCGGGTCGCCCCGGGTGGCCGTTAGCCACCACCCTGCCCTGTGGAGCCCGGACGTTCCTCGGCGGCAGACCCTACCGGCCAACTGCCCGGGGGTGGCTGCCGACGCGACCGCCTGGCCGACTCATCCGCGTCCGCGAGTCTAGCCGTCGACGGCTTCTCCGCGGGACCTCCACCGCTCGATGGCCGCCGCCACCACGGCGGCCACGCCGTCGTCGTCGTGATGCGGGGCCACGGCGTCCGCGGCCGCGAGCACGTCCGGGTGCGCGTTCGCGACGGCGTACGACGTGCCGGCCCAGGAGAACATCGGCAGGTCGTTGGGCATGTCGCCGAACGCCCAGACGTCCTGCGCCGCCACGGCCCGCTCGTCGCACCAGCGCTCCAACGCCTCGGCCTTGTTGACGTGGGGCGGGGTCAGCTCGAGGAGCCCCACGGCGCCCGAGTACGCCAGGTGGGCCCGCGTCCCCACGACGCCCGCGGCCACCTCGTACAGGCTGTTGGCGTCGATCCCGGGGCCGCGTCCGAGCACCTTGCCGACCGGCTCGTCCGGTCCTGCCGCCAGCCAGCTCTCCAGGGCGTCGGTCGGGGTGCCGGGGTCGTACTGGGGGTCCGCCTCGAACGCGGTGTCCCGCACCATCCGCCGGGAGGTCTCCACCGCGAGACGCATCTGCGGGAACGCCGCCCGCAGGGCGGCGACCAGCTCCGCCGCCTCCGCGGGGTCGAACGCGTGGGACTCCCGTACGACCCCGCCCGCCAGATCCACCACGAACGCGCCGTTGCAGGCCAGTACCACGCCGCCGGGCACCCGCAGCCGGGCCAGGCCGCGCAGCCGGCGCGGCGGGCGGGCCGTCACCAGGACGTAGAGTCCGCCCGCCGCCACGTAGGACTCCAGCACCTGCGCCGTGCGCGGCGAGATCGCGCCGGCGGCGTTGAGCAGGGTGCCGTCGAGGTCGGTGGCGACGACCCTGGGGAACGGGCGGGCGGCGACGGCCCGCGCCCAGTCCTCTCGCACCGCCCCGTCTGCACGCATCGCCTTGTCCTCACGCATCGCGGCGTCGTCACCCATTACGCCGTCCTCACGCGTCAGTCCGTCCTCACACATCGCGAGGACCCGCGATCTCGAAGGAGGTCTTGCGCGCCGGAAGGTCGACGGCGCGCAGCCGTACGACCACCCGCTGCCCCGCCGGCGCTTTGCCGGACGCTCGGGCCAGCACCGCGGGCTCGGTGATCTGGACCGTGACGCGGTCTTCGCGCTCCTCCACCACGGAGGCGTCGAAGTCCTTGCCCACGAAGGGTTCCAGCACCGCCGCCTCGACCGCGTCCGTGCAGGCCCGGGCGACGGCGGACCCGCGCCGCCCGCTCGCGCGCAGCACCTCGGGCAGGGTCGGCAACCCTTCCCGGACCCACTCCGGCACGGGCTTCTGCGCGCACAGAGACGCGCAGGTGACCAGCGCGAACCGATCGACGAGCCGGCGCAGCGGCGCCGTGACGTGAGCGTACGGCGCCGCCAGCGCCGCATGGTCGCGCTTGGGCGGCGGTTCTCCGTCGAACGGGGTGTAGCCGGCGCCGCGGAAGAGGGAGGTCGCCGCGTGCATCAGCGCCAGATGGGCGGGATCGTGCCGGTCGAGCCCGCGCAGGAAGTCCCCGTACCGGACGCCGGTCGGCCACGGCACGCCGAGCGCGGTCGCCCGCAGACGGAAGGTCTCCACCTCGGCCGGACTCGGGGACGGCATCGTCCGCAGGATCCCGACCCCGCCGTCGAGCATGATCTGGGCCGCGGCCATGCCGGTCATGAGGGAGATCTGCGCGTTCCAGTCCTCGATGGGGACGGGCGGGCGGAACCGGAGCCGGAAGCCCCGCTCGGTGGGAACCACCTCCTGCTCCGGCTTCGGCAGGCTCGCCCCGCCGCGGGCCTGCTCCAGGGCCATCCGCCGCTCGCCGACTTCCCGCAGCAGCGCCAGCGGCCCGTCGGGGGCGGCCGCTCCACGCCCGGCCGCCACATCGGCCTGCGCCCCCTCGTAGTCGAGTCGCTGAACGCTGCGGGCGGCCGCCTCACGGACCTGAGCCTCGCGGACCTCCCCCTCCTGGTCCAGTCGCAGATCCCAGATGAAGGCCGGCCGGACCTGGCCCGGGAGCAGGCTGGCCGCCCCCTCGGAGAGCTCCCGAGGGTGGAGCGGCTCGCTGCCGTCCGGCAGGTAGGTCGTCTCGCCGCGGCGGCGGGCCTCCGCGTCGATCGCGCCGCCGGGGACCACGAACGCGGGGACGTGGGCGATCGCGTACCGCACCCGATAGCCCCGCCCGACCCGCTCGATGTGGAGCGCCTGGTCCAGGTCCATGCTGCCCGCCGGGTCGATCGTGACGAACGGCACCGCGGTCTCGTCGGGGAGCTCTCCGCCCGGCAGCGATCGCGTGACGGGAGACGAGGCCGCCTGGTGCGCCTCCTCGCGCACGGCGGCAGGGAATTCGCCCGGGACCTCCATCTCCTGGCGGATGAGCGCGAACGCCTCGCGGAGAAGCGCCCCGTCGGCCCCGTGGTCCGGGGTCAGGACCACGCGTCGCTGGAACATGCCCACACCATAGAAGTCTGGCGGTCCCACGCGCAGCGCAGCGCCCCTTCGTGGCGCGACAACGTGTGACAACAAGGCCCCGGGGGGCGAGGCGGCATGCCTACCATGTGCCCGTGTTGATCCTGCTCCCGCCGTCACAAGCCCAGAGCGTGGGCGCGCGGGGTCGCAGGATGGATCCGGCGTCGCTGTCCTTCCCTTCGCTGAGCGCCACGCGGGCCCAGATTCTGGCCGACCTGATGGCGTTGAGCCTGCGTCCCGACGCGCACGCGGCGCTCGGGCTGGGGCCCGGCGTGGCCGGGGATCTGGCGCGCAACACCCGGATTCCTCAGGTGCCCGCGCTGCCGGTGCATCGCCTCTACAGCGGCGTGCTGCACAAGGCGTTCGACTACGCGACGCTCGCGCCGCACGACAAGCGTCGCGCGCAGCGGTGGGTGGTCGTCTTCTCCGCCTTGTACGGGGCCCTGCGCCTCGCCGATCAGGTCGCCCCCTACCGGTTGGCGATGTCACCGGGCCTGCCGTCGCGGCCGCCGCTCGCGCGGCACTGGCGCGAGCACCTCGACGGCGCCCTCCGCCCGCTCGTCGGCGAACGCCTCGTGCTCGACTGCCGGTCGGCCGCGTACACCGCCGCCTGGCCGGTCCCGGCCGACCTGGTCGGTCGCGTGATCTCGGTCAACGTGCCGGGGGCGACCCACTACGCGAAGCACACCCGCGGGCTGATCGCGCGCGCCGTATGCCAGATGCGCCTGGATCCTCGCACGCCCGAGGCCCTGGCCGACGCCCTGGCGGACCACTTCGACCTCACCCTGGTGCGCAAGGGTCGGCCGGTCGGAGCTCTAGGCCTGCAGGTCAAGCCGGTGCCCACCGGGCGACGCTGACGCGCCATCGAGCAGCGCCCGGTTGCCGCCCGGCGCGCGGCAGGACCGTGGCGGCAGGACGTGAAGATCCCGCGCCGACCTGCCGCGCTCAGCGCAGGTGCGCGGTGTCGTTCACGAACTCGACCGACACGCCCCCGTCACCCCACGCCCGGACCGAGGTCAGCGATCCCGGCGCCAACACCAGGGACCACTGGCCGCCGGGCGCCATGCGCAGCAGGTCGGCGAGAAGCGCCAGCAGCGCGGTCCGATGGCTCACGACCACGACGACGCGCCCGTCGTCTCGGGCCTGCGCCACGAGGCGCTGGTAGCCGGCCAGTACCCGATCGCGCACCTGGCGGGCGGACTCCCCACCCGGCCGCGCGTACCCCTCGTCCTGGCGTAGCCGCAGGTACGACGCCGCGTCCCGCTCGCACAGCGTCGCCGAGTCGAGTCCTTCCCAGTCCCCGAAGTGCTGCTCGTCGAAGGCCGGATCTGTCTCCGGCTCGACCCCCAACACCGAACCCACGACGGCGCCGCTCTGGCGGGCCCGGGCCAGCGACGAGGTCACCACGCGGACGGGCGAATCCCCGATGAACGCGCGCACCCCGCGGCCTGCGGCCAGCGCCTGGGCCCGCCCCCGGGGGGTGAGCGGCGCGTCGGGTCCGCCGCGTCCGTCGAGGACATTCGTACGGGTATTCGGGGTCTCGCCGTGTCGGACGAGCACGACGCGGGTCGGGCGGGACAGATCGGGAGGCAGGTCGTCGGACGTGCTCGGGGTGCCAGACGCCGGGGTGGGCTCCGACGGCAGGCCCGGCGGGGCGTCGTCGCCGTCGAGGCGGCGGTTCACGGTCCGGCCGTCCATCCCCACGTTCGAGAGGGCGTCGGCGGCGGCGTTCTGCTCGCGCGGGATCCACGTGTAGCGGACCGATCCGCCCGCTGCCGCCCGCGCCTGCGCGAGCTCGCGGGCCTGCGCCGCCAGCCGCCGCATGTCCTCGTGCTTAATCTTCCAGCGCCCGCTCATCTGTTCGACGACGAGCTTGGAGTCCATCCGCACTTCGACGTCCGCGGCGACGTCCACCTCCGCGGCTCCTTCGAGCCCGGCGATGAGACCGGAGTACTCCGCCACGTTGTTACTGGCCCGGCCGAGGGGTGCGGCCCGTTCCAGCAGCACGCGCGCGGTGACCGCGTCACGCACTAGCGCCCCGTACCCGGCGACGCCGGGGTTGCCCCGGGAGCCGCCGTCCGCCTCGACGACCAGGCCGCGCGACCCCACGGGTTTCGCTTCGTTCACCCGTCAGCTCTCCGGACGGGCCGAACGGACCAGGATGCGGCGGCACTCCTCGCACCGCATGACCTCGTCGGGCGCGGCCTGCACCACGCGCTGGTAGTCGGCGCCGAGCAACTCCAGTCGACAGCCGTCGCAGTGGCGGTCCACGAGGGCGGCCGCGCCGACCCCGGTGTGGACCCGGATCTTGTCGTAGAGCGCGACGAGTTCCTCGCCGACGTCGGCCTCGCAGCCAGCTCGCTCACCGGCGAGCTGATCCGCCTCGTCGTCGAGCGCTTTCCGGGCCACGTCGCGGTCCCCGGTCGCGGCGGCGACGATGCCCTCCAGCTCGCCTGCCCGGGCGGTCAGCGCCGCGACCATCCCCTCCAGGGCCTCGGCGCGCATCATCACGTCCAGCTGGTCCTCCTCCAGCTCCGCCTGGCGGCGCGCCAAGGACTCCAGCTCGTGCTGCAGCCCGGTCAGCTCCTTCGGGGTGGCCGACCCGTCCTCGAGTCGGGCTCGGTTGCGCGCCGCGCGATCCCGGACGAGTTGGACGTCGGCCTCGGCCTTGGTCAGCGCCCGCGCGATGTCCCCGGAGTCGGTCCGGGCGTGCACGAGGTCCGCGTCGACGGTGGTCTTCTCGGTCGCCACGCGGTCGAGCGCCTCCTGCTCGGGGAGGTTCGCTCGTCGGTGCGCGATCTGGGCCAGCCGGGTGTCGATGCGCTGGAGGTCGAGCAGGCGCAGCTGCTGGCCCGGTTCGGCCTTCATGACCGCACCTCCTCGGCGGAGCCGTCCATCCGCTCGGCCGGGCCGGTGGCGCCGACGACGAAGGCCCACGGGTCGGTGACGATCTCGCTGACCGTGACGGCGAGCCCGGCGCCGGTCGACCCCAAACCGTCGACGAGCTGGCGGGCCGCGGCCGCCAGCCAGAGCCACTCGCTCGCCCAGTGCCCCGCGTCGATCAGGTACGGCGGTCCGCCCCGACTTTCCTCGCGCGCCTCGCTCGCGGGGTGGTGCCGCAGATCCGAGGTGACGTACACGTCGGCGCGCCGCCTCCGCGCACTGTCGAGCAGGGAGTCACCCGCGCCGCCCAGCACGGCGATGCGGCGCACCGTGGCCTGCGCCGGGCCGCTCACCCGCACCCCCACCGGAGCGCTCGGCAACGCCTCCGCCACATGCCGCGCGAACCCCTCCAGCGTCATCGGATCCGGCAACACGCCGATGCGCCCCATCGGGCGGCCCTCCTCGATGGCCAGCGGGCGCACCTCGTCGAGGCCCAGCGCCTCGACCAAAGCGTCGTTGACACCGCCGTGGGCGACGTCGGCGTTGGTGTGCGCCGTGAACAGGGCCAGGCCGGAGCGGATCAGCGCGGTCACCGCCGCTCCCTTGCTGGTCTCGCTCGACACGCCGTGCACCCCGCGCAGCAACAGCGGATGGTGGGTGACGAGGAGGTCGGCGCCGAGCGCGCGCGCTTCGTCGATCACCGACAGGGTGGGGTCGACCGCGAAGTGCACGTGCGCCACTGGCTGGTCCGGATCACCCGTCACCAGGCCGACCCGATCCCAGGACTGCGCGCACTCGCGGGGATACAGGTGGTCCAGGACCGCCAGCACCTCCCGCAGGGAGACACCGCTACTGCTCGACATGTGGGCCCGGCCGGGTTCGAACCGACGACCGCCGCGGTGTAAACGCGGTGCTCTCCCAGCTGAGCTACAGGCCCTTGCGGCGTTTCCGGTTCAGGCGGCGCCGCCCGCCCATTCTGCCAGCCTCCGACACGTACGCGACGGCACGCGATGCGCGTCCTCGATTCAACGCCTCGTTCGGCACCGCGTTCGGCACCTCGGCGCGCGCATCGATGCGGCGCGGCGCCTCAGCGCCGCGCCGGCAGCGCCGCCACTGCGTCGTCGACCCCGGCGAAGCTGCGGGCCACGCCCGGCTCGCTCCACGTCATCCACCGCACGGCGGCGCCGCGGTCCACCAGGAACGATCCCCGCGAGGCGAATCCGCCCTCCTCGTCCCACACGCCGTAGGCGCGCGCCGCCTCACCGTGCGGCCAGAAATCGGACAGGAGCGGGAAGAAGAAGCCCTCGATGTCGTCCCAGACCCGCAGCGAGTACATCGGGTCGCAGGAGATTCCCGCCACGTGCACCCGATCGTTGTCGAAGCGGCCCAGTTCGTCGCGGATCTCGCGCAGCTCACCCGTGCAGATGCCCGTGAAGGCGAAGGGGAAGAAGACCAGGAGCACGGCGCGCTCCGAGATCAGGTCCTCGAGGGACCGGGGCCGTCCGTGCTGGTCGGGGAGCGTGAAGGACGGGGCGTGCGACCCGACCGTCAAGGGTGCTGCGCTCATGCCGCCACTCTGCCAGAGGGAACCTTCGCCCGCAGGGGACGCCGCCCGGCCGGGCGCGTCCTGACGCGGACCGAAGTCGCTAGCGCCGCGCGGACTTCGGGGCGACCAGCCGCGTCGCCGACCACTGCGCGGTGAGGTTGAGGCTGGCGGAGGCCTGAAGACCTGCCGTGGCGGCCGCCTCGGCCACATCGCTCGCGTCGACCTGCCCATCCCGCCCGACCTTGGGGGTCAGCAGCACGATGAATCCGGTCTTTTCCAACGTCGTGAGCGCGTCGACGAGGGTGTCTGTGAGATCCCCGTCGTCATCGCGCCACCAGAGGAGGACCGCGTCGACGACATCGTCGTAGTCCTCATCCTTCAACGGGGACTGAAGCAGCGCCTCCACCTGCTCGCGCAGCTGGTCATCGCCGTCGTCGTCGTAACCCCACTCCAGCACCACCTGCTCCGGCGCGAAGCCCAATTTGGCCACCGCCGTCGGGTTCACCGCGGTCTGGCCCACCGACACACCTCCCTGCCTTTCGCCCCTCGCGGGGTCTTTTGCGCTAAACACCCCTCGCGGGGTCTGGATCACCCCGCTCACGCGGCCTGACCTGGAAGCACAGTTCAGCGGTTCTGTCCCGAATACGCAAGCACCGCAGTCGGGGGCCGGACTCGCGTGGCGCGTCCCGGGCTCAAGGCTCGGCCGATCGACCCCACCGAACGCGCCACGCCGCGACACGGCGATGACGCCCCCATGTGACCCGGGTCTCGTTTGTGAGGGAGGATGGGCCGACGCGGTACTCCACTCGAGGAAGGACTCCACGTGGCAATCGAGGACGCGGGCCCCATCGTCAACGGCCTGCCCAGTCGCTACCCCGACATCGACCCCGAAGAGACGCAGGAGTGGCTCGAGTCGCTGGACGACCTGATCTCCGAACGCGGCGAGGCCCGCGCTCGCTACATCATGCTGAGCATGCTGCAGCGCTCCCGTGAGCTGCACGTCGGGGTTCCCTCGCTGACCACCACGGACTACGTCAACACGATCCCGGTCGAAGCCGAGCCGTGGTTCCCCGGCGACGAGGACATGGAGCGCGCCTTCCGGCGGCTGATCCGGTGGAACGCGGCGGTGCTAGTGCACCGCGCGCAGCGTCCCGGCGTGGGGGTCGGCGGGCACATCTCCAGCTACGCCTCCGCCGCCACCCTGTACGAGGTGGGCCTCAACCACTTCTTCCGTGGCCAGGACCACCCCGGCGGCGGCGACCAGGTCTTCTTCCAGGGCCACGCCTCCCCCGGCATGTACGCCCGCGCCTTCCTGGAGGGCCGGATCAGCGAGACCCGGCTGGACGGCTTCCGGCAGGAGAAGAGCCACATCGTCGACGGAAAGCCGTGCGCTCTGCCGAGCTACCCGCACCCCCGCTCCATGCCGGAGTTCTGGCAGTTCCCGACTGTGTCCATGGGCCTTGGGCCCCTCAACGCGATCTACCAGGCGCAGTTCAACAAGTACCTGACGAACCGCGGCATCAAGGACACGTCCGAGCAGCGCGTGTGGGCGTTCCTGGGCGACGGCGAGATGGATGAGGTCGAGTCCCGCGGAGCACTGCAGTGGGCCGCGATGGAGGAGCTGGACAACCTCACGTTCGTCATCAACTGCAACTTGCAGCGTCTCGACGGGCCGGTACGCGGCAACGGCAAGATCATCCAGGAGCTGGAGGCGTTCTTCCGCGGTGCGGGCTGGAACGTCATCAAGTGCATCTGGGGCCGCGGCTGGGACGAGCTCCTGGCCGCCGACGTGCAGGGCGCGCTCGTGCACGTCATGAACACCACGCCGGATGGCGACTACCAGACCTACCGGGCCAACGACGGCGCCTACATCCGCGAGCACTTCTTCGGCCGCGACCCGCGGACCCGCAAGATGGTGGAGAAGTGGAGCGACGACGACATCTGGTGGAAGCTCAAGCGCGGCGGTCACGACTACCGCAAGGTGCACGCCGCCTACGCGCGGGCGGTCGCGCACACGGGCCAGCCGACGGTGATCTTGGCTCACACGATCAAGGGCTACACGCTCGGCTCTCGGTTCGCCGGCCGTAACGCGACGCACCAGATGAAGAAGCTCGCCCTGGACGACTTGAAGGACCTGCGGGACACCCTGCACATCCCGGTGAGCGACGAGCAGCTCGAGGCGGATCCGTACCGGCCGCCCTTCTACCACCCGGGGATGGGGGACGAGCGGATCGAGTACATGCTGGAGCGCCGGTCCAAGCTGGGCGGGCCGGTGCCCGAGCGGCGCGACCCCCACCAGGCGATCCACCTGCCCGACGACGGCGCGTACGCGCCGGTGAAGAAGGGCTCGGGCAAGCAGCAGGTCGCCACCACGATGGCGTTCGTGCGGCTGCTCAAGGAGCTGATGCGGGACAAGGAGTTCGGCAAGCGAGTGGTGCCGATCATCCCCGACGAGGCCCGCACCTTCGGGATGGACAGCTTCTTCCCGACGAGCAAGATCTACAACCCGCACGGGCAGAGGTACACGGCCGTGGACGCCGAGCTGATGCTGGCGTACAAGGAGTCCCCGCAGGGGCAGATGCTCCACCTGGGCATCAA
>JBDIAS010000011.1:0-40977 GCA_039812465.1 Austwickia sp. | reverse complement strand
CGCGAGGCGCTCAACTTCTGCGCCAACAACTACCTCGGCCTCGCCGACCACCCCGACGTCCTGGCCGCCGCGCGAGATTCCTACGACCGCTGGGGATTCGGCATGGCCAGCGTCCGGTTCATCTGTGGCACCCAGCAACCCCACATCGAGCTGGAAGCAGCCCTGGCCGACTTCCTCGGCACCGGCGACGCGATCCTGTTCAGCAGCTGTTACGACGCCAACGGCGGCCTGTTCGAGGTGCTCTTCGACGCGCAGGACGCCGTGGTCTCCGACGAGCTCAACCACGCGTCGATCATCGACGGCATCCGTCTGTCCCGGGCCCGCCGCGAGCGCTACGCCCACGCGGACATGGCCGACCTGGAGGCGATCCTGCGGCGGCTGCGCGGCGAGAAGGTCCGTCGCATCGGCATCGTCACCGATGGGGTGTTCTCCATGGACGGCGCGTACGCGCCGCTGCCCGAGATCTGTGACCTCGCCGACGCGTACGAGGCCGTCGTCATCGTCGACGACTCGCACGCGGTCGGGTTCGTCGGGGAGAACGGCAAAGGTACGGGTGAGTTGCTGGGCGTTCACGACCGCGTGGACCTCTGGACCGGCACGCTGGGCAAGGCGCTGGGCGGAGCGAGCGGCGGCTACGTGGCCGGCCCCGCCGAGGTGATCGAACTGCTGCGCCAGCGGGCGCGGCCGTACCTGTTCAGCAACGCCGTCGCCCCGGCCGTCGTCGCGGGGTCGCTGGCCGCGCTGCGGATCGCGGCGGGCGACGACGAGGGCCGCCACACGATCGCCGAGCGGGCCGCACTCTTCCGGCGGCTCATGACCGAGACGGGGTTCGAACTGCTGCCGGGGACGCACGCCATCGTGGCCGTGATGTTCCCTGGCCCCGACGGCGCCCGGACCGCGACCCGGATCGCCGACGCGATGCTGGAGCGCGGCGTCTACGTGATCGCGTTCTCCTACCCCGTCGTCCCCGAAGGCAGCGCCCGGATCCGGGTCCAGCTCTCCGCGGCGCACACCGAGCAGGACGTCCGCACCGCGGTGGCCGCGTTCGTCGACTCCCGCGCCGAGGTGGCGTCGCGTCAGTAGAGGTCACGTTCACGTCAAGCCGACGGACCAGGCGGTGGCCGAGGGGCTTCCCACTCGGGAGGATGAGGGCTACTGCCGGCCTGATTCCAAACCGGCGGACTCGTACAATGACGTACGCCTATGTACACTCAACCCATGGGTGTCAACATCAGCCAGGCACGGGCTCAGTTGCCGACGCTGATCGCGCGGGTGCAGACGGGCGAAGAGATCACCATCACGCGGCACGGCGAGCCGGTGGCCGTCCTCGTGAGGCCCGACGCGCTGCGGGCCCGGCGCGACGAACGGGTGGTTCGTGAAGCGGCCGAGCTCGCTCAGATCCTCGCCGATGCCCGCAACCGGCCCCTCCCCCCTGCGGGGTCGCTGACGGCAGCGCAGGCCGAGGCGCTGACGGCCGATGTCCGCGCCTCACGCGCCGCTCGATGAGGCCGCCCAGCCGAATGGACGCCTTCGACGCCGACGTGCTGATCTACGCTGCTCAGGTCGATCATCCGATGGGGGCAGTCATCAGGCGGCTGTTTGCCAGCGCAGCAGAGCGCGACCCGGAAAGCCCCCCGCAGGAAGCCGCCGAGACAGCACTTCCTGCCGCCGGGATCGGGTCCGTGCTCCTCCTCCCGGAAACCCTGACGAAACCGCACCGCACGCAATCCCGCGACGAACTGGCCGCGCTCGCGGCGCTCCTGTCCCGGCTCGACCTCCGGCCCGTGGACGAGCACACCGCGCTGGCTGCGACATCGCTGGGCGCGGCGTACGGGCTTCGCGCCGCCGACGCGGTCCACCTGGCGACCGCCGTGGTCGCCGGGGCGGATCGGTTCATCACCAACAACCGCAGGGATTTCCCGGCATCCATCGCCGAGGTCGCCATCACGTACCCTGCGGATCTGGTCCACGGGCCTGGACCCCACGACGACGAGTGAAGTGGCGCAGGTCACGGGCGCTTCTCGGGGCTCGGACCGGTGGATCGGCCGTCCAGGCCGAGTGAAACAATCACAGCCGTGCGCGTCTACAACTTCTCCGCAGGTCCGGCCATGCTTCCCCTCGAGGTCCTGGAACAGGCGTCCGCCGAGATGACCGATTGGGGGGGCGGCGGCATGTCGGTCATGGAGGTCAGCCACCGCGGCAAGCCGTTCGTCGCCTGCGCCGCGGAAACGGAGGCCGCGCTGCGCCGCCTCATGGGCGTCCCGGACGACTACGCGGTGCTCTTCCTGCAGGGCGGCGCCACCGGCCAGTTCGCCGCCATCCCGATGAACCTCACCGCCCCCGGCGACACGATCGGCGCGATCAACACGGGCTCCTGGTCCAAGAAGGCGATCGCCGAGGCCAAGGGCCAAGAGCTCGTCGTCGACGTCATCGCGGACGAGGCGGGCTCAAAGTACACGACCACCCCGTCGGCCGCCTCGCTGCAGGTGCCGGCCGGTCACGCGTACCTGCACTACACCCCCAACGAGACCATCGGCGGGGTCGAGTTCGGCTACGTCCCGGACGCCGGCGACGTCCCCCTCGTCGCGGACATGTCCTCCACGATCCTGTCGCGCCCGATCGACGTGTCCCGCTTCGGCGTGGTCTACGCCGGCGCGCAAAAGAACATGGGCCCCGCGGGACTGGTCGTCGTCATCGTCCGCAAGGACCTGCTGGGCCGCGCCCGCACCACCACCCCGTCGGTCCTGGACTGGGCGAAGATGGCCGAGGCCGACTCGATGCTCAACACGCCGCCGACCTTCGGGATCTACCTGCTCGGGCTGATCCTCGCGTGGATCGAGCGCAACGGCGGCCTGGCCGCCATGGGCGAGCGCAACCGGGAGAAGGCCGACGCGCTGTACGCGGCGATCGACGGCTCCGACTTCTACGCCAACCCTGTGGCCCTGGATTCCCGCAGCTGGATGAACGTGCCGTTCACGCTGGCGGACGCCGACCGGGACGCCGACTTCCTCGCCGGCGCGCAGAGGGCGGGCCTGGCCAACCTCAAGGGCCACCGCTCGGTCGGTGGCATGCGGGCCAGCATCTACAACGCGATGCCGCGGCAGGGCGTGCAGGCGCTGATCGACTTCATGGCCGAGTTCGAGCGCTCCCACGCCTGACCCCTGCCACGCGCGTGAGGTTGAGGGCGAGGACGTCCACGGCGGACACGTTCACGGCGGGCACGCCCACGAGCCGGTACGTCTGGCCGAGCCGCTGCGCTTCGAAACCCGTACCCCGATCCCCGAGCACCATCCCACACCAGTGAATACGGAAACACCCATGAGAATGCGCATCAAGACACTGAACGCGATCAGCCCCATCGGGTTGTCCCGCTTCCCGTCGGACCTCTACGAGGTCAGCTCCGACGGAGGCGATCCCCCCACGGCGATCCTGGTCCGCTCCGCCGACATGCACTCGATGGAGCTGCCCGACTCGGTGCTGGCGGTCGCGCGCGCCGGTGCGGGCACCAACAACATCCCGATCCCCGCGCTCACCGAGCGGGGCGTCGTCGTGTTCAACACGCCCGGGGCGAACGCGAACGCGGTCAAGGAGCTGGTCATCGCCGGCGCGCTGCTCAGCGCACGCAACCTCTTCCCCGCCGCGGTCTACGTGCGCGACCTTGAGGGTTCCGACGACGAGATGACCAAGGCGGTCGAGGCCGGCAAGAAGAAGTTCGTCGGGTACGAGCTGCCGGGGCGCACCATGGGCGTCATCGGGCTCGGCGCGATCGGGGTCGAGGTCGCCAACGCCGCCCATGCGCTGGGCATGAACGTGGTCGGCTACGACCCGCAGATCACCATCCGGCACGCCTGGCAGCTCTCCCGCGACGTCGAGCGCGCCGACTCGGTCGAGGAGGTCTTCGCCAAGTCGGACATGGTGACCCTGCACGTCCCGCTCGTGGACGGCACCCGCGGCCTGGTCGACACGCAGCGACTGGCGCTGCTGCGCCCGGGCGGACTGCTGCTGAACTTCTCTCGCGCGGCGATCGTGGACGAGCAGGCCGTGCTCGACGCGCTCGACTCGGGGCACCTGCGCGGCTACGTGTGCGACTTCCCCAGCCGCGCGCTCAAGAACCACCCGGCCGTGATGGCGCTCCCGCACCTCGGCGCCTCCACAGGCGAGGCGGAGGACAACTGCGCCGCCATGGCGGCCGACGAGCTGCGCGACTTCCTCGAGAAGGGCGAGATCCGCAACAGCGTCAACCTCCCTGACGCGCGGCTCCCGCGGTCCGAGGGCACCACGCGCGTGCTGATCATCAACCGGAACGTCCCCAACGTGGTGAGCGACATCTCCACCGCGCTGGGCGACGCCGGGCTGAACATCGCCGACCTGCTCAACAAGTCCCGCGGTGAGGTCGCGGTGACGATCGCCGACGTCGACGGCGAGGTCCCGTCGAGCCTGGTGGCCGAGCTGCAGGCGCTGGACGGCGTCATCCGGGCCCGCCTGGTCTGAGCCGGACCCCGTCACGCCACGACTCCGGTCCGACGCCGGCCCCTTCGATGGGGGGCCGGCGTCGCGGCGTTCAGCGGTGGCCGACGCCAGCGGTACAGGCCGACGCCAGCGGTGGTGGCCGACGCCAGCGGGGGTGGCCGACGCCAGTGGTGGTGGCCGCGCCAGTGGTGGTGGCCGACGCCAGCGGTACAGGCCGACGCCAGCGGTATCTAAAGGTAGAGGCCGGCGTCCGCGTTCCGCTCCGGCGTGGACACGGCGTGCAGGTCGCGCTCGCGCAGGAGCACGTACTCCTTGCCGTCCAACTCCACCTCGGCCCGCTCGGACGGGTCGTACAGCGCCCTGTCGCCGAGGCGCACCGAGCGTACGTGGGTGCCTGTGGCCACCACGGTCGCCCACGCCAGCCGTTTGCCGAGGTGCGCGGTCGCGGGGATGATCAGCCCGCCGCCCGTGCGCCGCTCCCCCGCCTCTCCCTCGTCCGAGAGCAGCACGCGGTCGGCCAGCATCCGGATGTTGAGGGCGGCCTCGCTGGCCGCCCTCGCCGACGCCGACCCGCTGCTACGGCGATCGTCCGTGCCGGGCGCCCCGTCGGGCGCGGACGTCACCGGACGCGCCGGTAGACGGCGAGCGCCACGACGGCGACCACCACGGCGGCCACGGCCGCGACCCGCTCGATCCGCAGATCCCCTTCCGGGGTCGTGAAGGTCTCCTGCAGCGCGCGCTGCGCCTGTGCCTTCTGCCGTTGGACGATGACGCCGGGCTGCGTCCGGTAGGTCAGCTGATCGATCGTGTCCGCGAGGCGCTCGCGGGTCGCCTCGATCTCGGCCTCGATCTGGCGCGGGCTGCGCCCGTCGTCGCTCATCGGCGTCGTCCTTTCGTGCGGCCTCATGCCTCGTGTCGGTGCGGTCGGCGCGGGGACCTCCGGCCGATCCGGGGGGAGCTCGCGAGCACGTACCTGACCTGCAGCCCGGCCGACCACTCGCGACGATAACCTACCCCCATCGGGGCGGCCCTGCAGGTCCGGGAGCCGCGCCGGCAGCCCTTTCGTGACCCGATCATCGAAACCGAGGAACGCCATGACTCGACTCAGCGCTGGCGACACCGCCCCCGCCTGGACCCTGGAGAGCCACGACGGGCGCACGGTGTCCCTGTCCGACTACTCCGGCCGTCACCTCGTCATCTTTTTCTACCCCGCCGCCATGACGCCCGGCTGCACCACGGAGGCCTGCGACTTCCGCGACAGCCTCGAACCGCTCGCCGACGCCGGGTACGACGTGGTGGGCATCTCCCCGGACGCGCCCGCCAAGCTGGCCAAGTTCGTCGAGAAGGAAGCGCTCACCTACCCCCTCCTGTCCGATCCCGACAAGGCGGTCCTGGAGGCCTACGGCGCCTTCGGGGAGAAGAAGCTGTACGGGAAGACCGTGGTGGGCGTGATCCGCAGCACGATCGTGGTGGCGCCGGACGGCACCGTGGCGTTGGCGAAGTACAACGTGAAGGCCACCGGCCACGTCGCCTCGCTGCGCAAGGCCCTCGGCGTCTGACCGGTCCGAGCCTGACGGCGGCAGCCGGTCTTCACATCAGCCCCGAAACCACGCGCACGTCAGCGCCACCCGCCGGTACCTTCGGGCACCTGCGGGGCCAGCGACGTACACTCGCAAGCCACGCGGGAGTGGTGAAACTGGCAGACACGCAGGATTTAGGTTCCTGTGCCCTCTGGGCGTGAGGGTTCAAGTCCCTTCTCCCGCACGAGGCATGAGGCCCGCCGCAGGCCCGGGCGGACCTGCGGCGCCAGCCGGGGCATCGTTCGTTGCACCGGCCGAGGCATCGTTCGTTGCGCCAGCCGGGGCATCGCCCGCTGCGTCACCTGGGGAGTCGGCCGGGGTATCGGCCGCGGGACCGGTGCGACCGGGCGCGAGGTAGCGGGTCACCAGGCCCGGGGACGCGGCGGCGATGAGCGCCACCGCGAGCGGCCGCGGGACGTCGAGAATCCGTACCGCCCCGCCTTTCGCCGCCATCGTCGCCTCCAGCGTGACCAGCCCCGAACGCCGTTGGAACCAGGAGGCGTGCAGCGTCCACCCGATGATGGCCGGGCGGCGCAGCATGCTCCGCGCGGCCGGAAAGATCCCCTCGCTCGCCACCAGGTGGTCCTCCGTCAAAGCGTGGCCGAGCTCGCGGCGGCGCCCCTCGGCGAGCAGCGGCGACAGCGGCAGGACGAGCGCCGCGAGGGCGAACAGCCAGGGCGGGCCGCCGCGCCAGGCGAGCACGACCCACAGCACCGCCAGCAGGACCACCGCGCCGGCCGCCGCCCGGGTGTAGCGACGCCGGGCCGCCGCCGCCCCGTGCCGGACCAGCGCGCAGCGCATCGCCGCCTCGGTGCCGAGCACGTCGGCGATCACCCTCTCCGCGATCTGACGCGGCGCCGGCGGGCAGAGCAGGTCGGAGGCACGGCTCGACCCGGATTCCCCCTCGGAGGCCCCGGTGATCAGGGCCCGCGCCCGGGCCCCCCGTCCCGCCCGCAGCAGCAGCGGCCGCTCCAGCACCGCGCCGCGGAGGCGCCGCTCCTCCAGGCTCGTGTGGTACGTGGTCAGCAGGCCCCGCGTCACCCGCAGCGTGCCGTCGTCGCGCGCGGTGAGGCGGTAGCCCCAGAACCGCAGCGCGTACGAGATGAGCGAGAGCACCGAGACCACGACCAGCGCGGCCACGCTCGCCTGCCCGAACGCCACCAGCGGGTGCATGCGTGACGCGGAGTCCCAGGCCCCGATCGCGGCGTCCCACAGCCACGTCCGCACCGCCCAGCGCTCCCCGAACTGGGCGAGGAAGGCCAGGGCCGCGCCGACGGCGGCGACTCCGCTGAGGGTCAGCGGCGCGAGGATCAGCCAGGACGTCTCGAAACGGGCCAGCTCGCGGACGGCCGACGAGGCCGACCCCTGCGTCGCCGACTCCCGCCTCGCCGAGCCGGCCGATTCCTGCGTCGCCGACGGATCCTGCGTGGCGGGTTCCTCGAGGACCGGGCCTGCCTGGCTCGGATCGGCGATCGAGGTCGGCCCCGCCAGCGCCGAGTGGGCCAGCAGCGTGCGGCGCAGCGCGTGAGCGTCGGCGGCGAGTAGCCCGGTGAGCTTGATGGCGTGGTCCGCGCCGGTGCTCACCTCCAGGTCGACGAGGCGCAGGAGGCGGCGCAGCAGGGAGGCGGAGAGATCGACCGTGCGGATCCGCGGCAGGTTCGCCGTCAGGGTGGTGCGTCGCAGCACGCCCCGCCGCACCTGGAACTGCTCGCTCGTCACCCGATAGGAGGTCATCCACCAGGTCAGCACGGCGACGACGACGGGCAACACCGCGGCGGGGACCAGGAGCAACGCGCCGACGCCGCCGGAGTTGAGGGCGAGCAGCACCATCGGCAGGATCGCGGGCAGCATGTCGACCGCGGAGCGCAGCGGGGCGACGACCAGAGATCGGGCGCTGGTCCGGCGCCATACCCCGTCCTCCGGGCGCCTCGGGTCCGGGGCGCCGTCGGCGGGCTGCGGCCCGGTCACGTCGCGTCCCCCGCGTCGGCGGCCGTGATCCTCGTGAGGCGGTCCACCAGCTCCTCGACGGTTGCCCGCGGCAGACCCTCGATCGTGACGGCGCCCCCGGCGGAGGCGGTCGTCACCGTCAGGGTGCCGAGCCCGAACGCGCGCTGGAGCGGCCCGTACGCGGAATCGACCGTCTGCACCCGGTTCAGCGGGGCCACCCGGGCCGACTGACTCCACCAGCCCGACTGCGTGTAGATCGCGAGATCGTCCACCTCCCACCGGTGCACGCGGTAGCGCCACTCCGGCATGACCGCGATGTTGACGAGCGCGAGGATCCCGACGACGGCGAGCACCCATCCGCTGATCGGGCGCGAGCCGGTCAGCAGGGCGTAGACGACGGCGGCCGCGGCCACCGGGACGCACCACCCCAGCAGCGCGGCCAGTCGCCACACGTGGCGGGCGCGGGGGTCCACGCGATGCTTCGGCGCCCGCAGGTCGGCAGGCGGCCCGGGCGGCGACGTCGCCGCGCCGTCGGCCCCGTCGTTGGAAACGCTCGGATCCCTCATGCCGACGATTCTCTCAACGTGACGTCGGCCCGTCCCGCCCGCTCCGACTCCCCCTGCGAACGCTCGCGGCCGCGTCGATGGCGTCGCAGGGCATGGGCCGAGGGCGCCCCTGGGGATGTCCCGTGTCCCGTTCCCCCGAGCACAGAGAACGAAAACCTCACAGGGACCCGCCGTTAGGCGCGTAAATCGCCACGCCCAAAGAGTCCCCGGGCTCGTTCAGAGGTTCACCCCGGTGCCCGTACCGCCCGGGCGAGGCACAGTGGACGCACCGGCTCGTCAAAGCCGGAGTCATCCCCTGGCAACGTCATCCCCTGGAAGGTCATCCATGCGTCACTCCCCTACGGCGCGCTGCCTTGCCGCGCTCGCAACAGCCTCCTCCCTGGCCCTCGGCGTCGGCGGCGCCTCGTTCGCCGCGCCCTCGACGTCGGCCCCCGCCCCCGCACAGACCAACCCCGCACAGACCAACCCCGCGAAGGTCGGCCTCGCGCAGACAAGTCCGGCACAGACCAGTCCGGCACAGACAAGTCCAGCGCAGACCAGTCCGACACAGACCAGCCCCGCGCAGGCCGTCGCCCGCAGCGCCCCGGCGCCGGTCGGGCCCGGCAACACCGGCGTCGCGGACACGCGCCCCAGCAGCTACCAGCCCCCGCCCGCCGCGGCGGATCGCCTGGCCGCCAAGGCGCGTATGGCCGAAAACATCCAGTTCGACCGCCCCCTGATGCAGGGCGTCACCGGCGGACTCACGACGACGGGGCGGCGGGCCGCGGCCGGGACTGTCCTGGGTGGGGGGCCGCTCACGGCCTCGGCGCGCGCCGCGGTCCCGAACAGCGCGAAACACTCGTACTACCTCACCGCCGGCCACTACTACCAAGAGAAGAGCTACACCTGCGGTCCGTCCGCGACGCGGAACCTGATCCGGGCCATGACCGGGTACGACGAGACCGAGACCCGACTCGCGGCCCTGATGGGCACCGACCCCTACGTGGGTACGTACATTCACCGCATCGCCGACACGCTGAACACGCGGTACTACAACCACGACTACTTCTCGCTGAACACGCCGACCTCGCCGGACGGGCTCCTGGCCAGCACCAAGAACATCGTGGGCAACGCCGGCCACGGGATGGTGGCCAACGTGCAGGCCGGGTATCTCTGGTACTGGCAGGGCCAGTGGGCCACCCACTACAACCTGATCTACGGGTGGAACGGCCAGAACGTGTACGTTTTCGAGGAGTACAACCCGGCCCGCCTGGGCATCCCGGGCATCAACCCCTCCGGCTATTGGCAGGTGTCGTCGACGAGCATGTACAACGCGATCCGCCGTTCTCCGACAGGCCAGTTCGTTGGCTGACCCGCACAGCCACCGGCGGCCGGCCCGAGCGCTCGGGCTGGCCGCCGCTGCGGTCCTCGCGGTCACCGCCTGCAGCGACCAGACCGCATCCTCGGACGAGGGCGCCACCCCGCGGACCGCGCAAAGCGCGTCGGGAGCGGGCGCGGCCACCGCCAGCGTCACCTCACGCGCCGACGTCGAGATCCCGGCCCAGGCGCTCACCCAGCTGGCCCTCGGCGAGGGGTTCGTCGCCTTCGCGGTGGTGCCCGTGGGCGGGGCCCAGATCGCCCGTCCCAACCGGGTGGAGCTCCTCGACCTGGCGAGCCGCGACGTGCGACGGATCGCCACCACGAGTTGGCCGGCAGGCCAGACCGACCTCGTGCGCACCGACGGCGGCTGGGTGCTCTGGGAGGACCTGGAGCGCACCCCGTCCACCGACGCCAGCGTGATGCGCTGGAAGGTCATGGCTCACCGTCTCGCCGATTCCACCACCCACACGCTGGCCGCCAGCGACACGCCGAGCGCCATCCCGACGCTGGCTGCGGGCGGCGGGCGGCTCGTGTGGACCAGCGGCGGGGGCGCCGACGGCGCGGGGGGCCTCGCCCTTCACGCGTACGAGACCTCGACGGGCACCTCCCGTCAGCTGGCGAGCGGGCTGCCTCGGCTCACGGATCTGGCCGCCGCGCCGGACGGCGCGTACTACACCGTGGCCGATCCGACGACCGGCGCGCAGGTCACCTGGCGGGTGCCGTGGCAGGGGGGCGCTCCCTCCCGGCTCGACACCGGAGGCTCCAGCCGCAGCTTCCGCGCCTCCGGGTCGGGGCTCGCCTCGTGGGAGGACGCCGAGGCCGGGCCATCGAAGCGGCTCGGGATCGCGCGCCTGCGCGGGGTCGGCGCCAGCGATGGCTCCGGCGATGGCCCCGACCAGGGCTCTGGGAGCGGCCTCGCGGCCGGCCCCGCCTACCTGGACGCGCCGGGCGCCTCCAACACCGCCCCGGGGAGGGACGTCGTCGCCTATTTCGACGGCCAGGCGCACGTCCGCGCCGTCCCCGTGGCGAGCGACGGGTCACTGGGCACGCCCGCCCCGGTCAGCGCCGACGGAGAGCTCCTGCACGTCCCGTGCCGGATCACGGCCCGGGACCGCGAGGTCGCGTACTGCACGGAACCGGACCTCTCGACGGCCGGGCCGCCGACTCACATCACGCTCAAGGTCAAAACAGTTGCCCTAGGACAATAGTTGTCGTAGGGTAGCTACATGGCGAACCCTTCGCTTCACCTCGTATCCGCGAGTCCCGCAGCCATGGAGCCCACGGCCGACGTCGTCGACGACGCGCAGGTCGACGCGGTCCTCGCTGCCACGGGGGCTCTCATGGGCATCGCGGCGCGCTCGCTCTCCGAAGCGCTCCAGGACGTGACCCTCCCGCAGTACCGCGCTCTCGCCCTCATCGGCCAGGCGGGCACGCTGCGGCCGAGCGACCTGGCGAAGGCCCTCGCCATGCAGCCGTCCGGGGTGACCCGGCTCACCGCCCGCCTCCAGCGGGACGGGCTGCTCTCGCGCCGCCGCGCCACCGGCGACGGGCGCGAGTCGATGGTGACGTTGACACCTGCGGGCGAGGGCGTCGTACGCGACGTCACGCGGCGTCGTCGACGCGAGATCGTCGCCGCCCTCGCCGGGATGTCACCGCCCGAGCGCGCAGCCGCAGCCCGCGGCCTGCGCCTCGTCGCCCGCGCCGCGGGCGACACACCTGACGACGCACTCCTTCTCGGCTGGTGCGCCCCCGGCGGGGACACCGCCTCCGATGAGAGGAAACCCACCATGTCTGCCACCTTGCGTATCCACCGGGGCCACGGCGCCCCCGAACGGTTTGTCCACGTCGGCGAGGCTCGACTCGGACAGCTCACTGAGCCGGTCAACGACTTCGAGATCTCTCCCGGTCACCATGTCGTGAAGCTGACGCTCGGCGCCTACCACAGCGCCGCCGCGCAGTTCGACGTCCACGAGGGCGAGCGGGTCGAGTTCGACGTGGTCGACGTCCCCGACGCGGTCCTGCCCGTGCTGCTCGGCGGCGCGGTGCGGCTCGAACGTCGGGACGCGCAGCATCACTAGACCAACGTCAGACGCGCAACCTCACTGATCGACACGCGGGAGCGCCTGCGCCCCGGCCAGGGAGCCGCGCCGGGAGCGTCGGCGCTCGCGCCGTACCGCGCGGCACGTAGCATCGAGGCGTGTCTGACGGTTTCGGGTTCGTGGTCTTCCTGGTCGTGGTGGACGTGGTCATGGTCGGCTCGGTCCTGGGCACGGTCTGGGCCGCCGCGACCGGGCGGATGACCGCGAACCCCACGATGGGCCTGCGCACCCCGGCGACCGTCGCGAGCCACGCGGCGTGGGAGGCCGGCCACCGCGCAGCGCTCCCTCGGGCCATCGCCATCACGGTGATCTGCCTGGTCCTGATCGTCGCGGCTCTCGTCCTGGCTTGGATCGGACAGACCCTCCCGGCCTTCGCGCTCGCCCTGTCCCCGGTGATCGTCACCGTGGCCGGGCTGGTGCAGCTCGTCCGCGCCGCCAACGACGCGGCGTTGGCCGTGCACCCGCGCCGCTGAGCGTCCTCAGCCGGCCAGCGCCCGCAGGTCGACTGCGAGCGCCCGGAACGCCTGGCCCCGGTGGCTGATCGCGTGCTTCTCGTGCGGGCTCAGCTCCGCGGAGGTGCGGGTGTCCCCCACCACCTGAAGGATCGGGTCGTAGCCGAAGCCGTTGCTGCCGCGGGGTTCACGCGTCAGGGTGCCCTCGAAACGGCCCTCGCGCACGATCGTGAACCCACCGGGCAGCGCCACGCACGCCGCGCAGACGAAGGCCGCGCCGCGGTGCGCGTCCGGCACGTCCGCGAGCTGCGCGAGCAGGAGGTCGAGGTTGGCCCGGTCGTCGCCGTGCCGACCCGACCAGCGGGCGCTGAACACCCCCGGCGCGCCGCCGAGGACGTCCACGGCGAGGCCGGAATCGTCGGCGAGCGCCGGCAGCCCGGTGGCGTTCGCAACGGTGGTCGCCTTGAGGCGGGCGTTGTCCGCGAAGGTCACCCCGGTCTCCACGACGTCGGCCACGTCGGGAAACTCGCCCACTCCCACGAGCTCCCACTGCAGCTCGTTCAGGACGTCCGCGAGGATGGCGCGCAGCTCGGCGATCTTGTCCTCGTTGCGGGTGGCGAGCACGATCCGCTGAGGTCCGCGCCCGGCGGGGGCCGCCGCGGTCATCGGATCGCCTCGCGGGCGGGCAGGTCGTCCGCCAGCGCGTCGCGCTGCAGACCGGTGAGCTGGCCGCAGCCCCGCTCGGCGAGCGTCAGCAGCGCGTCGAGGAGCGCCCGGTCGAACGGCTCGCCCTCGGCGGTCCCCTGGACCTCGACGAAGCGGCCGTCGCCGGTCATCACGACGTTCATGTCGGTGCCCGCGTCGACGTCCTCGACGTAGTCCAGGTCCAGGACCGGCTCGCCGCCCACGACGCCCACGCTCACGGCGGCCACGGAGCCGGTCAGCACCTGCGCCGTGCGCCGGATCGCTCCGGCGCGCCGGCCGGTCTCGATGGCGTCCGCGAGCGCGACGTACGCCCCCGTGATCGCCGCGGTGCGGGTCCCGCCGTCGGCCTGCAGCACGTCGCAGTCCAACAGGATCGTGTTCTCGCCCAGGGCCGCGGTGTCGACCACGGCACGCAGGCTGCGCCCGATCAGCCGGGAGATCTCGTGGGTTCGCCCGCCGATCTTCCCGCGCACGGATTCGCGGTCGCTGCGGGTGTGGGTGGAGCGGGGCAGCATCGCGTACTCCGCGCTGACCCACCCCTTCCCCGATCCCCGGCGCCACCGCGGCACGCCTTCGGTGAAGCTGGCCGCGGCGAGCACCCGGGTCCGCCCGAACTCGACCAGCACGCTGCCCTCGGCGTGGTCCAGCCAGGAGCGGGTGATGGAGATGTCGCGGAGCTGATCGGGGGCGCGGCCGTCGTGTCGGGGCATGGGCCTCACCCTATCGAGCCGGTACGAGGGCCCTCGCGCACGTGTCAGCGCCGGTCACCTCCTCGCCCGAGACCCTCACGGGTATGTCGACGCAGGACCATCGGCGTGGGCGGCCGGGCGGTGCAGCATCGCCTGATCCGGGACCACGCGCACGCCGTCCGGCGAGCCGACGCCGCGCCCGTCGACGATGAGGGTGTAGCCGTGCCGCGCCAGGGGCTGCCACACGATGGTCGCCTGGTCGTTGGACTCCAGGTTGCGCGCGGACCCCCGCCCCTGCATCCGCAGGACCAGGACGCCGTCCTCCAGCACCGGGTCGACGGTGTGCACCTTGACGCGGGGGCCCGGCGAGAGGGTGCACAGCACCGCGGAACCGTACTCCGTCATGACCCGGCCGAGGTCCTCCAACTTCACGGGGATGCTCATGGGCTCAGCCTAGGTCGCCCAGATCGTAGACGGTGCACGGCCGGCAGAGCTCGACCTGCCCCGGCCAGATCGCGGCCGCCTGGGCGCGGCAGACCTCGGGATCGTTCCAGCTCGGGATGTGTGTGAGGACGAGACGGCGGACGCCACCCGCCTCGACCGCGGCGCGCGCGGCCCGCGACCCGGTCAGGTGGATCCCGACCGCCGCGTCCCGGCCGTCCACGAACGCGCAGTCCATGAGCGCCAGATCCACGCCGGCGATCAGTTGCCGCAGCCGCGGGCAGTCGTCGGTGTCGCCGGTGTAGGCGAGGGTCGCGCCGTCGGCCTCGACGCGCAGGCCGTACGCCTCCACGGGGTGATTCATCAGGTAGGGCGTGATGGTGAACGGGCCGACGTGGAACGTCTCGTCGCCGAGCAGGTCGCGGAAGTCGTACCGGTCGGAGAGGTCTTCGGGGCCGTGCACCCCGTACGCGCGGCCGAGGCGCTCCGGCGCATCCGAGGGCCCCCACACTGGCAGCCGGTCCATCCGCGGGCCGCCGGGCTGGTACGTGCGCATCACGTAGAGCCCGCACAGGTCCAGGCAGTGGTCCGGGTGCAGGTGGGTCAACACGACGGCGTCCAGGTCGCGCGGGTCCAGCACCTTGTGCATCGGCCCGATCGAGCCGTTGCCGAGGTCGAGCGCGACGGTCCAGGTGCGCCCTTCGTGCTGCGCCTGCACCAGGTAGCAGGAGGCCGGCGATCCCGGCCCGGGGAACGACCCGGAGCAGCCGATCGGAATCAGACGCATGCCGACCCCCTCACGACGCCCGAGCCGTGTTGCCGAAGACGTCCGCCACCTCCGGGCCGAGGAACCGGCGCGCCAGGCGCGCGAACTCGGCGGGGTCGCCCGTCGTGGTGAAGCCGTGGTCCGGCGCCGGGAGGTGGTCGCCGCGCAGCTCGCCGCGGTCGGCGAGCACCCGGTAGACGTCCTTCGCCGTCTCCTCGGCGCTGGACACCAACGTCACGAGGTCTCCGACCACATAGCTGATGACACCCGTGAGGAGAGGGTAATGGGTGCAGCCGAGGATGAGCGTGTCGACGCCGTTCGCCACGACCGGGTCCAGGTATTCGTGGGCGACGGTCAGGAGCTCGGGCCCCCCCGTCACGCCCTCCTCGACGAACTCCACGAACCTCGGGCAGGGCTGGCTGACGACCCGGATATGCGGCGCAGCGGCGAAGGAATCGAGGTAGGCGCGGCTCTGATGGGTCCCCATCGTGGAAATGACCCCGACCGTGTCGTTGCGCGTCGCGGCGGCGGCCCGACGCACGGCCGGGCGGATCACCTCGACCACGGGCACCGCGTACCGCTCCCGCGCGTCGTGCAGGACCGCCGCGCTCGCCGTGTTGCACGCGATGACGAGGATCTTCACGCCGTGCTCGACGAGACGGTCCAGGCACTCCAGGGCGAAGTGTCGGGTCTGCGCGATGGGGCGTGGACCGTACGGGGCGCGGGCGGTGTCGCCGAAGTAAGCGATCGACTCGTGGGGCAGCTGATCGAGCACGGCCCGGGCCACGGTCAGGCCGCCGTACCCGGAGTCGAAGATGCCGATCGGAGCGTCCACCACGTGCAGCACTATGCCAGAGGGGCCCGACACGCCGGTTCGATCCCTGAACGCCCCTCACGTGACATTGGTCGCCATCGCACCCCGCGGCGCGGGTCGGTCACCGTTCGTGCTCGGCGCTCGCCCACCGCGAAGTGCCCTCCCCCGTTGGGGATGGCGCGTCCGCTCGCGCAGATCATCCCGCCCGGCCACCACCCACCGTCGCTGAGGGCCGACCGTTGAGGCCGCCTCGCGCGGCGTCATACATCTCATGGGTAACAGGTTGTTTGTCACGCACCATCGTGCCGGTCAGTCGTGCCCGACCAGCCGCTGGGGGATGTCGTGTCGCGGGCCCCACGCCGAGAGGTGTGTTGCTCCGTGGCCGAGCTCCCAGGCAACCGTCACCGGCCGGACCCCCGACACCGTGCCGGTCGGGGCCTTGATGTCCTTCGCGTGGACCGAGCGGATGTTGATCTCGCGGATCACCTGGTCCATCGGGGCATCCGCCGGGAGCGTGACGGTGACGAATTCGTAGGCGGACTTCCCCCAGAAGGGCCGGTCCTCGCGGTAGTGGAGCAGGCCGTCCGCCATGAACCCGACGACGAGGTTCCGCTGCGCCGCGGTGGAGACCTTGTACGTGTCCACCTGGAACGTGCGCTGAACCAGCCGCAGCGTCGGAGGTGTTCGGCGATCAGGCGTCGGACGCGTCGGCCGATCGGGCTTCGGGGCCGCCTCCGGCGCCGGCGTCTCCTGCGGAACAGGCGCAGGCACCGGCACCGGCGCGGGAGCAGGCACCGGCTCCGGGGCGGGCGCAGGCACCGGCTCCGGGGCGGGCGCAGGCACCGGCTCCGGGGCGGGCGCAGGCACGGGCACCGGCTGCGGCGCGGGCTCCGGCTCCGGGGCGGGCGCAGGCTCCGGCACGGACACGGGCACGGGCTGCGGCTCCGGCTGCGACTCCGGCTCCGGCTCCGGCTGCGGCTGCGGCACAGGCACCGGCACGGTCACGGAGTCGCCGGCCACGAAGCCGGAGATCGACCCGCCCTTCGCGTCCTTCCACGCCTGGGCCTCGACGTTCCAGCGCATGCCCTTCGCCTCCACAGAGCCGGCGACCGTCCATGACGGGCTCTCCGTCATAGGCGTGCTGACCCCGGTCACGAACGGCAACTTGCCGCTCATGTCGTTCACGGGGAACGAGAACGTCAGCTTCTCCGGGGAGCACTCGAAGAACGTGTGGGGCATCGTTGCCGCGGCCGAGGCGGAGGTCCCCCCGCCACTGGCGACCTGGCGGATCAGGTCAAGGTAGTCGTCCGCCAGGCCCACTCGCACCCGCCCGCCGTCCGCCGGGCAGTCGATCTGCTGTCCCTCGTTGCCGAGCACGGTCACCACCGCGGTCGTGCCGTCGAGGTCGGGGTGCTCGCTCAGGTCCGGGACGCGCGGCGCGACGATCGCCCAGGGCAGATGCGCGGGCTGCGAGTCGGCGGCCCCCCGGTAGGTCGTCCACGCCTGCGCCCGGTCGTAGATGTACGCCGCATCGTCGAGCGCGTACGTGACGGTCGTGCTCGTGCCGCCAACCTCGATGGTGGCGACGCGCTCTCCGAGGCCTTTCAGGGCGCTGAGGTCGTAATACGCCTTCACGGTGACCTCAACGCGGACGTTCTCGTGGGTGTCAACGTAGTCCGACAGCTCCACCGTGACGGTCCTGCCGTCCGCTCCGACGATGGCCGTACCGGCCACGGTGGCCTCGCCCTCCAGGGGGTTCTTCACCACGAGATCCGCCGTCGTCCCCGCCGTCAGGATAAAGTCCCGCGGGAGGGTGACCTGCACGCTCGTGCCCCGCTTTGAGTCGTGCGGCACGTCCCAGGCGATCGTCAGGTCGAACGAGCCGAGCGGGTCGGTCTGCTCGGTGATCGCGACGCTGGGCGGCGGTGCGGGCGCGGGCGACTGAACGACCTCGGCGGACACGTCGTCCGCCAGCGCGACCGCCGACCCGCTCGCGCCGACGCCGCCGCAGGTCAGACCCGTGGCGATCAGCGCGCACGCGATCCGCGTAGACCACGAACTCATAGGAAACCCCTTGACCCCTCTCGCCCCGTCCCCACGAGGCGGTGCCGGGTCGCGCGACTCCCCGTCGCGCAGTCCCCCCGGCCTCACCGTGTGGGATCGGCGTCCTGGACGACCGCCTGAGGATAAGTAGGACGCCTGACCGTCAAGGAATGGTAAAGACGCGTCTCCTAGGCCTGTCTCCGGGTTGTTCCCTTGACGGTCCCTAGGTCGGCCACGGCAGGCGCGGGCCCAGGTGCGTGCTGCGTGTCACGTGTTACGTGTTGGGCGTGGGCGCTAGCGAAGGCCCCTCAGCATCGCCGTCGTCAGGGACTCCTGCAACCAGGTCAAGAAGTCGTAGACCGCCAGCAGCCAGGCGCGCTCCTCGTCCATCTGGCCGAGCGCCGCCTGGAACTCCAACCGCTGCGCGTCGTCATCGTCGCGCAGGCCGAGCCGCTCGCCGACCACGAGCCGCACGTCCGTCAACGCGATCGCGAAGACCCGCGCCTGCTCGTCGTCGAGCTCGAGCCTCTCCCCCTCCGCGGTCTCCATCGCCTCGATCGCGGCGGCCAGGGTCGCCGCCTTCGTCTCCCGCAGACCGGGACCGACCAGGCGCCGGAACTCCGCCGCCAGCAACGGGTCGTCGCGGTGGGCGTCGGGCAGCAGGCGATCCAGCGCCGGGTCCCGGTGGGGATCGTCCAGGTCCGCGGTGGCGGCGCCGTCGACGGCCGCGGGCTCCACCGCGGGTGGCTCGCCCACCTCGCCTGGCTCGCCTGCCTTGACCACCTCGCCTGGCTCGCCTGCCTTGCCCACCTCGCCTGGCTCGCCCGGGTGGACCACCCCGCCTGGCAGGCCCGCCTCGCCGCCGCCGGTCGTCGGGGCGCCCACCGCCAGACCCGCGTCGGAGAGCATCTGCTCGAAGCTGTCGGGCTCGGGCGTGCCGGGCGGGTCGAGCAGGTCCAGCACCTGGCTCATCAGCCAGGAGAGGATCGCCCGCTCCTCGCCGGAGAGCCCCGCCACGTAGCCGCCCTTGCGGCGCTTGAACGCCCGTGCCACGACTCCCCTACTCGTCTTTTTGAAAGGTGGCCCAGAGCCCGTACGCCTGCAGCGCCTCGGTGTGTCGCTCCATCAGCTCCCGCGGGCCCGACGCGACCACCGCGCGACCCTTGTGGTGTACGTCGAGCATCAGGGCCTGGGCCTTGGCCTCGGGGTACCCGAAGTACGTCCTGAACACCCACGTGACATAGGTCATGAGGTTGACCGGGTCGTTCCACACGAGGGTGATCCAGGGGACGTCGAGGTGCTCCTCGAGTTCCTCCTCCCGGAGTTGCTCGGTCATGGGGGCGATCGCCACGGATCAACAATAGGCTGCCCCTCGTGACCAGCAGCGCCCTCCTCACCGACCACTACGAGCTCACGATGCTGCAGGCCGCGCTGCATTCCGGCGCCGCCGAGCGCACCAGCGTGTTCGAGCTGTTCGGTCGCCGCCTTCCCGACGGGCGTCGGTACGGGGTCGTGGCGGGCGTGGGCCGCATGCTGGAGGAGTTGGCCGAGTTCACCTTCGGCGACGCCGAGCTGGAGTTTCTGGCCCGCCAGAAGGTCGTCGACGCGACCACCCTGGACTACCTGCGGGACTACCGCTTCACCGGGTCCATGTGGGGATACGCCGAAGGCGAGATCTACTTCCCGGGCTCGCCGTTGCTGATCGTGGAGTCCACGTTCGCGCAGGCCTGCATGCTGGAGACGCTGCTGCTGTCGATCTACAACCACGACTGCACGATCGCGTCGGCGGCCTCGCGGATGGCCACGGCGGCCGGGGGCCGGCCGCTGATCGAGATGGGCGCCCGCCGCACGCACGAGCAGGCCGCGGTGGCGGCCGCGCGGGCCGCGTACATCTGCGGTTTCGCGACCACCTCCAACCTGGAGGCCGCGCGCCGGTACGCGATCCCGAGCGCCGGCACGGCCGCGCACTCGTTCACGCTCCTGCACGACAGCGAGTCGGACGCGTTCACTGCCCAGTTGGAGAGCCTGGGCCAGCGCACGACGCTGCTGGTGGACACGTACGACGTGAAGGCGGCGGTGGACCTCGCGGTGCGCCTGGCCGGGCCCGAGCTCGGCGCGGTCCGGCTGGACTCCGGCGACCTGGTCACCCAGGCCCACGAAGTCCGGGCCCAGCTCGACGCGCTCGGCGCCACCCGTACGCGCATCGTGGTCACCTCCGACCTGGACGAGTACGCGATCGCGGCGCTCGCGGCGGCTCCGGTCGACATGTACGGGGTGGGCACCTCGCTCGTGACCGGGTCGGGACGTCCCACGGCCGGCCTGGTCTACAAGCTGGTGGCCCGCTCGGACGACGCGGGGACCCTGGTCAGCGTCGCCAAGAAGAGCACGGACAAGAACAGCGTGGGCGGGCGCAAGTACGCGATGCGGCAGGTGAGCGACTCCGGGGACGCGCAGGCGGAGATGATCGGGATCGGGGAGGCGCCCGCCAACGACGGCAACGACCGCGAGCTGCTCATCCCCCTGGTCCTGGACGGGGAGGTAGTGGTGGACGCCAGCGCCAACGCGGGCCGCGCCCACCACAAACGGGCACTCTCCGAGCTGCCCGCGGAGGCCCGCCGCCTGTCCCACGGGGAACCGATCATCCCGACGGTCTACGCGCAGGCTCCCCGCGTCGCCGTCGCCCGATGACACCGACAACACCGTCCGAACACCGACGACACCGACGACACCGACGACACCGACGACACCGACGACACCGTCCGAACACCGATGACACCGTCCGAACACCGATGATCTGACCCGAACGCCGATACACCGACCGGAGGAGAGCACATGTCCGACCCGCGACGCGCGTTGATCGTGGTCGACGTGCAAAACGACTTCTGCGAGGGCGGTTCCCTCGCCGTGGAGGGCGGCGCCAAGGTGGCGGCGGACGTCACGGCGTACGTGGCGGCCCACCGCGGCGACTACGCGGCCGTGCTCGCCACCGCGGACTGGCACGAGGACCCGGGCTCGCACTTCGCGGACGTCCCCGACTACCGCGACACCTGGCCGCCGCACTGCGTCGTGGGCACACCGGGCGCCGACTTCCACCCCGCGTTCGCCGCCGAGGCGGCCCGCGCGGATGCCGTGTTCCGCAAGGGCCGCCGGGAGGCGGCGTACAGCGGTTTCGAGGGCCGCGCGCAGGAGGACGGCCGCGAGGTGGACCTCGCGACGTGGCTGGAGGAGAACGGCGTACGCGAGGTCGACGTCGTGGGCATCGCCACCGACCACTGCGTGCGGGCGACCGCGCTGGACGCCCTCGCGCACGGGCTGCGCACCCGGGTGCTCCTCGACCTGACGGCGGGTGTCGCGCCGGAGACGACCACGAAGGCTCTGGCACAGCTGCGCGAGGCGGGCGTTGAGCTGTCGGGGACCGCGTAGCGGACGGGAGGCGGGGACCGCGTAGCGGGACAGACAGGGTCCGCCGCACCGATCAGGGGCCAGGAGGTCAGGGGGCCGGGAGCGGCACCGGGACCCGAGACAGCACGAGGCGGGCGTACGCCTCCTGCCCCTCCGGGGCCAGGTGGATGCCGTCGTCGGTCAACCATTGCGACTGGGCGGCCTCGTGCCAGTCGGCGAGTTGCACGTTCGTGTAGTCCGGGACCACCGCGCGGATCGTGTTCACCGCGCGCCGCTCCCAGCTCCGCGGGACCTTCGGCGTGACCAGCACCACGACGGGCACGTCCCGCAGGGCGTCCAGCGCCGCGCGGAGATCGCCCTCAGGGACCAGGCCGTTGTCACCCGTGTGGATCAGCACCACGTTCCCGCCGATGCGGCCCGCGCGGGCGTCGGCGGCCACCGCCGGCAGCAGCTCCCAGGAATGCTCGGCCTCGCGGGCTCGACTGTCCAGCGTGCCGACGAAGGGCTCCAGCCCCGGGCGCGCGCCGACGGCGACCGAGTCGCCGTAGACGGTCAGCGACAGTTCCTCGCGGCGGGACACGTGCTCCGGGCTCAGCGTCGGGACGGCCTTGACGCTGGCGGCGGCGCGCGCGGCGGAGGGAGCGTACGGGTTCGGCAGCGTCAGGTGCGGCGGCAGCGCCATGGCGATCGAGAGGCCGAGGACAAGCTGGGCGGCGGCGAGACGCAAGGGGTCCAAGCGCGCGGTCGTCAGCGCGCCCGGGCGCCAGGACCGCCACAGAGCGAGCGCGCCGGACCAGCCGAGCGCCCGCACCGGACGCTCCACGAGCCGGTAGCTCACCTCGGCCAGCACCAGCGTCAGCGTGACCCGGAGGACGAGCAGGCGGAGCCCGTCGAACGGCACGTCGAGCTCGGGCCGGGTGAACACCGTGACGGGCCAGTGCCACAGGTAGAGCCCGTAGGAGCGGCGACCCAGGTAGCGCAGCGGGCGCCACGCGAACGCGGTGGCGAGCGGCCCGGGCCTCGTGGCGACCGCGACCAGCACCGTGGCGAGCACCGCGACCGCGAGGAAACCGACCCGGTAGAGCCACGTCGCGTACTCATCCACCAGCGCGATCGCCGCCGCCAGGGCCGCTAGCGCGCCGACGCCGGTCACCGTGGCCCGGCGGGTGGCGGGCACTAGCGCGGGCATCAGCCGCCCGAACCCGGCGCCTCCGCGCGCGAAGGCCAGCGTCGCCCCGGCGAGCAGTCCCATGGCGTGCGAGTCGGTGCCGAAGTACCACCGGCTGGGGTCGCCGCGACCGGGCACGTCCGCCAGGGCGGAGCCGACGCCCATGAGGAGCGCCGAGGCCAGCGCCCCCACCAGCGCGACGCCCATCAACACCTGCCGGCGGGCCCGCAGACGCGGCACACCGCCGAACACCGCGACCACGACCAGGGGCCAGAAGAGGTAGAACTGTTCCTCCACGGCCAGCGACCACAGGTGCTGCAGCACCGGCGGGCGGCCCGTGCTCTCGAAGTAGGAGCGCTCGTGGAGGATGTACCACCAGTTCGACGTGTACGTGGCGGCCGCCCCCACGTCGCCCACGAACACCCCGAGGTGGGCCCGCTCGAACGCCAGCATGAGGACGACGCACCCGGCGATCAGCGCCAGCACCGCCGGCAGCAGCCGTCGGATCCGCGCCAGCCAGAACCCCCGCAGGTCGACCCGCCCGACCGACCACCGCGCCCACAGCTGGCTGGAGATCAGATACCCGGACAGGACGAAGAAGATGTCCACCCCGAGAAATCCACCGATGGCCCCCGGCGTCCCGAAGTGGTAGCCGAGCACCGCGAGCACGGCGAACGCGCGGATCCCGTCGAGCCCCGGGAGGTACGAACTCCGCGCCGGGCCGCTCGGCGTTGACGCGCCGCTCGGCGCCGACAGGGCGCTGCGCGTCGAAGGGCCGTTCGACCCCGTCGGGGAGACGGGGAGTCGGACGGTTAGCTCGGTCACGATGCCTTCACCCCACCCGTCCGTCTCGCCGACGGGCCACCCGCTCGGGCGCTCCTCGCGCCCCTGCCACGCGCCCGTCGAATGACCTCGACACGAGGGTGCCACAGCGATTATGTAGATCTGCGCAGCCGTGTCGGTGTGTCGTGGCCGACATCACCGCCAGCCCACCTCGCACGCTATCGGCGGCGGGTCCCGAGGGGCGGGCCTGAGGGGCGGGTGAGGGGCCGCTCTGAGGGGCGGGGCCTCAGTGGCGCGAGCCAGCGTCCCGCGCGGGCCGTTCCTCCAGCACGACCTCGGTGCCACCGGCCAGGTCGTGGACCGTGCGGCGACCGCGATCCAGCAGGCCGCGGCCGATGTCGATCAGGACGATGAACAGCCCCGCGTCGCCGATGCCGGGCGCCCCGCTCACCACGGGGCCGGCCACCTTGACGGCCGAGCGCCGCGAGACGGCTTCCAGGTTCAGCGGACCGCGGTCGCAGCGGCGCACGCGGATCCGCATCGCCTTGCGGCCCAGCGTCGTCCCGTACCGCACGAGCCCGACCGTCTCATAGGTGAAATAGACCAAAACCCCTAGAAGTCCGAGGATGGCCACGGTGGCCACGACGTCGTCGGTGGCCACGGGAACAGACCGTCCGCCCAGGGACGCCTCCCGGACGGCGTCGAGGTAACGCGACAGGCCGTCTCCGCGGGCGAAGACGACCGGCAGGATGAGCGGCAGTCCGAGGATGCCGCAGACGAACTCGTCGAGGATGCGGGCGACCAGTCGCCGCCACCAGGGTGCGAGCGGCGTCCCGTCGGAGGTACGCGGCCGCCGGGATCTGCTCGCTGCGGGGGCGGCGGTCCGCGTCGGGCCCGGGCGGCCGAACACCCCGGCGCCGGGATCCGCGTCGGGCGCGGTGGGGCCCGACGCGTCAGGCTCCGTCGGCCCCGAGGCGTCGGGCGCGGTGGGCCCCGAGGCGTCGGGCGCGGTCGAGAGCGAGGCGTCGGCTGCGGTCGGCGGGGAGGCACCAGGATCGCCCGGGCGGAGTTGCTCGGGCGCCTGAACGACCGCCGGTGGGGCTGGCTGCGGCGGCGCCGATGACGCCGCCTGACCGGCGACGACCTGGTCCCGGTCGGCCACGTGATCGGTCCAGCCCACGCCGTTCCAGTAGCGGACCCGACCCGAGGCCGCCGGGTCGTCGTACCAACCGGGAGGGGGCGTGGACATGCCGCCATCCTTCCATGCGGGGCCCTCCGCTGGACGCGTGTCCCCGCCGCGCCGGGGCCGTAGGCCGCAGCCTGCTCAGCGCCGCCCGACGAACCAGTTGCGGATCGTGGCGATCCGGCGCTGCACGTCGTCGTGGCTGGCCCGGTCGAGCGTCGGGCCGCCGCACTGGCGGCGCAGATCGGCGTGGACCACCGCGTGCGGCGCCCCCGTCTTGCGGGCGTACGCGGAGACCAGCGAGTTCAGCTCCTTGCGGGTCGCCGCGAGCGCCCGATGCGCGGCGACCTCACGGTGCCCGTCGCCTCCGGCAGAACCCTGTCCCGCCGCGCCGTGGCCGGTCGCGGCGCGTCCCGGGGTGCCGCGGCCGCGGGATCGAGCGCTGCGCCGCTGCTGCTCGGCCAGCACGTGCGCCACCTGGTCGGGCTCGAGCAGCCCGGGGAGCCCGAGGTATTCGGCCTCCTCCGCGGAGCCCGCCTCCGCCCCGAAGCCGTACTGCTCGGCGTCGAACAGCACGTGGTCCAGCGCCGCCTGCGACCCCAGCGCCTCGAAGGTCGGCGCCTCGTCCGCGCTCGGGGAGTCGACCGCCCGCTGCGCCTGCGCGATCAGCGCGTCCTCGGCCGCCCACAGGTCCTCGCCGGGGGCGGGGGCGCGGTCCAGGACGTGGTCACGCTCCGCTTCCAGCGCGGCGGCGTGCGCGAGGATCACCGGGACGCTCGGGAGGAACACGCTCGCGGTCTCACCGCGCCGGCGGGCCCGCACGAACCGGCCCACCGCCTGGGCGAAGAACAACGGGGTCGAGGTGGCGGTCGCGTAGACGCCGACGGCGAGGCGCGGCACGTCGACTCCCTCGGAGACCATCCGTACCGCCACCAACCACCGCGCCTCACCGTCCGTGAACGACTCGATCGACGCCGACGCGCGCGGGTCGTCCGACAGGACGACGACGGGTCGCTCGCCGGTGATCTCGGAGAGGATCCGCGCGTACGCCCGCGCCTGCGTCTTGTTGCTCGCGATGACCATCCCGCCGGCGTCGGCCACGTGCCGGCGCACCTGTGTCAGCCGGGTGTCGGCGGCGGCCAGCACAGCGGGGATCCACTCGCCCGCCGGGTCCAGGGCGGTGCGCCAGGCCTGGGCCGTCGCGGACTTCGTCAGCGGCTCCCCGAGGCGCGCGGCGATCTCGTCCCCCGCTCGGGTGCGCCAGCGCATCTCGCCGCCGTAGGCGAGGAAGATCACCGGTCGCACGACGCCGTCGGAAAGCGCGCGGGCGTAGCCGTACGTGTAATCGCTGGCCGATCGGCGCAGTCCCTCATCGTCGGCCTCGTAGCGCACGAACGGGATCGGCGCGGTGTCGCTGCGGAACGGGGTGCCGGTCAGGGCCAGCCGACGCGCCGCCGGCTCGAACGCCTCACGGATCGCATCGCCCCAGGCCAGGGCGTCGCCGCCGTGATGGATCTCGTCGAGGATGACCAGGGTCGGCACGTCCTGGGTGCGCCGGCGGTGCAGCTGCGGGCGGCTGGCCACGCCCGCGTAGGTCACCGCGATCCCGTGGTAGTCCTTGCTCGTGACGCCGACCCCGTTGGAAAAGCCCGGGTCCAGGTGGATCCCCACCCGCGCCGCCGCGTCGGCCCACTGGGTTTTCAGGTGCTCGGTCGGCGCGACGACCGTCACCCGTCGGATCACGCCGCGATCCAGGAGTTCGGTCGCCACGCGCAGCGCGTACGTGGTCTTCCCCGCGCCCGGCGTCGCCACGGCGAGGAAGTCGCGGGCGTCGGCCCTCAGATACGCGGCGAGGGCCTCCTCCTGCCAGGCCCGCAGTTTGCCCGCGGTCCCCCACGGGGCGCGTGTCGGGAAGGCAGGCGGCAGGTGCGAGGCGGCAGCGGTACTCATGGCGCGCTCACCGTAGCCGACGCCCCCTCTCCGGTTCCGGCAGCGGCCGTCCAGGACGGGTGAAGGCGCAGGACGACCGGCGCGCCCGGCGTGTCGGGGCTCACTCCTCGCCGTCGGAGGGCGGCTGGAGGCCCTGGTAGATCTCCTTGCACACCGGGCAGACCGGGAACCGCTGCGGGTCCCGCCCCGGCACCCAGACCTTGCCGCACAGCGCCACGACCGGGGTGCCGCCCAGCGCGCTCGACAGGATCTTCTCCTTACGCACGTAGTGGCTGAAGCGCTCGTGGTCGCCCGGCTCCGACACCTGCGCGTCGGTCGCCGTCTGCTCGCGCTCCAGCACGCTGGTGGCCCGCTGCGGGCCGAGCGGTCCGCCGGGCCCGTACGGGTCCATCGGGTCGTGCGGGTCTGCGGAGGAGGCGCGCGGGGAGGTCATGCCGTTCAGTGTACGAAGGGTGGCGTGCGGCGCGACCGGCCCGCGGAGACGCCTGAGGAGCTTCAGCGTGATGCACCTCGCGGGAGGCCGCGATCCGGCCGGCCGCGCTGCGGTCAGTTCTGCTCCGGTCAGTTCTGCTCCGGTCAGTTCTGCTCCGGGTCGTCGGGGAAGGTGGCCACCCAGGCCAGGTGGCCGCGCTGCCGGCGCAGCACGTCCCGCCAGAGCTCGTGCGGGTCGCCTGTGAACGCGTCCCAAGGCTTGGGCTCCACGACGTACCAGCTGTCCTCGGCCAGCTCGTGCTCGAGCTGGCCGGCGCCCCAGCCCGCGTAGCCCACGAAGACCCGCAGGCCCGCGGTCCGGGGGCTCACCCGCTCGGGCGGCGCGTCCAGGTCGACGACTCCGATCGTCCCGAACACGCGCTCCACCCCCGCCCCGGAGGTCTCGCCGGTGGCCCAGGCGAGGCCGAAGGCGGTGTCCAGCCCGACGGGGCCCCCCTGAAACATGACGGCCGGGTTCGACAGGTGGGCGGACCAGCCCGGCAGCACGGCGTCCACGTCCACGCCGAGGGGCTTGTTCAGCACCAAGCCGTGGGCTCCGGCGGCGTCGTGGTGCAGCATCAGCACCACGCTGCGCCGAAACACCTGCTCCGTGATCCTCGGCGTGGCGACGAGGAGCTTCCCGGTTTGGTAGGGGGCCACGATGATGAGCTACCCAAGCGCGCCGCGGCTCATGCGCTGGACCGACCGGAGTAGCGCTCCGGCCGTCCAGCGCGCCCTGGTCGCCCCGGCCCCGACGGGCGGCGCGGACCGGCGAATCGGCGACGCGGCGGCGGGGACATGATCCGGCGGGACCAGTCCTCCGGCACCGGCACGCCGGGAGTGCGACGGGCGCCGAGCGCCTGCAGAGCCTCGTCCCCCGGGGTCACGGCCACCGGCTCGCCGCTGACGCCCACGGCCTCCCAGATGCGCGCCATCTGGCGGCGCTGGTGCGGCAGCGCGAGGGTGACCACCGCGCCGCTCTCCCCCGCCCGCGCCGTGCGGCCCGCGCGGTGCACGTACGCCTTGTCGTCGAGCGGCGGATCGACGTGCAGCACCAGCGACACGTCGTCCACGTGAATGCCGCGTGCGGCCACGTCCGTGGCCACCAGGACCGGCAGGTTCCCGTCCCGGAACGCGGCCAATACCCGGTTGCGGGCGCCCTGCTGCAGGCCGCCGTGCAGCGCGAGCGCGTGCACCCCCTGGGCCCGCAGCTCCTCGGCCACCCGGTCGGCGGCGAGCTTGGTCCGCACGAACGCGATGGTCCGCCCCTTGCGGTGCGTGACCTGCGCGGTCACCAGCTTCTTGTGCTGCGGTTGCACCAGCAGGACGTGGTGTTCCATCGTCGTGACGCTGGCCGTCCCGGCGTCCGTCGCGTGCACGACCGGCTCGGCCAGGTAGCGCTCCACCACCTCGTCCACGCCCCGGTCGAGCGTGGCGGAGAACAACATGCGCTGGCCGCCGGGGGGCACGAGGTCGAGGATTTCGCTGACCTCGGGCAGGAACCCCAGGTCGGCCATCTGGTCCGCCTCGTCGAGCACGGCGATCGAGACGTCGTCCAGGGCCGCCTCGCCCTGCCCGATCAGGTCGATGAGCCGCCCCGGCGTCGCGACCAGCACCTCCACCCCGCGCTGGAGGGCGGCGATCTGCCCCGCGTAGGCCAACCCGCCGGCGATCAGCTTCAGGCGCAGACCGAGCACGTCCGCGATGGGCGAGAGCGCGTCGCTCACCTGCAGCGCGAGCTCGCGGGTGGGTACGAGTACCAGCGCGCGCGGACGGGACGGGCGGGCCCTCTCCCCACCGGCGAGGCGCACGAGCATCGGCAGGCCGAAGGCCAGCGTCTTCCCCGACCCGGTCTGTCCCCTGCCCAACACGTCGCGGCCGGCCAGCGCGTCGGGGATCGTCGCGGCCTGGATGGGGAACGGCTCGGTGATGCCGTCCCGCGCGAGTCGCGACACGACGGGGCCCGGCAGGCCGAGGTCCGCGAAGGGTCCCGTCGGCGCGGGCTCCTGGACCGGGCCGCGGTCCTGGCGCGCGAGCGCGGGGCGGTCCTGCTTGCGCAGTCGTTCCGCGTGCGGGTCGAAGTGCCTCGCGGGCCGGCCCCCGCGGTCGGCCGGTCGCGGGCCGCGGGCGGTCCGGGGACGGTCGCGCTCGGGGCGATCCCACTCACGACGCGCCCCACGCTCATCACGAGCATCACGGGAGGAGCGATCCCACTCACGACGGGCCCCACGGCCATCACCGCGATCACGGCCATCGCGGGCGGTTCGGTCCCAGCGGCCCCGCGGGGCGTCGAACCGGTCGCGCGAGCCGTCCTCGCGATCGGGCCGGCCCCGTCCGCCGCGCGCCTGGTCATACCCGCGCCGCGACTGGTCGTAGGAGTTCCTGCGCGGGGCGTACGTGTTCGACGTCCCTCGCGGATCCGAGGCGCGCGGACCCGAGGCGGCCTCACGGGCGTCTCGCCGGTCGCCGCGGTCCGGCTCTGCCGGCCGCTCCCACCGCCTGCCCCGTCGATCCGATCGGTCGGGGGTCGAGGACCCGGCCGCTCCGCGGCCCCGTCGATCCCACGGCGGGGCGCCGCGCTCGGCCTGCTCCCGGGAGACGCGTCGCGCCCGGGCCTTCTTCTGCGCGCTCGTCCAGCGGGCTTTGCGCGTCGGTATGGATTTCGGGGAAGCCATGATCGTCCTGCCGTGATTCAAGGGGGCGGGTGCGTCGCGAAGCGCGACGCCGCCGCGCGACGCACGGCTGCAGGACCATCCTAGGCCGCCGGTCGAGGGCCCCCGGCGGCGCCGTCGCCCGCATCGCGAGACGCCGGGCGCGGCGCGGAATACGCCCCGGGGTACCAGGGGTTGACCGGTGCATGACGACGATCGAACTGACCGCCGACAACTTCGCGCAGACCGTGACCCAAGACGGGATCGTCCTGGTCGACTGCTGGGCGTCCTGGTGCGGACCGTGTCGCCAGTTCGCACCGATCTACGAAGCGGCGTCCGAGAAGCACTCCGACATCACGTTCGCCAAGGTCGACACGGAGGCCGAGCGGGAGCTGGCGGGCGAGCTGCAGATCACCTCGATCCCGACGGTGTTCGGGTTCCGGGACGGGGTGTTGCTGTTCGTCCAGCCGGGCGCGCTGCCGGCCAACGCCCTGGAGTCGGTGATCGAGCAGCTGCGGGCCGTCGACATGGACGCGGTGCGCGCCGAGATCGCCGCCCAGGAATCCGGTGCCGCCCAGGAACCCGGTCAGACGTCTGGCGGCGAATCCAGCGGTGGGTCCGACGGCACGGGGTCCGACCCCTCGCAGCCGTCCGCCTGACCGACCGCCGAACCCGACGACTGACCGACCGCCGTCCGACGACTGACCGACCGCCGTCCCCCGACGAGACGGCGACCCCGTCGAGACGACCACCGCGACAAGACGCGATGAGCCGCCGGCGCCTCACGGCGTCGGCGGCTCATCGCGTGCCCGCTGCGCGTATCCGGAGGCGCCGCTCGTACCCGTGGACGAGCTGCCCCGCAGGACGAGCCGCAGCGCACAAGGTGACGTGCCCCACGAAGTGGAGGTGGCGGGAATCGAACCCGCGTCCGATGATGCCTTACCAGGGCTTCTCCGGGTGCAGTGCGCTGTGGAGTTTCTCGGCCCCAGGGCTCGCGCGCACACGTCCCCTGACAGGCCCAGTCGAGTAAGAGTCCCGCGTCGCCCCCCGACATGACGACGCAGCAAGCTACCTAGCTGACGCCAGGAACTGAGCCAGTAGCGAACTCAGGCTGACGGACTTCGAAGGCTCGCTCAGGCGGCGAGGGCGAAGTCGGTGCGCTTGGAATCGGCACCTATTGGTTTGCTGGGAGCGTTGACGAGATAACCCTGCATCCTCGACCCGCTTCCCCTGGAACGACGACCACCGTCGAAACCGATCACCCCCTCGGTGGGGGCACATCACCCTGTGCACTTGTCAATCTGCGGTCCCGCAGCAACCTGAAGGACCGCAGCGCGGCCTTTCAGACTACCGGGACAACGAACCCGGCCGCCAGGGCATTCCCGGCGGCCGCGCGCGAGTACTTCGTCAGGCCGCGAGCCGTTCGTCGAGGCCGCGAGCGGCTTCCTCGAGCGTCGCGAGCTTTTCGCGGAGCGGGGTCGGGCTCAGTCCTCTTCCATCTCACCGAGGTGGAAGAGGCGGCCGTTGATCTCGTTCGGGGTGATCTCGAGGTAGTGGTACTTGTGCGTGGGCACCCACGGGCGCAGCGGCAGCGACTCGAAGAAGTCCCGCTCGGTCTCGTCGTCCATCTCGCGCACCGTGCCGTAGATGATCACGCTCTTGGCGATCCCGTCCTCGATCACGTCGAACTCGAAGGCCACCTTGTTGTTGATCGTGACGGCGAGCAGCTTGCTGCCGGCGCCGGTGCGGAAGTAGAGCTTGCGGTCCCGGGCGCAGAAGTTCAGGGGGACGATGTCCGGGTCGTTCGCGACCGCGAACGCCAGGCGCCCGAACTCGTGCTGCTCGAGCAGGTCCCAGCAGCCGGCCTCGTCGAGCGGTTCGATGATGTTCTGCGTCATGGGCTCGTCCCTTTCCACGTCCTGGCATCGCGCTTCGGCCACCGGGGCCTTCCGGGGCGGTCTCCTGGCAGCGTAGTCCGCGCAGCCACCGCGCGGGGCCGGGCGGGACGGGGCGGGAATGAGGAGTAGGACACCCGACCGCTGCGGCTCCGGGCGGCTAACGGTGCCGACGAAGCGACATGCTGCGCTCCGCCTCGAGGCGGTCCTGGCGCTCGCGCAGGGCGTGCCGCTTGTCGTACTCCTTCTTGCCCTTCGCGAGCGCGATCTCGACCTTGGCGCGCCCTTCCTTGAAGTAGAGGGACAGCGGGATCAGCGTGTGGCCGGCCTCGCGGGACTTCGCCTCCAGCTTGGCGATCTCCTCGCGGTGGAGCAGCAGCTTGCGCTTGCGCCGGGCGGAATGGTTGGTCCAGGTGCCCTGGGTGTACTCCGGGATGTGCACGCCTTCCAGCCAGGCCTCGCCGTCGGTGATCGTGGCGTACCCGTCGACCAGCGAGGCCCGCCCGGCCCGCAGCGACTTGACCTCGGTCCCCTGCAACACGAGCCCCGCCTCGACGGTCGACTCGATCAGGTAGTCGTGCCGCGCCTTGCGGTTGCGCGCCACGACCTTGGTGCCGGAGTCCTTCGCCATAACGGTTCACCGTACCCGTACGGGCCAGAACGTCCCCACCGACTTTCCGGCGGGGAAGCCGCGCGCGAGAGCTCCCACCCGCGCGGGCCGCGGGGCGAGCGTCGGCTCAGAACCAGCCGCGGGGGTTGACCGGGACGCCGTTGGCGCGGACCTCCCAGTGCATGTGGCAGCCGGTCGACAGGCCGGTCGTGCCGACGCGCCCGATCAGGTCGCCCTGTTGCACCGACCCTGAGGTGCGCACGTAGGCGGACATGTGGTTGTACGTGGTGACGAGGCCGCCGCCGTGGTCGATCCAGATCGAGTTGCCGTAGCCGCCGATCCAGCCGGCGCTGATGATCGTCCCGGCGCCGGCCGCGTAGACGGGCGCCCCGCACGAGGCGCCGATGTCGAGTCCGGAGTGCAGCTCGCTGGAGCCGAGCACGGGGTTGATGCGGTAGCCGAACTCGGAGGTGAACGGCCCGCCCACCGGTACCGCGAACCGGCCCGTGGCGCGCAGCGGGCCGGAGTCGGAGCCCCGCGATCCCTGCGCGCCCACCCGGGCGGCCAGCTGGGCCTGGATCCGCGCCGATTCGGCCTGCAGGGCGTCGAGCCGACCCTGCTCCTCAGAGCGCTGGGCGGCGACGGCCGCCGCGGCCTCCGCCTGCGCCTTCTGCAGCGAGGTCAGCTCGTTGCGCGTGGCCGTGGCCTCGTCGCGGGCGGCCTGCGCCTGCGCGACGGCGGCCTGCGCCTGCAGCGCCAGCGTGGCCGCCTTGCGCCGGACCTCTTCGAGCTTGCGCTGCTCCTCCTCCGCCAAGGCGCGGTTGGCGGCGAGCTCGCCGAGGACGGCGTTCTGGTTGTCGTTGACCTTCTCGACGACATACATGTTGTCGGCCAGGTCCTGCGCCTTGGTGGTGTTGAGCACCGCCGCGAGACGCTCCAGCCCGCTGCCCTCGTACGCCTGGCGGGCGATGTTGTTGCGGATGTCGGTGTTCTTGACCTGCTGCGCCTCGATCGCCTTGATGCGGGCGACCCCGTCCGCCTCTTCCTTCTTGGCCGCGGCCAGCTCGCCCTCCAACTGCGTGGAGCGCGCCTGGGCCGCGGCGGCGCTCGCCTCGGCGCTGGCCAGGTTGGCCTTGGCGACCGCGAGCAGCCCCTGGGTCTTTTCCAGGGCCAGCACGGCCTCCTGCGATTTCGCGGACAGGTTCGCCAGTCGGGCCCGCGAGGAGTCGAGCTGGGAGTCGACGGAGCCGGAGCCGTCTTCGGCGGTGGCCGTCCCCGCGATCGGCCCGGCCCCGATCAACGCCGCCGTCAAGGCGAGGCCGCACACCGCGCGGGAGAGTCGGCGGCTGCGGGGGTAGGGGTCCCCTGACGCGCGCATCCTCACGAAGCAACCACCTTTGTCATGTCCGGACTTGCTGACGAAATCTACTGGAGCACAATCAAATTAAGGCACTCTGCCCATCGGGTGGACATCGCGACATAATTCACGGTACGAGGTCACGGAACGATCTCGGCGCGTGACACGCCCGCGCGACGCTCCCCCGTCAACGTCGCCGCGGCATGCAAGATCGCCGGACACTGCGCAGGTTTCCCATCGGCCGGCCGCCGCGGAACCTGACCGACCCACGCCCTCGGGTGGGTGTGCCCGGTGTCGTCCGCGTGCCCGACGTCCTCCGTATCCTCCGTATCCCCCGCGTCCCCGACCGCTACACCCGGACATAGCGCACCAACGCCAGCCACGAGACGACGATCCCCACGCCGAGGGCGAGCGCCGCCATCCACGGCGTCACCGCCCACACGTCGGCGAGGCCGACCCAGTGGAAGTCCTGGAAGCGAGTGGCCAGCTGGCTCACCCCCACCCGGACGAGGACCCACAACGCGCCCACCGCCAGCACTCCCCCGAGGACGACCGCCAGCAGGGTCTCGATGACGAAGGGAAGCTGGATCGCCGCCTTGCTCGCCCCGACCACGCGCTTGATGGCCGTCTCCCGACGCCGGGTCCACGCCACCTGGCGGATCGTGGTGGCGGTGAGCAAGACCGTGCACAGCAGCATCACGCCCGCGAGGCCCCACGCGGTGAGTCGCAGGAAGTCCATCACCTTGAAGAGCGGCTCCAGGATCGCCCGGATGTCCTTGACCGACGCGACGCCGGGGGCGCCGGTGAAGGCCGTGTACATCTGGTCGTAGTCCCCCGGGTCGGTCAGCTGCACCCGGAACGCCGCCGGGATCGCCTCCCGGGGGGTTTCCGCGAACGCCGGGTTGGTGAACTGCTCCTTGAACCGCGCGTACGCCTCGTCCTGACTCTCGAAGGTCACGTTCTTGACGACGGGACGCATCGCCTCCAGGTCGGCGCCGATCTGGGCCTGCTGGGCCGGTGTCACCGCGGCGCCGTGGCAGGTCGGCTCGCTGGAGTTCTTGGTGCACAGGAAGATCGAGACCTCGACCTTGTCGTACCAGTAGCCCTTGGCGGTCTCGACCTGGCGCTGCGCCAGCAGGCCCACCCCGAAGAAGAACAGGGTCACGGCGGTCACGATGACCACCGAGATGGCCATCGACGTGCTGCGGCGCAACCCGTTCCACGCCTCCGCGAGGAGGAAGCCCGGCCTCATCGGGTCCTCCCGTAGGCGCCGCGGTCTTGGTCGCGCACGAGCGCCCCGTCGTCCAGTTCGATGACGCGACGGCGCAGTTGGTTGACGATCTCGTCGTCGTGGGTGGCCACGAGCACCGTCGTGCCCTGGTCGTGGATGCGGTCGAGCAGTCCCACGATCTCCAGGCTCGTCGTCGGATCGAGGTTGCCGGTCGGCTCGTCGGCCAGCAGCAGCTTCGGCTTCTTCACCACCGCGCGCGCGATCGCCACCCGCTGCTGCTCCCCGCCGGACAGCTCGTGTGGCAACCGCTTGGCCATCCGCCCGAGCCCGACGAGGTCGAGGCACTCCGGCACCGCGCGGGCGACCTGGTCGCGCTTCGCGCCCAGCACGTGCATCACGTACGCGACGTTCTGAAAGACGGTCTTGTCGGGCAACAGCCGGAAGTCCTGGAAGACCATGCCGATGTCCCGGCGCAGGCGGGGCACCTGCCGGCGGCGCAGCGAGTCGAGGTCGCGCCCGGCCACCATGACCGTCCCCGACGTCGGTTTCTCCTCGCAGAGCAGCAGCCGGAGCAGCGTCGTCTTGCCCGACCCCGACGTACCCACGAGGAACGCGAACTCACCGGCCTTGAGGGAGAGGCTGACGTCGTCGAGCGCCGGCCGAGGGTTCCTGCGGTACGTCTTGGTGACGTGGGAAAGGCTGATCATCGGAGTGATTCCTGAGTGCCTGGCAGGTGCTCCGGGGAGGCCGCGTGCACGCGTCGCGCGGGCCGGCTCCGGAGCCGGTCGGGTTCGAGGGTACGGCGCGCGCGGCCCGAGGCGAAGCAGGAGGGCCCCTTGACCCTGTTGCGACACAGCCAGTTTCGTGGGAGCGACGGCGTGGACGCCAGGTTTTTGCCGAAGCGTCAGCCTCCCGTAAGCCGCAGGTCAACCGGGCATCGACCCCCCGCCGCGACCAGGGCGCCCTTCGCCTCCAGAGGCCGGCCGGAGCGCTCACGCCGTGACCGTCCGGCGTTTCGCCCGCAGTTGGCCGTCCCTCTCGCGCCCCGGGGAAGTGACCTGCGTGACACCATGAGCACCATGACGTCTGAGCGGACCATCGGTGTGACGGAACTCGCCCTGCGCGACGCGCATCAGAGCCTCATGGCCACCCGCATGGCGATCGAGGACATGGTCGACGCGTGTGCCGACATCGACCAGGCGGGCTACTGGAGCGTGGAGTGCTGGGGAGGCGCCACCTTCGACGCCTGCATCCGGTTCCTCAACGAGGACCCGTGGGAACGCTTGCGGACCTTCCGCAGGCTCCTGCCGAACAGCCGCCTGCAGATGCTGCTGCGCGGACAGAACCTGCTCGGCTACCGGCACTACGGAGACGACGTCGTCGACCAGTTCGTGGCCAAGGCCGCCGAGAACGGCATGGACGTCTTCCGGGTCTTCGACGCCCTCAACGACCCGCGCAACCTCGAGCACGCGATGGCCGCCGTGAAGCGTTCCGGCAAGCACGCGCAGGGCACGATCTGCTACACCACCTCGCCGCTGCACACGGTGGACGGGTACGTGACCCTGGCGCGCCAGCTGCGCGACATGGGGGCCGACTCCCTGGCGGTGAAGGACATGGCGGCGCTGCTCAAGCCGCAGCCGGCCTTCGACATCGTGTCCGCGATCAAGTCCGAGATGCCGGACATGCAGGTCAACATCCACTGCCACGCGACGACTGGGGTCACGCTGGTGTCGCTGATGAAGGCGATCGAGGCCGGCGTCGATGTCGTGGACACCGCGATCAGCTCGATGTCACTCGGGCCCGGCCACAACCCGACCGAGTCGCTGCAGGAGATGCTGGAGGGCACCGGCTTCGTCGCCGACCTCGACAAGGCGCTGCTGCGCCGGGTGAAGGACCACTTCGCGGGCGTGAAGCCCAAGTACAGCCACTTCATGAGCGCTTTCACCGTGGACACGGACATCTTCGACAGCCAGATCCCCGGCGGAATGATCTCCAACATGGAAGCCCAGCTGAAGCAGCAGGGCGCCGGTGACAAGCTGCGCGAGGTGCTCGACGAGGTCCCGCGGGTGCGCGAAGCCGCGGGCTTCCCTCCGCTGGTCACCCCGTCCAGCCAGATCGTCGGCACCCAGGCGGTGTTCAACGTGCTGATGGGCCCATACAAGGTCTTGACCGCCGAGTTCGCCGACCTGATGCTCGGCTACTACGGGCACACCATGGGCCAGTACGACCCCGAGGTGGTCGCCAAGGCCAAGGAGCAGACCGGCAAGGAGCCCATCACCTGCCGTCCCGCCGACCTCATCCGCGCCGAGTGGGACGACCTGCGCGCCGAGGCGCTCAAGGTCCCGGGGTTCGACGGGTCCGACGAAGACGTACTGACCTACGCGATGTTCCCCAAGGTGGCCGGCGGCTTCTTCGCCTCCCGCCCGGAGGGGCCGAAATCCGTGGCGAAGGACCCCGCCGACCTGGCGGCGGAGCAGGCAGCGGCGGCCGCCGGCAATGGCTCCGGCCCGGTGCGCGGCCCGATCAAGTACCAGATCACTATCGACGGGCGCACGCACGCCGTCGCCGTGAAGCCCGCCTGAGAGCACGCCCCCGACTTTTACGACGACGAGCGCGAAGGATCACTGAGCCATGACCGGTCAGCGCAAGACGATGACAGAGCGGATCGCGGAGCTGCGCGAGCGGCGCGCCACCCTGGAGGCGGGCGGCGGCGAAAAGCGGCACGCCAAGCAGCACGAGATGGGCAAGCTCACCGCCCGGGAGCGGATCGGTGAGCTGCTGGATCCCGGCACCTTCGAGGAGATCGGGCTGTTCGCGCAGCACCGTACGACCCTGTTCGGGATGGACGAGGCCGTCATGCCCGCCGACGGTGTGGTCACCGGCACCGGCCTCGTGATGGGGCGCCCCATCCACTTCGCCAGCCAGGACTTCTCGGTCGCGGGCGGGTCCGCGGGCGAGATGCACTCGGTCAAGGTGGCCAAGTCGCTGCGCGCGGCGCTGGAGAACGGGACCCCGTTCGTGTTCATCAACGACTCCGGCGGCGCCCGCGTGCAGGAGGGCATCGACTCGCTGTCGGGCTACGGGAAGGTCTTCTTCCAGAACGTCGCCCTCTCCGGCGTCGTCCCCCAGATCTCGATCATCGCCGGTCCATGCGCCGGCGGCGCCGTCTACTCCCCCGCGTTGACCGACTTCATCATCCAGACCCAGGGGTCCCGGATGTTCATCACCGGCCCCGACGTCATCCGCTCGGTGACCGGAGAGGAGGTGACCGGCGAGGCGCTCGGCGGGCCGCAGGCCCACATGGGCCACTCCGGGGTGACCCACTTCGTGGCCGAGTCCGACGAACAGGCGCTGCTCATCGCGCAGAAGCTCCTGAGCTTCCTGCCCAGCAACAACATGGAGGAACCCCCCTTCGTCGAGGGACACGACGACGTCGAGCCCGACGAGGGCCTGACGAGCGTCATCCCCGAGGACCCCAAGAAGTCCTACGACGTGCGCGAGGTCATCTTGCGCATCGCGGACTCCCAGGACTTCCTGGAGGTCCAGGCCGGTTACGCCAAGAACATCGTCATTGGCTTCGCCCGCATCACCGGGCGCACCGTCGGCATCATCGCCAACCAGAGCAACCACATGTCCGGCGCCCTCGACATCAACTCCTCCGACAAGGGCGCCCGGTTCATCCGGTTCTGCAATGCCTTCAACATCCCGCTGGTCACCCTCGTCGACGTGCCCGGCTTCCTGCCGGGAGTGCAACAGGAGTACGGCGGCATCATCCGGCACGGCGCCAAGATGCTCTTCGCCTACTCCGCCTCCACCGTGCCGAAGGTCACCGTGGTGCTGCGGAAGGCGTACGGCGGCGCCTACCTCGCGATGTGCGGCAAGGACCTCGGCGCCGACCGCGTCCTCGCCTGGCCGACGGCCGAGATCGCGGTCATGGGCGCGGAAGGCGCCGCCGGCGTCGTCTTCCGCAGGGAGATCTCCGAGGCCGACGACCCGCAGTCCAAGCGGGAGGAACTCGTGGACCTCTACCGGGAGGCATTCTCCACGCCGTACGTCTCCGCCGCCCGCGGGCTCGTCGACGACATCATCGAGCCCGCGCAGACCCGGCTCGCCGTCGCCCGCGCCCTGGAGGTCCTGTCCTCCAAGCGGGACCAGCGACCCCCCAAGAAGCACGGCCTGATCCCGCTCTAACGAGCCGCCCGCTTTCGACCGAGCCTTCCACTCGACCGAACACTCGACCGGCCGCACCGTGCCGGGAAGGAGACGACATGGGCGAGACCCCCGCCGACGCGTCCGTGGAGGAGTTGCGCACCCAGGTGGCCGCGCTCGCCGAGCGGCTGAGTTTCCTGGAGTCCCGGATGGACGCGTTCCATCCCCAGGACGAGATCCCGCAGGACGTTCTGCTCGCGATCAGCGCCGCGTGCGCCGCATACCTCGGCCACCGCGCCACGATCAAGCAGGTGCACCTGCGCCGGCAGTCCTCCTGGGCGAGCCAAGGCCGCACCGACGTCCACCACTCGCACGCGATCCGCTAGGAGAACCCACGACATGAAGCTGAAGGTGAGCGTGAACGGCATCGACTACGACGTCGAAGTCGAGGTCGCCCAAGAGCCCCGACCTGACATCGGCGCGCTGCTGGTCGGTGGCACGTCCGCGTACGGGATCACCCCCACCGCCGCGAAGGCGCCGGCGACCTCCAGCAACGCCTTGACCGCGCCGATCTCCGGCACGGTGGTGAAGGTCCTCGTCGCCGAGGGTGACGCCGTCAAGGGCGGGGACACGGTCGTGGTCCTGGAGGCCATGAAGATGGAGACGGAGATCACCGCGCCCGCGGACGGCACCGTGGCTCGCGTCGAGGTGTCCGTCGGAGACGCGGTCCAGGGCGGTCAGGCCCTGATCGAGTGGGCCGGGTAGACCACCCCGCTCACCCCTCGCTGCGCTCCGAGTCAGATGGTCGCGAGCAGCGGGGCTCGCAAGCTCACCCCTCGCTGCGCTCCGAGTCAGATGGTCGCGAGCAGCGGGGCTCGCAAGCTCACCCCTCGCTGCGCTCCTGGGCACGCTTCCAGCGGATGCCCTCCTCCAGGAACCGATCGATGTCGCCGTCGAACACGCCTGAGGTGTTGCCGACCTCGTGCTCGGTGCGCAGGTCCTTCACCATCTGGTAGGGGTGCAGCACATAGCTGCGCATCTGGTCCCCCCACGAGGCCGTGATCGTCCCCGCCAACTCCTTCTTGGCCGCAGCCTCCTCCTCCTGACGCAACAGGAGCAGTCGGGACTGCAACACGCGCAGGGCCGCCGCGCGGTTCTGGATCTGGGACTTCTCGTTTTGCATCGACACGACGATGCCGGTCGGCAGGTGGGTCATCCGCACCGCCGAGTCCGTCGTGTTCACGCTCTGCCCGCCGGGCCCCGAAGACCGGAACACGTCCACCTTGATCTCGTTCTCCGGGATCTCGATGTGGTCGGTCTGCTCGATCAACGGGATCACCTCGACCGCCGCGAAGCTGGTTTGCCGCCGACCCTGGTTGTCGAACGGGCTGATCCGCACCAGCCGGTGCGTACCCGCTTCGACCGCCAGGTGACCGTACGCGTACGGCACCTTCACCTCGAACGTCGCCGACTTCAGCCCCGCCTCCTCCGCGTACGAGGTGTCGAGGACCGCCGTCGGGTAATCGTGGCGCTCCGCCCAGCGCAGGTACATCCGCAGCAGCATCTCCGCGAAATCCGCGGCGTCGACCCCTCCCGCGCCAGCACGGATCGTGACGACGGCCTCCCGCTCGTCGTACTCCCCGGCCAGCAGCGTGCGAACCTCCAGCTCGCCGACGGCCGCACGCACCGCGCTCAGCTCTGCCTCCGCCTCGGCGATCGTCTCCGCGTCGTCGGCCTCGAGGCCCATCTCCGCGAGGACCTCCAGGTCGTCGATCCGCGCGTCCATCCCTACGATGCGCTCCAGCTCGGAGGTGGCCCGCGACAGGCGGCTGGTGACGGCCTGCGCGTTCTCCTGGTCATCCCACAGGTCCGGGGCGCTCGCCGCGCCCTCCAGCTCCGTGATCTGCGCCTTCAACCGATCCACGTCCGTGACGGCGCGAACCGACGCCATCGTCGATCGCAGGTCCTTGATCTCGGCGGGAAAGTCGGTAGCCACGAGGAGGCAGTCTACGGCAGGTGGGAACTCCCGCCCGGGCCGGCCGCGAGCGCCTCCTGCCGCAGGGGATCACCCGCCGGCGGCACCTCGTGGATCTCGGGGACCTCCCCGGCCGCCCCGGTCGAGCGGCCCCGAGGGGGCGCAGGCGCCGGGACGGTCGGCTCGACGTCGAGCCGCGGCAACCAGACCGTGAACCGGGA
>JBDIAS010000010.1:0-41100 GCA_039812465.1 Austwickia sp. | reverse complement strand
ACATCCACCACCTGGCCCAACGCCTCTCGCACCTCACGGAGGCTCTCGACCAACCGCGCACCATCCGCCAGGCCCACGCCGCCGGGCAGAAATGCCTGCTCACCCGCAGGAGACTCACCCGTCGAAGACTGCACGGTCGCACCCGACGGCTGCTCCGTCGAAGACTGCACGGTCGCACCGGACGGCTGCTCCGTCGACGACTGCTGCCCCGCACCCGACTGCTGCTCTACGGAAGGCCGCAGCTGCCCCGAAGAACACTGCCCCGCGCCACCCGCCTGTTCGGCCAGGGGACGACTCGTCGACCAGGCGCCCTCCCGCGCCGGTTCGCCCCCGCCCTGGGGGCCGTGGCCGAAGGTCTGGAACATGACCACATTCTATCGAACAGGCGTTCGATAGGCCACTGCCGTCGATGGTGAGCGCCCCTGTCCCGCACCGAGATTCGAACGAGTCGACATGGGGAGTCAACTGCGTTGCCGCGCAGGCGAATCCGTAACGGTCCAGCCGTGCCGAGCAATGTGATCTACATCACTTTTGCCGTGGACCGGAAGGCCAAGGGCTGAGCGGGCCGGGCTTCCGGCTGGATCCTCACGGGGCCGACCAAGCCCTGTTTGAACGAGAGTTCACCAGATGTTCAGAGCGCGCGCGGCAAGCCGACGTGCCCGTCCCGCCGGGTTCGCGCCTACGCCGCTACTGTCTTGATCTTGAAGTAATCCTGGCTGGAGAGGATCCCGAAGGGGTTATCCCCGGAGATCTCCAAGACAATGTCTTGCCCGTCCTTTCCTTCGACCATGAACGGTTCGCTGCGGACCCAGTCGATGCAGGCAGTGACGACGTGGGTGCCGTCGGACACGGTCACGCCCACCTCCTTGGAACGCGCCAGGGAAGCAACGGGCTTGCCGTCGACCTCGATTCTGTACTTTCTGATGATCATCATGAGTTCGCCGGGTCGTCTGAACGTCAATCGGTACGACATGTCGCGCCTTCTGATTCTTGGTGCCGGACTGGTGGTGGTGCCGCAGGGAAATCTTCCGCTCAGCCTATAAAAGAACGCGGGACAAATCACCCCGAAGATGCTGACGAACAGGAAGATGCTCACGAACAGTCAGTGGACCAGTCAGCGGACGTCGATGCGGACCGGGATGCGGCGGGGGCCGAAGTCGCCGGCCTCGGCGTCGAACCGCCCCGGGATCGCCGTGCGGCACCCGGGGCATCGGCCGTCGGGGGTCAGGTCGTACCGCTCGATGGCGTACCAGTCCCGCACGATCAGCTCACGCTCGCAGGCGTGGCATCTCGTCACGTCGCCGTCGCGGTGATGCACGTTGCCGGTGTAGACGTAGCGGACCCCCTCCTGGAGCGCGATGTTCCGCGCGCGCACCAGCGTCGTGAGCGGCGTGCGCGGGGTGTCCTGCATCCGGTGGTCGGGGTGGAACGCGGAGAAGTGGAGCGGCACGTCCGGCCCGAGCTCGCGGACCATCCAGCGGGCCTGGTCGCGCAGCTCGGCATCGCTGTCGTTCGCTCCCGGGATCACCAACGTGGTGACCTCGACCCAGACGTCGGTGTCGTGCACGAGATAGACCAGCGTGTCCTGCACCGCCGCGAGGTCCCCGCCGGTGAGCTGCCGGTAGAAGCCCGGGGTAAAGCCCTTGAGGTCGACGTTGGCGGCGTCCATCACGGCGAAGAAGTCGGCGCGCGCCTGCCCCTGCACGTAGCCCGCCGTCACGGCGACCGTCAGCAGCCCAGCCTGGCGGCAGGCTAACGCGGTGTCGATCGCGTACTCGGTGAAGATGACCGGGTCGTTGTACGTGAAGGCCACGCTGCGCGAACCGCAGGCGGCGGCCGCCGACGCGATGTCCGCGGGCCCCGCGATGTCCATCAGCGCGTCCATCTGGCGCGCCTTCGAGATCTCATGGTTCTGGCAGAACTTGCACCCCAGGTTGCAGCCGGCCGTCCCGAACGACAGCACCGAGGTTCCGGGGTGGAAGTGGTTCAGGGGCTTCTTTTCGATCGGGTCGATGCAGAAGCCCGACGACCTCCCGTACGTCGTCAGCACCAGCCGATCGTCGAACCGGCCTCGGACGAAGCAGAACCCGCGCTGACCCTCGGCGAGCGCGCACTCGCGGGGGCACACGTCGCATTGGAGTCGCCCGTCCGGCAGCTCGTGCCAGTACCGGGCGGGGTAGGCGTCGTCGAACGCTCCATCGTCGAACGCTCGATCCTCGAACCGCCGATCCTCGGTCACGTCGACCGCCTCCCGCTCACTCCTCGTACGCCGTCACCGTGTAGCGCCACGCCTCGATGTCGTCCGACCAGAAGTCGGCCGGCAGGCGGGCCTTGACTACCAGGGATGCCAGGAACGCGTCCGGGTCGGGCAGGTGCTCCCAGACCTGCGGCAGGTACGTCCCGCGCCGGCCGTCATACGCCAGCATGACCCCATCGACGCCGGGTCGCAGCTGGGCGACCAGGTCGGCCCGGTCGCGATAGCCCAGCTGCTCACGCGGGGACAGCTCCGACACCTCGACGTGCAGGCGCGAGTACTCGGCGCGCTGCAGCGGGGGGAAGCGGGGGTCCTGGAACGCCGCGGACGTCGCGTTGCCGCGCACGTCGTCCAGGAGGGACCGGTACGGGTCGATGGTGCCGATGCAGCCGCGCAAGTTCTGCGCCTGGCGCGACCGCAGGTGCAGGGTCACGAAGCACGCGCCCGCCGCCTCCAACCAGGGATGCCCTGCGACGTCCTGGCACTCGGCTCCGAGGCTCGCGACACCGAGCGGGTCGACATCAGGGGCAGTGACCGGCTTATCCGGCGACGCAACACCGTTATCGAGGCCCAGCGACTGGGCGATCGCGTCCCGGGCGAGCGCGAGGAGGACCGCCCCGCGATCCTCCTCGCCGCGCGACGACGTGCCCACGCCGGTCCGTACGGTCATGCCGCCCTCGCGGCCTGCGCATAGGCCACCGACGCGTACCCGACCACTCGCCGCGGATCTCCCGCCGTGTCGCCGGAGTTGCACATGCCGAGCAGAACCGGGGCCAGGCCGTGCCGCTGCGCGGCCAGCATCAGGCCGTTGATCGGTGTGGCCCCGCAGGCCTGCTCGTGGTCCAGCGGCCCGCGGGCGGCCAGGATCGCGCCGACCGTCTCGGTGTCGATGCGCTGCGCTGCGTCGTACGCGTGGAAGTGCGACAGGTCGGAGCTCACCACGATCACCGTCTCCGGTCCGCCCCAGAGCGCTTCGAGCGCGTCGGCCACGTCTTCCGGCTCGGCCTGTCCGACCGCGTACGGCGCCAGCGTGAAGTCGCCGAGCGCTCGCTGCAGGAACGGCACGTGCACCTCCAGGGAGTGCTCCTGCTCGTGCACCCGCGCCGAGTGGACCACGTGCGGCACGTCGCGGCTCGGGCGCTCGACCGGCACCATGCCGAGCGGCGTGGCGAACGCGTCGGCCTGCGGGTGCGCCAGCCCCCAGCAGGCGACGCGGTGGGTGGGCCCGAGGAGGACGACGCGGCGGATCTCGTCGCGGTGGGGGCGAAGGAGCGCGTACGCGAGGGCGGCGGTCGATCCCGAGTACACGTACCCCGCGTGCGGCGCGATGACCGCCTTCGGCGCGCGGTGGGCGCCCAGATCCCCCGCGGGGCCCTGATCCTCGGCGGCGGCCAGCGCTCGCTCGGCCTGCGTGAGCATCTCGTCGACCGTCGCGGCCAGCTCGTCGGGGTCGGCGGGATAGAACAGCCCGGCCACGGCCGGGGGACGGACGGTCGCCATGCTCCAGGTTATGCCGAATCATCGCGGGGCACGATCCGGTGGTAGTGCCTGAGTAGCCCCAAGGCGCCGGGGCCACGGTGGCTGCGACGTCCGCGTACACCCACCAGGCGGTCCCCGGGGCCACGGGGGCGGCGACGCTTTCGTACTCCTATCAGGCAGTCACCCGGCGCGACTCCGACCAGGCGGTCAGCCGGCGCGCTTGGCGGCCTTCTTCGCCTTGTACGGGGTCGTGCGTCGGCCCGTGAGGATGCGACCGAGCAGCGTCCACGGGACCTGCCGGCCGGTCACCACGTATTCAAGCGCGGCGTCGTAGTCGAGGGTCCGGCTCATCATGTCCAGGGCCGCCCGGCGCCCCAGGAACAAGATCTGGTCGCCGTGGTGGACGTCGAAGTCGTCCTCTGGGGCGAAAATCGTCGTGCCGCGCCGGACGACGAGCAGCGCCAGGGCGCGCAGCGTGGCCTCGGGGTCGTCGGGCTCGGCGAGGAGGTGGCGCAACTTCAGCTGCCCGTGCACCAGCCAGCGGCTCGCCGCGGGGGTGGTCCGGGGACCGATCCGCACGACGCGGCGGTGCGGCCCGTACGTCCCGCAGCGCTCGACGATCCGGTCCAGCAGGGCCTTGGCCCACGCGTCGTCCTGCGCGGTGGCGTGCTCGACGAAGCTCCAGAACACCGGGGTCACGATGCGGGCGAGCGCTTCGTTGGCCACCACGTCGGTGGGGATGTAGGTGGCGTCGATGTCGAGGGCCTCGATGAGCGCCCGGAGTTGGTCGCGCTTTTGCCGCACGACCACGAACAGGTCCTCGCGGCCGATCCGGGCGTGCTCCGCCAGCGCGAGGTTGAAGCTGTCGGAGTCGGTGCCGGCCACGAACCCCACGGCCCGGCTGACGTCTGGGTGTCCCCGGCGGGGATCCACGATCGTGACGTCGAGCCCCGCGTCGGTCAGGTCGGCGGCCACCTCGTCGCCGAACTCGCCGTCCGCGGCGACCACCCAGGGCCCCTCGGCCAGGTGCCCGGTCACCTGCGGGAGGGGGACGCGGGGGCCGGCCATCAGCCACGTCATCAGGCGGTAGACGTTGGGGCGGTAGAGCGCGAGCACCAGGTAGCTGCCGTACCGATCGCCCGGGTTGATCACCGCGTCGGCGCCGAAGTCGCGCATCCGCTCGACGACGCCCCGGTGCTGGCAGCGGGCGATCACGGGCACCTCGGGGCGCAGCAGGCGGGCACACATCACGATCGCCAGGTTCGTCTCGTCGCTGCTGGTGAGCGCGAGGATCCCGCGGCAGTACTTGCTCGGGAGGCCCGCGAGGCCGAGCACCCCCGGCAACGCGGCGTTGGCCGCCAGGCCGGGGGCGTCGGCGTGCAGTTGGTCGACGCCGAGCCGATCGATGCGCTGTTGCCGGACGTCCAGCACCACGATCCGGCGCCCGGCGGCGTCGAGTTCGGCCGCGACCTGCTTGCCGGTCTCCCCGTACCCCGCGAGGATGACGAACTCTTCGCGCAGGCGGGTCACCCTGCGCCGGAACCGTTGCGTGGCCCAGGCCTCCTGGAACATCTCCTCGTGGACCATGGCGACGATGGCCGCAATCATGACCGCCCAGCACACCACGAGCGAGAAGATCGTCATCGTCAGCCACATCCGCTGCGGCGTGGTGAGCGGCACGATCTCGCCGTAGCCGATCGTGGTGGCCGTGTACATGATGAAGTAGAACGCGTCGAACGGGCTGAGCGTCGTCGGGTTTCCCTGCTCGTCGAGGCCCGGCATCAGCGTGAGCCCGAACGTCGACACCGAGAAGACGCCGACGAAGATCAGCAGCGGGACCCGTATCCGGCGCAGGACCATGAAGAACGCGTCCGTCGACGGCGCCTCCCGAGGGAGCTGCGCGGCGAGATCCCGCCGGCCGCCCCGCCGGCGGTCGGCGCCGCGGGCCAGCAGCAACATCAACAGGTTGGCCATGACCGGCGGGCCCTCAGCGTCGCTGGAAGGAGGCGGTCTCGACCACGAGGAGGGTGACCGAGACCAGGTTGGCCAGCAAGGCGCCGCCGGACAGCGACACCACCGTGGCGATCAGGTCCGGCGTGAGCCCCTCCGCGACCCACTGCGTCGCGTAGACGTAGACCGCCGCGGAGACGGCGAGCTGCAGGACGGCCACGAGGCTGGTCGCCAGATGGATGGCGCCCATCTGGGTGCGGTCCCCAAACTTCAGGACCAACGCGACGACGTTGACCACCAGCGCGGTGTAGAGCTCGCCAGGGTTGTGCAGGTGCGGGTTACTGATGTCGCCGACGAAGAACCCGAAGTTCAGCGTCGCGGCGAGCATCACGAAGAACCCGAAGATCACCTTCTCGAGGTTCATGAGACGTCACGATAGCGAGAGACGTCACGACGGCGAGCCCACTCTGCACGCGCGTACGTTCTAACGGGTGGGCGCGCGCTCCACCAGGAGCTCCAGCTCACTCTTGAGCCCCTCCGCCAGGGTGTCGGGGTCGGGCAGGAGCTGGCGCAGCGACAGGACGCCGAGGTCGGCGTGGCCCGCGTACGTGATCGCGTGGATGAACAGGTGGACCGGCGGGCACACGATCGTGCGGGCGTAGAGATGCTCCGCCCGGCGGCGCGCCAGGTAGAGCGGCTCGGGGGACCCGCGCAGCGTCGAGACCGACAGGTTGAGCGTCGGCGGGAACTTCGTGAACACCTTGGAGCCGGCGAACGCCATCGCGGCCGACACCACGCCCGGCAGGAACAGGTCGCCCACGTCGGCGAGCACGTCCCAGGAACGGCTGGAGGCGTGGACGCCGCTCTTGGACCGGTTCGCCCCCGCGTGCACGGCGGACAGACGCTCCAGCGGGTCGGCCAGGTGGACCGGCAGCTCCACCCAGATCGTCGTGAACGCGTTGCCGCCGCTGCCGGAGTCCTGACGCACGCTGACCGGGCAGGTGGTGAGCAGCGGTTCGTCCGGCAGCTCGCCGTGGCCGTCCAGGTAGCGGCGCAACGCCCCGGTCACCATGGCCAGGATCACGTCGTTCACGGTGGCGCCGGGGCAGCAGCTGCGGGCCGTCTCGATGTCGGCCAGCGTGACGGTCGCGACCGCGAACGACTTCGTCGTGTCGGTGACGTGCGCCTGGAACCGGGTCACCGGCGGGTGGTCGGTGGGGGAGGGGATGAAGTGCGGCAGCTTGGGGAGCCGCCGCCACCGGGCTGTCTCGCGGGGAGACGCGCCGGTCGCGTTTGTGCCGGTCGTGGCCGGGGTGGTCTCGGTCGCGCTGCCCGAGTCGGTCTGCGCCGCGGAGACCGTACGAGTCCCTTGCCCTTCATCGGCGTCGGAGCTCTCCTGCGTGGCCAGGGCATCGCCGACCTTGCGGACCACCGTGCCCGCCGCCCCGGTCACCAACGACGGGACGCCGCCGGCGATCGTCCGCGCAATCCGGGAGGTCGTCACCGCGGTGTGCGCGAACCGCTCGGGCACCTCGTACACGGCCCGCAGGGCCGCGGAGGGCTCCTTCTCGCCGACGGTCCGAGCCTCCGGGCCGATGTAGGTGCCGATCGCCTCCTCCAGCGGGGCGAAGTCCACCTCCTCCCGCTCGCCGGGCGGGGTGCCGTACTCGTCGGCGTCGAAGACGTGCTTGTAAAGATTCATGAAGCCGAGGCCGTCCATGAGCGCGTGGTGGCCCCGGAGCACCAGGGCGGTGCGCCCGTCGCGCATCCCCGTCACATACCAGCACGCCCACAGCGGTCTGCGGCGGTCGAGCGGCTCGTCGCAGATGTCCAGCATCAGATCGAGCAGGGCCCGCTCGTCGCCCGGTTCCGGGCACTCGACGTGGTGGACGTGCTCGTCCAGATCGAAGTCCTCCGCTTCGATCCAGTGGTCTTCCCCGATGCCGAGCGGGGCTTGGCTGAGCCGTCGGCTCAGGTGTGGGGCCAAGGTGGTGGCCCGGTCCATCCGCTCGTACACGGTCCGGAAGGGGACCGGCCCGTCCTCGTGGGGCTCCAGGACCGTGATCCCCACGACGTCGATGGGGTAACCGCGGCGCTCCAGCCGCAGGAAGATCCGCTCCGTGCTGGTCAGTGGCCGCATAGGAGTCCCCTTCCGGACGAGGGTTTGGGCTCCAACGTACCCGCCCCCGCCCCCGCCGACCTCCCAGCGAGCCGGAGGGTGGGCAGCGTGACACAATCCGGGCCATGACCACCCAGGGAATGGATCCGGGACCGGGAGCACCAGGACGACTGCAGCCGCCGTATCCGGGGCTGATGATGCGCCAGAAGATCACGCTGATCACCAACCAGTACTCCATCCACCCCCTCGACGAGGCCGGCAACATCGGGCCGCTGATCGCGTTCGCCGAGCAGAAGAAGATGCGGCTGCGCGAGGAGGTGCAGTTCTTCGCCGACACCGCGGCGCGGCAGCTGATCTTCTCGTTCAAGTCGCGCCAGATCCTGGACATGGCGGCCACCTCCGATGTCTTCGACGTCGACGGTCGGCCGATCGGGACGTTCCGCAAGGACGCCGCCAAGTCGCTGCTCAACTCCACCTGGGAGGTGGAGGCGCCGGACCTGACCGCGACCGGCCGCGAGCGCAGCGGGAAGATCGCCCTCATCCGCCGGTTCGGCGGCATGCTGCCGATCATCGGAGGCCTCCTCGAGGCCGTGCCGTGGCAGTTCCACTTCGACTTCAAGACCGACGGCGGCGACCTGGTGATGTCGAGCGAGCGGCAGCTGCGGGTGCGCGACGAGTATCGGATCGCCTTGCCGCCCGCGATCGACGGGCGCCCGATGGACTGGCGGCTGGCCGCCGCGCTCGGCGTGGCGCTGGACGCGTTCCAGGGCCGCTGACGTCGGCTCGCGTGGGCGGGGAGCAGCCCCTCATCCGCCGGGTGTCGGCTGCCGGGTGGTTCGAAGGGGGTACGCCCGCAGGGCGCGCCGGAGCTCGTGGCGGTACCGCGTCACCGCCTCGAGCTTCACCTGCTCGTAGCCGCGGACCAGGTCCGGCAGCGACGCGATCTCTACCGCGCCCTCATGGGTGTGCGGCGTTAGGCCAGATAGGAGCAAGCGCACGACGTCCTCGTACTCCGTGATCAGCGCCCGTTCGACGCGCCGCACCCGCGTGTGCCCGAAGGGATCCGCGATGGTCCCGCGCAGCCGCCGGACGGCGTGCAACCCGCGCCACAGGGTGCGCGAGCGGGGCCCGAACGGGATCTTCGACGTGGCGCCGAGCGCGCGCAGCGCCGGCGGGTGCAGGAGCACCTCGTACGTGGCGTCGGGGCCGAACTCTCGGGCCACGCGGGCGGGCACCTCGTCGTCGAGGAGCAGCCGCGCCACCTCGTACTCGTCCTTGAAGGCCATGAGCTTGTACGCGTACCGGGCCACCGCCTCGGCGAGAGCGTGCTCACCCGGCACGGCGTCCGCCTCGGCGTCGCGCACGGTGGCGACCAGCGCGCGATACCGCTGCGCGTACCGCTCGTCTTGATAGTCCGACAGGTCCCGCGCCCGGGCCTCGACGAGGGAGTCGAGGTCCGCGGGCCGGTGTTCTACTGGCCCGGGTTCCACGCACTGGGGTTCCACGCACTGGGGTTCCACGGACTGGGAACCCACGCGCAGGGCGGCCAGCGTGCGCCTCAAACCCCCGGGGTCGGCGACGAATTGGCGGCCCCGCCGGAACGCCTGGGTGTTGACGTGCCGGCCGGCGCCGTTGAGCGCGATCGCGCGCTCCAGGGCGGTCGCCGGGACCGGGAGTGCGCCCAGCTGGTAGGCCGCGCCGAGCATGAGCAGGATCGCGGGTTGCTCGTCGCCGAACAGGTCGACGGTCAGGGTCGCGGCGTCCAGCGGAATGCGGCGGGCGCTCGCGGCGGCGAGCCGCGCGTCGACCTGCGCGCCGGGGTAGGGTCGGGCGCCGTCGAGCACCATCTGACCGGTGGGCACCCGGGCCGTGTTCTGGAGGAGCAGGGTCCGCTCCGGGGAGGCCGCCGTCAGGTACGCGGGGTCGGCCGCGACCAGGGCGTCGGCCGCGATGAAGAGGTCGGCGCCGCCGGCGGGGACCTTCCCGGGCGTGTCCGCATCGGTGAGGCGCACGTCGGAGACCACGGCGCCGCCTTTTTGGGCCAGACCGGTCTGGTGCACGGCGCGCACGCTGCGCCCGGCGATCGTGGCGGCGGTCGCCAGGATCTGCGCGGCGGTGACCACCCCTGCCCCGCCGATGCCGGTGATCCGCAGGGCGAAATCGGTGCCCTCCGCGCTGGCGGACTCCCTGCTGGTGGCCTCGGCGCTGGTGACCTCCGCGCCCTGGGCGTCCACCGCCGGCTCCTGCGACGAGTGGCCGGGCGGCTCCGACAGGTCGTTCCTGGCCGGTTCCTGCGAGGCGTGGCCGGGCGGTTCCGGCAGGTCGTCCCCGGCCAGCTCCGGTGCGGTCGCGGGCGGTCGGGCCCCGATCGTGACCCGCAGAAACGACGGGCAGTCGCCGCGCACGCAGGTGGCGTCGACCACGCACGACGATTGGTGGATGCGGCGCTTTTGTCCGTACTCCGTCTCGACGGGCCGCACGGACAGGCAGTTGGAGGCGGCAGCGCAGTCGCCGCAGCCCTCGCAGATCCGCTCGTCGATCATGATGCGGTGCGCCGGGGGCGGGGCGGTCCCGCGGGTGCGGCGGCGGCGCAGCTCGGTGGCGCACGGCTGGTCGTGGATCAGCACGGTCACGCCGGGCGTCTGCGCGAGGTCGCGCTGCAGCGCCACGATGTCCTCGCGCGGGCGGACGGCGACGTCGCGCGGCAGATCGTGGGCCCGCGTCCGGACCGGGTCGTCGGTGGTGATCGCGACGCGGGCGACCCCCTCGGCGAGCAGCAGGCGGACGAGGCGGTCCAGGGAGAACCCGCCCGCGGGGTCCTGCCCCCCGGTCATGGCGACCGCATGGTTGTAAAGGATCTTGTACGTGATGTTCGCTCCCGCGTCCACCGCCGCCCGGATCGCTAGGCTGCCCGAGTGGGTGAGGGTGCCGTCGCCGATGTTTTGCAGGAAGTGGTCCTCGGCGACGAAGTGCCGCAGGCCAAGCCATTGGGCGCCCTCGCCGCCCATCTGCGTGATCCCGGTGTAGTGCCCGACGCGCGACTCGTCGACCATGAGCACAAGCGTGTGGCAGCCGATCCCGCCGCCGATGAGCGCGCCATCAGGAGACAGCGTCGAGGTGTTGTGCGGGCAGCCGGAGCAGAAGTACGGGGTCCGCGCCGCCAGGGGGAGCAGGGCGGGCGATCCAGGCGCAGCGCCGCCGTGCGGTTCCGCCGCCCACCTCTGGGCCTCCGGCACGCCGTGCTCCTCGCCGAGGCGCCGGGCCAGCACGGCGGCGACCCGGTCGGTGTCGAGTTCGGCGACGGGGGAGACCAGCGGGTTCCCCCGCTCGTCGGTCTTGCCGACGATGCGCGGCGCGTCGGGCATCCCGTACAGGGCCGCCATGAGCTGGTCGGCCAGGAACGGGCGCTTCTCCTCCACGACGACGATCTCGTCGAGCCCCCGCGCGAACGCGCGCGCCACCTCGACGTCGAGGGGCCAGACCAGGGCCAGGCGCCCGAGACGGATGCCGCGGCGACGTCGGGCGGTCTCGTCCAGGCCCATCTGGAGGAGGGCGTCCGTGACGGCCAGGGCGGTGGCGCCCGCGGCGAGGATCCCGATCCGGTCCGACGGCCCGGCGTCGATCCGGTCGAGACGGTGCGCGCGGGTGAACTCCCACGCCCTCGGCAGGCGCCGGGTGACCAGGGATTCCTCGAGGTCCAGCAGCATCGGCCCGACCATCCGGGGCCGCGGCGTGTGCGGGTTCGGGGCGAGGCCAGCCAGCGGGTCGGCCCGGTCGTCGGGGGAGAGCCGAACCGTCCGGGCGCCGTCGGCGACGGAGCTGACGATCTTCACGGCCGACCACGTGCCGGTGTGGCGGGACAGGTAGGCGGCGTGCCGGGTCAGCGTCAGGACCTCACCGGCGTCGGCCGGGTAGAGCGTGGGGACCCGTAGGTCGGCCAGGGCCGCCTCGCAGACGCCGGGGATCGTCGAGGACTTGCCGGGCGGGTCGTCGCCGATCAGTGCGACGGCACCGCCGAGGGGGTGCGTGCCCATGAGGTTGGCGTGCCGGATGGCGTCGGACGCACGGTCCAGGCCGGGCGACTTGCCGTAGAAGTATCCGGTGACGCCTTCGTATCGCTCCGGGGTGCCGAGCTGGCCGAGCAGCTGCGTGCCGGAGACGGCCGTGGCCGCGAGTTCTTCGTTGACGGCGTCGGCGTGCACGATCCCGAGGTCGGCCAGCAGCCGGGCTGAGCGGGCGAACTCCAGGTCGAGGCCGCCGAGGGGCGAACCCTCGTAGCCGGTCACGTAGGAGCCGGTGAGCCGCCCGAGCCGCCGGTCGAGCAGCGCGCGGTCCCGCACAGAACGTACGATCGCCTGGATGCCCGTGAGGTAGACGGTGCCCCCGTCGCGGAGGTACCGCTCGTCCAGCGAGTCCACGCCGCGCCTCCTTCGCCCCGGCCTCCCGTGATCGCCCGAGGTCGCCCGTGATCGCGCATGATCGGCCGTGGTCGCCCGGGCGACGTGCCACAGCATCGCAGGCGCGCGGGGCGCGCGCACGCGGCGCCGGCCCGCGCCGACTGGGGTCGACTGGGGTCGACTGGGGTCGACCGCCGCCTTCCCTCCCCGCGAGACTGGGGCCATGAGCAGCGCGTACCTGGACCTGTCCGCGATCGACCTGGCCGCCGCCATCGCCCGCGGCGAGACCACGTCCGCCGAGGTCACCGAGGAATCGCTGGCGCGGATCGAGCGGTACGGATCCGCAGTGGGCGCCTTCGTCCACGTCGACGCACCCGGGGCGCGGCGCGCGGCCGAGCAGGCCGACGCGTGGGTGGCCTCGGGGCAGCGGGGCCCCCTGCTCGGCGTGCCGTGCCCGATCAAGGACCTCGCGATGGTGTCCGGGCTGCCGTTCGAGGCGGGCTCGGCGGCGCTCGCGGGCACCGTGGCCGACGCTGACGACGGCGTGGTGGTCCGGCTGCGCCGCGCCGGCACCGTGTGCGTCGGCAAGACGACCACCCCGGAGTTCGGGTTCCCCTGCTACACCGAGCCGGACGTGGCCCCGCCCGCACGCACGCCGTGGGACCTGACCCGGTCCGCGGGCGGATCCTCCGGGGGCGCGGCGGCCGCGGTGGCCTCCGGGCTGGTCCCGATCGCGCACGGCGGCGACGGCGGCGGGTCGATCCGCATCCCGGCGGCCGCCTGCGGCCTGGTCGGCCTGAAGCCCTCGCGGGGGCGCGTCAGCCCCGGGCCGGTCGGGGTGGACGGGCCGGGCCTCGCGACGCACGCGATGCTGACCCGCACCGTGCGCGACACCGCGGCCGGGCTGGACGCGATCGTCCACACGTGGCCGGGGGACGTGTACGCCCTGGCGGCGCCGCGGACCACGTACCTGGACTCCTGTGATCGCGCGCCGCAGGCCCTGCGCGTCGGCGTGCTCACCGCGCCCGTGATCGCCGCCGATGCCGCCGTGCACCCCGCGGCGGAGCGCGCCGTCGAGCGCGCGGCGGACGCGTTGGCAGGCCTGGGCCACGAGGTCGCGCCGGTGGGGGTGCCATTCCCCGCGAGCCGGTGGGCGGCGTTCGCCGCGATCTGGTCGGTGTCGGCGCTGTCGATCCCGCTGCCCGACGGGACGGAGGACCTGCTCGTGCCCCTGACGCGCTGGCTGCGCGAGGAAGGCCGGGCGGTGACCGGCGCTGAGTACGCCGACGCGCTGGCCGCGACCCAGCGGCTCGCCCGCGAGACGGCGGAGGCGTGGGACTCCTTCGACGTCGTGCTGACCCCGACGCTGGCGCAGCCGCCCGCGCCGATCGGGGGGCTGCGGGACGACGCGGATCCGGCGGGGGACTTCGCGGCGCAGTGCCGCTACACGCCGTGGACCTCGGTGGCCAACCTCACCGGTCGCCCGTCGATCAGCCTGCCACTGCACCGCGAGCGGCTCGAGGAGGCGGGTGGCCTGGAGCTGCCCTTCGGGGTCATGCTGACCGCGACCCTGGGGCACGAGGAGCTGCTGCTTGCGCTCTCGGCGCAGCTCGAGGCGGCGGACCCGTGGGAGGGCCACGCGCCGCCCGCGCCCGGCTGACCCCCCGACGCCGAGCCCACGGCCGCTGACGGTCGTGCGCGTGCCGTCAGCGGGCCGTCCAGCCGGAGTCCATCGTGTACGAGGAACCCGTCATGCACGCCGACGCCGGGCCGGTGACGAACGCGATCAGGTCGGCGACCTCTTCGGGTTCGATGAGCCGCTTGACCGCGACCCCGCCCAGCATGATCTTCTCCACGACCTCCTGCTCGGGGATGCCGTGGGTCTTGGCCTGGTCGGCGATCTGCTTCTCGACCAGGGGCGTGCGCACGTAGGCGGGGTTGATCGTCGTGGAGGTCACCCCGTGCGGGCCGCCCTCGAGGGCGATCACCTTGTTGAGGCCCTCGAGCCCGTGCTTGGCGGTCACGTACGCGCTCTTGAAGGGGCTGGCCCGCAGCCCGTGGGCGCTGGAGACGTTGACGATGCGGCCCCAGCCGCGGGCGTACATGTGCGGCAGCGACTGTCGGACGATGTAGAACGGCGCGTGCAGCATGATCCGCAGGATCTTCTCGAAGGTCTCCAGCGGGAAGTCCTCGATGGGGCAGACCAGTTGGATGCCCGCGTTGTTGACGACGACGTCGACATCCGTCGGCAGCTTCGTGGCGATCGAGTCCAGGTCGGACAGGTCGCACGGGGTCGGGACGACGTTCGGGACCCGCTCGGCCAGGGCGTTCAGACCCTCTTCGTTGAGGTCGACCGCGAGCACCTGCGCTCCCAGGGCGGAGAACTTCTCGACGGCGGCCGCGCCGATCCCGCTGGCGGCGCCGGTGATGAGGACTCTGCGGCCCTGGTGGAAGTCGGGGGACGGGAAGGCCTGCGTCTGCGTCATGTCACCAGAGGATACGGCGGCGGGGCGCCCCGTCGGCCGGCCGCGACGCGTGACGGTGGTCGCGCCGGGCGAAGGCGTGGTTCCGGAACGACGGTTGACACCCTCCATAAGGCGCCGTTAGCTTATCCATAACGTCTTGAGTGCCAGCGGGTCGACCCGATAGGGAGACAGCCGATTGCCCCGGCAGGCTGGCCGGCAACCCTCCGCCTGGAGTGGGGTGCCCCGGGTGACGACGTGGCCGACTCGCATCCCGGGCGGCAAGCGCAGGCCAGAGCAAGGAACGGGAAGCACAGGAATGGACCGGAGCGACACCTTCACGGCTGCCCCGACCGTCGGCCCATCCGCTGCGGCCGACGTCCCGCCGTGGATGAGCCCCGGCGCGGCGGTCCCGACGAACCCCACCCGCTGGATCCCCGAGGTTCGCACCGACGTCGCGGCAGGCCTGCGGGCTGCCGGCGAGGCCGGGCTGCTCGACCAGGGGGTCGACGGGCTTCTCGCGGAGAGGCCCTACTCGGCGCAGGACGCGCTCCGACGGGTCGTCCGCCTGGTGGCGGAGCTGGCCGGAGACGCCCGGATCCTGGCGCGCGGCATCGCCGAGCAGCGGCTGGCGATCGAGGTCCTCGCACGCGGACAGCGCACACCGAGCAACGAGCGACTGCTGCGGGCCCTGCGCCGGGGGCGCCTCGTCGGGGCGCTCGCCACCATCGACCCCTGGGCCCCGGTGCGGGCCGCCACCGCTGACGGCTCCTGGTCGCTGACCGGGCGCGTCGAGGTGTCGGCCGACCTGCCGGAGGGCAGCGCGGTGCTCGTCCCTGTGCTGATCGCCGACGGTCGCCGCGCGCTGGTCTGGATCGGCGCCCACGACGCGGGCGTGACCCTGCTCCCCGAGGAGCCCCGCCCCTTCGGCGCGCGCTCACGGCCGCTCCTGCTCAATGGCGTCCGGGTGCGGGCCGACGAGATCGTGGCCGCTGACCTGGAGATTCTGCTGGCGTCGCTGGCCCCGGCGCGGGCGCGGCTGGACGCGGCCCTCGCTCTGGCGGACTTTGTGGCGGCCGGCGAGGCTTTCCTCGCGATGCGCGAGTTCGCGGCGTCCCCCGATGCGACCAGCGTCGCGGCGCTTGACGCAGTCGCCTGACGCGGTCGCCTGACGCGGTCGCCTGACGCGGTCGCCCGACGCGGAGCGCTGATGCGCGGGACCTGACGCGTGGGCCCTGTCGCAGAGCCACCGTCGGACCACCGTTGTCAGGATTGGCCGAATCGGCCACGGGCGCACGGCATTCCGAGGCCAGGATGAGATCTTCCTCATCGTGAGCTCATCGAGTCATCACCGTCGCCGCACAGGGTGGCTGGCATGGATGACACTCCTGATGTCGCCCCCGAGGCCGGCGGGCCACGCCCTTGGCAGCGCCCCGCGATCCTCGTGGGGACCCTGATCGTTCCCGTACTTCTCGCCACGGGCAGCACGGCGCTCGCGGAGCGGCCGGGACCGCCCGCCCCGGAGACGGACGTACTACGGGTCCCGTCGATCGCGGTGAGCCTCGACCCCGCGCCCGCCCTCTCGCCGGGCGCACCGACGTCCCCCGTTTCCTCCGGCGGCCTGGCCACGGACCCGGCAGCGGGCCGCTCGACCGGGGCGTCGAGCCCCACCGGCCAGGACGGCTCCGCCCCGGGAGGCCAGCTCCGGGATCAGATCCCCCCTACGGCGCCCACCGTACGGACCCAGCCCGCCCCCGCGCCGCGCGTCGTTCCCGTCCCGGCACCCGTCCTCGCTCCAGATGACGACGATGACGAGGTGTCCGACGATGACTGACCGAGACATCTCCCGCGGCGAGCGGCGCGGCTCGCGCCTTCCGGCGCGCGCCCGGATCGTCGGCTGGATCGTGCTGACGGCCGCGCTCGGCCTGCTGGCCCTCATCGTCACCGTGCACAGCGCACTGCAAGCGGGGGTGGCGCGCCAGGCGAACGCCCAGGTGGAGCAGGAGCTCGCCGAGTTCGACGCGTTCGTCTCCGAAGGCCGCGACCCGCGCACGGGGCGCGCGTTCGGGGATGTGCGCGACGTCTTCGACGTCTACCTACGTCGCCAGGAACCCGAGCCCTCCGAACTGCTCCTGGCCCGCGCCGACGGCAGCCAGGACGTGTTGTCCACCTCCGGCGGACGACAGGGCTCGTACGACCTCGCGGCCGACCACGCGGTGCTGTCCCGCGTGCTCGCGGAGGCCGGGGGCATCGCCGTCACCCCCGCGGGGGAGATCCGGTGGGGCCACCGGCGCGTCGACGCCGGCGACGGACCGGACGGCACGATCGCGCTGGTCGTGTTCACCGAGCCGATGGCCGCCGAGGCCGGGGCGACCACCCGGCTCATGGCCGGCGTGAGCGCCGGGAGTCTGATCCTGATCGCCGCGATGGCGTTCGTCGCGGCCGGCCAGATCTTGCGACCCCTGCGCGAGGTGCAGCGGACCGCCGAGGCGATCACCCAGGAGGACCTCGCACGTCGGATCCCGATCACCGGCCGCGACGACGTGGCCGAGTTGGCCGTCCAGTTCAACGCCATGCTCGACCGGCTCCAGGAGGCGTTCGTCGGCGAGCAACGGTTCGTCGACGACGCGGGGCGGCACCTGGGGGAGCCCATCGCCTCGCTGCGCCGGCGCTTGACCGACCTGCCCGAGGATCCCGAGCGGCGCAACGCGGAGCTGGCGGCGACTCTGCAGGACCTCGACCGGATGGCGCGCATCGTGTCCGATCTGCTGATCCTCGCCACGGTCGAGCGCCCCGACACCCTGACGCTCCGCCGCCTCGACGCGATGGCGTTCACGCAGTCGCTGGAGGATCCGATGCGCGAACTCGGCGACCGGCGTTGGATCGTCCGCCATGACGCCCGAGGGGAGTGCGAGGTCGATCCCGGCCTCCTCACGGAGGCGGTGCTGGCGCTCGTCCGGAACGCCGTGCAGCACACCGAGCCCGGCGGAACCATCGAAGTGACCGACGCCTTCGTCGAGGCACCCGACGGAACGCCCTCCCTGCAGTTCCGCGTCACCGACGACGGGCCCGGGGTGCGCCCCGAGGAGGCCGAGCAGATCTTCGAACGGTTCGGGCGCGGCGAGAGCGGGGAGCGCCGCGGGCGGGCCGGGCTCGGGCTCGCGATGGTCCGGGCCGTCGCGGACGCCCACGGGGGGTACGCCGCCGTGGAGTCCCGCGTCGGGCAGGGCGCCACCTTCTCCCTGACCGTCCCGGCCGGGGCCGTCGGCACCTCGTCGGCCCCGCGGCCCGTTCACCGAGAGGAGGTGCTCCAGTGAGCGGCGAGGAAGGACGAGGGCGCACGGTGACTCACACGACCTTCGGCGCCAGGGAGTCCGACGAGCGCGGGGAGAAGGTACCGAGCGGCGAGGAAGGACGAGAGCGCACGGTGACTCACGCGACCTTCGGCGCCAGGGAGTCCGACGAGCGCGGGGAGATGGCACTGAGCGGCGAGGAAGGACGAGAGCGCACGGTGACTCACGCGACCTTCGGCGCCAGGGAGTCCGACGAGCGCGGGGAGATGGCACTGAGTGCCACATCTCGCCCCGCCGTGCGGGTCCAACGCCCCCACGCGAGTCTGGACCGCTCGCGCGGTGAGATCACCGTCTACGCGACATCCCCGCCGCAGCGCACTCGCGCGTCCATGCCCGACCCGCCGAGTCTGGGGCACCGGCTTCTCGGGTGGTGGACCTGGCGCCGCCTCCCCGGCGCCCTGGCGGCGCTGGTCGTGCTCGCCGCGCTGGCGTTCTTGGGCTTCGGCCCGGCGCTGCCCGTCGTCGATCCCGTGAGTGGCCACGCGTCCGTGTTGGAGCCCGCTGGCCGGGTGACGCTCGCGATCTTCACGGTGGCGGTGTGGACCTGGGCGTTCACTCCGCTCGACGACACCTACACGGCGCTCGGCGCGGGTGTGGCCCTCGTCCTGTGCGGCGTCGTCAGCGCCGACGCGTTGTTCGACACCCTGGGGGACGACACCATCTGGCTGCTGGTCGGCGCGTTCGTGCTGGCCGTGGGCGTCACCACCTCGGGCCTGGCCACGCGGTGCGCCGCCTGGCTGGTGAGCGGCGAGGGCAGCACCCGCTATCTCGTGCACCTCGTCACGACGGCGCTCGTGGTCACCACGTACGCGGTGCCCGCGACCTCGGGGCGCGCGGCCCTGGTCCTTCCCGTGTTCGCCGCGATCGCCGCGGTCGTCACCGAGCACGGCGGGGGAGGGGAGGACGGTTCCGACCGTCGCATCGTCCGGGCGCTCTCCCTGCTGTTCCCCACGGTCATCTTGTTGTCGGCGGTCGGTTCGCTCGTCGGCGCGGGCGCCCACCTCGTGACATCGCGCGTCGTCCAGACCGCCACGGGCACCGGGTTCTCCTTCGCGGGCTGGCTGATGCTGGGGCTGCCGCTGGCGTTTGTCTCCAGCCATCTGGCCGCCGAACTCATCCTGCGCCTGTTCTGCAGCCCGGCGGACCGTCGTCGGCGCCTGCGGATCACGGTGGCCGACATGCAGCGGCATGTCGAGACGCCGGTCTCGGGGCCGCTCACGGTCCTGGAGGGGCGCGCGGCCCTGCTCATCGTCGCGGTCGTCGTGTTGTGGTGCACCGAGTCGCTGCACGGCGTGCACCCGGCGGTCGTCGCGCTGGTGGGCGGGCTGATTGCGACGTCGCCGCGCTACGGGTCCATCACGCTGAAGAAGTCCCTGGGCAAGGTCCCGTGGTCGCTGCTGCTGTTCATGGCCGCGACGTTGGCCCTCGGCGACGCGCTGATCACCTCGGGGGCCGCCGACTGGGTGGCGCGGGCGGTGTTCGGCGGGCTCGGGGTGACGACGCCGGTGCCGTTCCTGGTGGTCACGATCGTGGTGTCGACTCTCGCCCACCTGGTTATCCAGTCTCGGTCGGCCCGCTCGGCGGTGCTGGTGCCGATCGTGGTCGCGATGGCGCCGACCATGGGCGTCGCGCCCGCGGCCGCCGCGTTCGCCTCCACGGCCGCCGCCGGTTTCTGTCACACCCTGCCCAGCTCGGCCAAGCCGGTCGCCCTGTTCTCCGACGTGCCCGGCATCCCGACGTACGAGCCCGCTGACCTGCGGCGTCTCAGCCTGGTGCTCGGCCCGCTGACCGCGGCTCTGGTGCTCGTCTTTTCGTTGTACGTCTGGCCGCTGCTCGGCTTACCGCTCTGAGCACTCGGTCGCCACCGCACGAGCGGCGTTCCGCCGCGCCCTGACCTCCCCATCTCATGGAAGGAAACCATCATGCCCATCACGATTCCACACCGCGTCCTCATCGCCCCCAGCGGCTTCAAGGAGAGCCTCGGCGCCGCCGAGCTGGCCCAGGCCATCGCCGCCGGAACCCGACGGGCGCTGCCCGGCGCGGTCATCGACGCCGTCCCGATCGTGGACGGCGGAGAGGGGTCGGCGGCCGACCTGGCGCAGGCGACCGGCGGGCGGCTCGTCCGTCGCCCCGTCACCGGCCCCGTCGGCGACGTGGTCGAAAGCCACTTCGCGATGCTCGGCGGATCCCTCGAGGGCACCGCCGTCGTGGAGATGGCCGCGGCCGCAGGGCTGAGGCTCGTACCGCGCGACCGACGGGACCCGGGCGCGACCACCACGTACGGCGTCGGCGAGCTGATCTCGGCGGCGCTGGACGAAGGCGCGCACGCCATCGTCGTCGGCTGCGGCGACTCCGGCACGAGCGACGGCGGCGCTGGCCTCGTGCAGGCGCTGGGGGGTCGACTGCTCGACGAGGGGGGCTGCGAGCTGCCCCCTGGCGGCGCGGCGCTGGAGCGGCTGGCGTCCCTCGACCTGTCCGGATTGGACCCCCGCCTGACCTCTGTCCGGATTGACGTCGCCTGCAACGCCCACAACGTGCTCACGGGACCGCGGGGCGTGGCGCGGGTGTTCGGGCCCCAGAAGGGCGCCACCCCGGACCAGGTCGAGCAGCTGTCCAGGGCCTTGGAACGCTGGGCGCAGGTCCTGACCGACACCTGCGGCGGCACCCTGGGGAGGCTGGGCCTCGACGTGTGGACCGGGGGAGGCACGGGTGCCTCCGGCGGGCTCGGCGCCGCGCTCGCGGCGGTGTGCGGGGCGCATCTGCGCCCGCGTTTCGACGTGTTGCTGGACGACGGCCTGGCGGGCATCGACCTGGATGCCGCCATCGCTCGGGCGGACCTGGTGATCACGGCCGAGGGCGCGGTCGACTACCAGACCCCCCGCGGGAAGGTGCCCGCCGAGGTGGCCCGCCGGGCCAAGCAGTGCGGGAAGCCGGTCATCGCGTTTGCCGGGAGCATCGGGGAGGGCGCCACCAGCGTCCATGACATCGGCATCGACGCGGTCGTGGGGATCATTCCCGTGCCCATGGAGCTGGTCGACGCGGTCGATCGCGCCGCCGAGCTGGTCGCCGACGCGGTCGAGCGCGCGCTGCGCCTGTTCCTGCTGGGGGTGTGTTTCGCGGCGGACAATGCCGAGCCACCGAGGGCGGCCTGAGAAGCCGGAGGTGCGCGACGGACGCGGGACCCTCCACGCGAGCTGAGGGCGCGCTGCCAAGATCCTGGATTTAACGATATATCGTTGACGTATCGCGATAGTCAGTCGCATTCTGTCGGTGTGAGGGCCGCGCGCGCGTCGGCCTGCAGATCAGGCCGGAAGCGGCGCCTCACCGGCGTCCACCGCGACGGTCGACGCCTCCCTTACCTTCGCCGGCCAGGGTGCCGGCGCGACAGAACAGCGAGACACCTCATGACGTACGACAACAGGCGAGACGACCGGCGAGACCACGACGATGAGCGCGACTACGCGGGCTGGGCCGGAGGCGGCCGCGGCGGCGGATTCTTCGGCCCCGACGGGCCGTTCGGGCCGGGCGGGCCGTTCGGTCCCGGTGGCCCCTTCGGACCCGGCGGGCCGTTCGGGGAGAAGGGCCCCTTCGGTGAGGGCGGTCCGTTCGGTCGAGGCGGCGCGTTCGGTGGCGGTGGCGCGTTCGCCGGCGAGCACGGCGGCCCGCGCGGCCGTAGCCGCGGCGAGGGCAGTCGCCGCGGCCCGGACGGCCCGTACGGACACCGCGGGCACGAGCGACACCGCGACCGACGGGGCGCCAGTCGGGGCGGCCGGAGTCGGGCCCGACGCGGCGACGTGCGCGCCGCCGCGCTGTTCCTCCTGGCGGAGGAGCCGATGAACGGATACCAGATGATCCGCGCGATCACCGAGCGGACCGGCGGGGTGTGGCGCCCCAGCCCGGGCGCGATCTACCCCGCGCTCGCCCAGCTGGAGGACGAGGGCCTCATCGAGTCCGCCGACGGCGGAGGCAAGGTCTACCGCCTCACCGACGCGGGCCGCGCCCACGTCGACGACGCCGCTGACCGGCCCCGGCCGTGGGAGTTCGCGACGCGGGAGGCCGAGGAGGGACTCGGCGGCTCGGCGGACCTGTGGATGGCGCTCGGGCAGCTCGCGCTCGCGACCCGCGCGGTCGGGCAGGCCGGGGACCGGTACGTCTCCCAGGCCGCCGTGGAGCTGCTGACCGAGAGCCGGCGCGGCCTCTATCGGCTGCTCGCCCAGGACAGCGTGGTCGACGACCTCGACGGCGATGCCGACGACATCCAGGACGTCATCCCCGGCGACGCGCGCGGACGGGCTGACGGGTCCGACCGGCCCGACGCACCCGAGGATGACGAGCCGGTCGACGGGGAGATCGTCGAGGAGGGTGACGACCGCCGCTGACCCGCTCGGCATCCCGCGTCACGGCTCGATCAAGGGAAAGCGGTTACGGCTCGATCAAGGGCACGTCCCGCGTCACGGCTCGATCAGGGGCACGAACCGGTAGTAGCCCTCGAAGCGGACGTCCGGCGGGTCCTCGCCCCGGGCGCGGACCACGGCCATCCGGCCCGCGACGGGCGCGACCAGCACGCCGTCCCCGGTCAGCTGCGCGAGCAGTTGGTCGGGGACGGCGCGCGCCATCGCGGAGACGAGGATGCGATCGTACGGGCCCTCGGCGGGACGCCCCAGCGACGCGGGATCGGCCGCCTCCAGGCGAGCCCAGGGGACGCCGTTCGCCGCCACGTTTTCGGCGCCCCAGGCCGCGATGTCGGGCAGGATCTCCAGGCCGAGCACGCGCCCGGTCGGGCCGACCAAGTGGGCGAGCAGGGCGGTGGTCCACCCCGACCCGGCGCCGACGTCGAGCACCCGGTCGCCTGGGCGGACATCGAGGAGCTCCAGCATCGCCCACACGGTCGATGGCTGGCTGTTCGTGACCCCGCCGCCGATCGGCAGCGGCACGTCGTCGCCCGCGCTCCGCCGCTGCCCGCGCAACAGGAACCCCTCCCGCGCCGCGGCGGCGAACGCCGCGGTCAGGGCGTCCCGTGGGGTCAGCATGCGGTCCACGGTAGCGGCGCGTCGGACGCTCCCCGGCTCGCCCGGTCCATGTCGGTGCGATAGTTGGGGGCGGCCCCACCCCCCGTACCGAAGGTTCCCTCATGGCCGTTCCCCGTCGTTCCCGTTTCGGACTCCTCCCGCGCGTGTGCATCGCGATCGTGCTGGGCATCGTGTGCGGGCAGTTCTTCCCCGAAGGCTTGGCGAGGGTCTTCGTGACGTTCAACATGTTGTTCAGCCAGTTCCTCGCCTTCGCGATCCCCTTGATCATCGTCGGGCTGGTGACGCCGGCGATCGCCGAGCTCGGCCGAGGCGCTGGCCGCTGGCTGGGCGTCACCGCCGCGATCGCGTACGGCTCCACCATCTTTGCGGGACTGCTCGCGTTCGTGACCTCCCTCGCGGTCTTCCCGTCGCTGCTGCGCGCGGGCGCCGCGACGAGCGTCGGGAACCCCGAGGACAGCTTCCTGGCGCCCGCGTTCCAGCTGGAGATCCCGCCCGTCTTCGGGGTGATGACCGCCCTCGTGCTCTCGTTCATCCTCGGCGTGGGCCTAACGCTCATCAAGGGTGACACCCTGCACCGGGCGTTCGTCGACCTGCGCGGTGTGGTCGAGTGGATGATCGTCGCCATCCTCATCCCGCTGCTGCCGCTCTACATCTTCGGGATGTTCCTGGACCTCACCATGAACGGGCAGATCGCGGTCGTCATCTCGACGTTCCTGCGGGTGATCCTCGTGGCGTTCGCGCTGACCATCGTCCTGCTGCTGCTGCAGTACGCGGTCGCGGGCGCGGCGATCGGGCGCAACCCGTTCGCCCTGCTCAAGGGGATGGCCCCCGCCTACGCGACGGCGCTCGGCACCAGCTCGTCCGCCGCCACCATCCCGGTGACCCTGCGCTGCGTGGAACGCAACGGCATCCCGGGGCCGATCGCCTCGTTCGTCGTCCCCCTGTGCGCGACCATCCACCTCGCCGGCTCGACGATCAAGATCGTCACGTTCTCCCTGGCGATCATGACCATCACGGGGATGCCCGTGAACATCGCCACGTACCTGGGCTTCATCCTGATGCTGGGCATCACGATGGTGGCCGCCCCCGGCGTGCCCGGCGGCGCGATCATGGCCGCCGTCGGCATCCTCCAGTCGATCCTCGGGTTCGACCAGACGGCCATCGGCCTGATGATCGCGATGTACATCGCCGTCGACAGCTTCGGCACCGCCTGCAACGTCACCGGCGACGGCGCGATCGCCTGCGTCATCACTCGTCTGTCGCGCGGTTCGATCGGCGCGGCGGCGGAGCGCGCCGACCGGGAACACCCGGCCGATCTCACGCTCTGAGCCGAGCGGAACGCCGCGACCCGGTAGGTTATGTCGCGACAGGACGTGACCTATCTCGCCCTGCCCGCACGGCACGGGTCGGCAAGGATGGGGCGCACGGATTGCTGGAATGCCGGGTGTCGACCGCGACGCCCGTTGCCCCGCACGACGAAGGAGAGCGCATGGCCAAGTACGACCCCGACAGCACCACGCTCGGACAACTCCTCGACGACCCGGACGTCGTCGCGATCTTCGACAAGCACGCCCCGGGCCTGACGTCCAACCCGATGCTCGGCATGGCCAAGAACATGACCGCCACACAGGCGATGGGCATGGCCGGCGGCTTCATCGGCGGCGACAAGGTGGCTGCGATCAAGGCCGACATCGAGGCCCTGTAACCGCGAACGCCCGATGACGGCGGAAGGCCCCGCACCCGTTCGGGTGCGGGGCCTTCCGGTGCGAGGTTCTGCCGCGGGTCGTCGCCGCGCGAGCACTCGTCGCGGTGGCGTCAGTGCCAGTTGCGCTCCCAGCGCGGCACCCAGTCGACCTTGGTCGGACCGGTGTAGATCTGGCGGGGCCGGTTGATCTTCGAGTTCGGGTCGTCCTTCAGCTCCTTCCAGTTCGCGATCCAGCCCGGGGTGCGCCCGATCGCGAAGAGGACCGTGAACATGTTGAGCGGGATGCCGAGGGCCCGCAGGATGATGCCGGAGTAGAAGTCGACGTTCGGGTACAGCTTGCGCTCGATGAAGTAGTCGTCGCTGAGCGCGGCCTCCGCGAGCTCGTGCCCGAGGTCGAGCAGCGGGTCGTTGATCTTCATCTCGTTGAGCAGGTCGACGGCGGCCTGGCGCAGGATCGTCGAGCGCGGGTCGAAGTTGCGGTAGACGCGGTGCCCGAAGCCCATGAGCTTCACGCCGTCTTCCTTGTCCTTGACCTTGCGGACGTACTCCTTGACGTTGACCCCGGACGCCTGGATCTGCTGCAGCATCTCGATGACCTTGACGTTCGCGCCGCCGTGCAGCGGCCCCCACAGGGCGCAGACGCCCGCGGAGCAGGACGCGAACATGTTGGCCTGGCTGGACGCGACCATCCGCACCGTCGAGGTGGAGCAGTTCTGCTCGTGGTCGGCGTGCAGCACCAGGAACAGGTTCAACGCCTTGGCGGCGGTCGCGCTGGGCTCGTAGGGGCGGTACGGCACGGAATACATCATGTGGAGGAAGTTCTCCACGTACTTCAGGTCGTACCGCGGGTAGATGATCGGCTGGCCCACGGACGACTTGTACGCGGCCGCCGCGATCGTCCGCACCTTCGACATGAGCACGGCCGCCGCGAGCTCGATCGACTCGTCGTCGTCGGTCTCCCACACTTGCGCGTCGTGCGCGGACAGCGTGTTGATCATCGCCGAGAGGATCGCCATCGGCGGCGCGGCGGTCGGGAAGCCATCGAAGTGCTTGCGCATGTTCTCGTCGAGCATCGAGTGCTCGGTGAGGAGCTGGGCGAACCGATCCCGGTCGGCCTCCGTGGGGAGCTGACCGAAGATCAGCAGCCAGGCCACCTCGACGAAGGAGCTCTTGTTCGCGAGGTTCTCGATCGGGATACCCCGATACCGCAAAATGCCCTTGTCGCCGTCGATGAACGTGATATCCGACTTGCACGACCCGGTGTTGCCGTAGCCGTTGTCGAGCGTGATGTACCCCGTCTCGGAACGGAGCTTGCTGATGTCGATGGCCTTCTCGTTCTCGGTGCCCACGACAACCGGAAGTTCGTAGGTTTTCCCTTCCAGTTCGAGCCGAGCGATCTCGCTCATGCCGTTCTCCTTTGCCAGTAGCGGGCGCGTGCGACGGACGTTGGGTGCAGCCTAATCGGGGGGCTCGCCTCGCCGCGGGCCATCGGAGAACCCCGCACTCGTCGGTGATCTAGACGTCGTGCGTTTCCGCAGGTGACCGGCCTGCGCTCGAGGTCCGTCGGACTTCGCGACGCGGAACGCCCTCAGGGCGCGGGTGGCGCCGGCGTCGGCTGGAGACCCAGATGTCCCAGCAGTCCGGTGAGCGCGGCGCCGAGCGGCGCGTCGAGGTGGTGGGTCGTGGCGTGCTGGCCGCGGGTCGTGCCCCGGGTGATGACCGCCACCGGGATCCCCACCTTGTCGGCGTGCCGCACGAACCGGTAACCGCTCATCACGGCCAGGCTCGACCCGAGCACGAGCAGGGTGCGGCTGGCGTCCACTGCGGCGTAGCAGCGGGCCACCCGGTCCTTGGGGACGGACTCGCCGAAGTAGACGACGTCGGGCTTGAGGGTGTCCGCCCCGCAGGCGCGGCAGCCGACGAGCCGGAATTCGGCGGACGCCTCGTCGGGCAGTGCGACGTCGCCGTCCGGCTGGACGGGGGTCAGCTCAGGGATGGCACTTCCGGCCGGTCCCGGCCGGAAGGTCGGGTTGGCCTCGGCCAGCCGGCGCTGCACCTCTTCGCGTGGGACCCGATCACCGCAGGTCAGGCAATACACGACCCGCAAGGTCCCGTGCAGGTCCACGACGCGGCGGCTCCCGGCGCGCTGATGCAGCTCGTCCACGTTCTGCGTGATGACGGCGTCGACCAGCCCGTGCCGCTCGAGCGCGGCGACCGCGCGGTGCCCCGCGTTCGGCCGCGCCGCCGCGAAGCGCTCCCACCCCACGAACGCGCGGGACCAGTAACGCCGGCGGGCCTGTGGGGAGCCGACGAACTCGTCGTACGTCATGGGCTGGACGCGCCGGGACCCGTCGGGACCCCGGTAGTCGGGGATCCCCGACTCGGTGCTGATCCCCGCCCCGGAGAGGACGCACACGCCGCCCTGGCGGACCAGCGCCGTGATGGCGGCCAATGCCGTTGCAGCGTCCGCGAGGTGGCCCGGCGCGTCGGGTCGCTTCGCCCGCTCGGTCACATCGGGCGCCTCCAAGGTCATGGGGCCAGCCTAAAGCCGCTCTGGATTCGGGTGCCTCGCAACGTCTTTCCCCGGGGCGCTCACAGCGCGCTGAGCTGCGCCGATGGGTGGTGCGCACGCTGATACGGGGGGAATTTCTATGACTGCCACAGCTGGCCGCACGGCCACCGACTACACGATCGAGGGCTTCGACGACGCGGCGGGTCTGCCGGCCCCTGCGCTCTCGGGCGGGGTGTCGAGCGAGACGGCCCAGCTCGTCCGCGCGTCCCTGGAGGCGGCGGGTGCGTTCGCACCGCCGGTGCCCAGCGAGCTGGAGGTGGCCGGTCTCCTGGACCGGTGGTTCCGCGCCCTGACGACGGGGCGCCCCGAGCTGGTCGTCTCCTTGTACGCCCCCGACTCGGTGCTGCTCCCGACGCTGTCCGACCAGATGCGGGTGAGCGTGCCGGAGAAGCTCGACTACTTCGTCTCGTTCCTGGCCAAGGGCCCGCTCGGCGCCGTCGACCGGCGCGTGATCCAGACCGGTCCGGGCTACGCCACCGACGTGGGGCACTACACCTTCTTCTTCAACGACGGCTCCCAGGCGCAGTGTCGCTACACGTTCACCTACGCGTGGAGCGGGCAGCGCTGGCTGATCGCCTCGCACCACTCCTCGGCCTGCCCGTCCTCCTGACGCCGTAGGCGCGTACGAGAAGGACCCGGCCCCTCACGGGTGCCGGGTCCTTCTCGGTGTGTCGCGGTCGGTGTCGGTCAGTCGGCCGCGCGGGGCGTGCTGGGGATCCGCCCAAAGGCGCCGGACTGGAAGTCCTCGAACGCCTGCACGAGCTCAGCCCGGGTGTTCATGACGAACGGCCCGTAGTGGGCGACGGGCTCGCGGATCGGCCGACCGCCCAGCAGGTAGAGCTCCAGCGTGTCGCCAGGGCCGCCCTGCCGGTCGTTCGCGCTCGCTTCGATCACGTCGCCCGGTCCGAAGACCGCCAGCTGGCCGGTGCGCACCGGCCGCCGCTCGGCGCCGACCGTGCCTTCGCCGGCCAGGACGTACGCCAGGGCGTTGTAGTCGGCCGGCCACGGCAGCGCGATCCGGCCTCCGGGGTGAACGGTGGCGTGCACGATCGTGATCGGGGTGTGGGTGATGCCCGGCCCGGCGTGGCCGTCGAGCTCCCCGGCGATGACCCGCAGCAGCGCGGACCCGTCGTGCGACGCGAGCAGCTGCACCTGTCCCGCGCGAATGTCCTGGTAGCGCGGGTCGGCCATCTTCTGCGACCGCGGCAGGTTGACCCACAGCTGGAGGCCGTGGAACAGGCCGCCGGAGGCGACCAGGTCCTCCGGGGGCTCCTCGATGTGCAGCAGCCCCGAACCCGCGGTCATCCACTGGGTGTCGCCGTTGGTGATCAGCCCGCCGCCCCCGTAGGAGTCCTGGTGCCGGAACGTGCCGTCGATGATGTAAGTCACGGTCTCGAAGCCGCGGTGCGGATGCCACGAGGTGCCCTTGGGCTCACCCGGGGCGTAGTCGATCTCGCCCATCTGGTCCATGTGGATGAACGGGTCGAGGACGGCCAGATCCACGCCGGCGAAGGCGCGGCGCACCGGGAAGCCGAGCCCCTCGAAGCCACCGGGAGCGGTGGTCAGCGAGCGGACTGGCCGGGTGCGCGGGCCCTCGGTCGCGTCGGCGGCGCCGGTCGGGGAGGGATAGTCGTACGAGCGGTCGGTGGGCAGGCCGACGCGCGGTAGCACGGTCAGGTCGGACACGGTCACGGCGGGCATCGCAGGACCCTTCTCGTCGGTGCGGCGTCCGGCGGGCGGGTGGCCCGTCGGGCGATTCACTCCTCACAACGATAGATGATGCATCAGCTATTCCGCGACGTCCTCGGGCGCCTCGCGGCCCCCGAGGAGCTGCGCGGGCAGCGCGAGCGCGACGGTGAGCGCCAGGGAGCCGTCCGGGTTGTCGAGCGTCTCCCCGAACAGCTCCCGGAGCTGGCCCATGCGGTAGCGGACGGTCTGGGGGTGGACGAACAGGGCCTGCGCGACGAGCTCCCGCCGGCCGCGCAGGAGCAGCCACGCCCGCAGGGTCTCCTCGAGGCGGACTCGGGTCGCCGGTCGTTGCCCGTTGAGAGGGACGAGGACGCGGGAGCGCAGGTCGGCGTAGGCCTCGGGGTCGGCGAGGAGCACCAGATCGACCAGGCGCTCCTCGGTGTCCACGAACGTCTCCCCCGGCGGTGTGGCCCCGTCGCGCCCGCGAGGGGGCCCGGCACGGGCCGGGAGGGGCAGGAGGGGGGTGGCCCGACGCGCCCGAGCGATCGAGGAATGGGCGGCGTGCCAGGGCCTCGCCGGCCCGAGCACCGCCGCGCGGCCGGCCAGGTGGCTCCGCAGGGTGTGCCGCGCGGCGCCGGTCGCGTCGGGCACCAGGAGCAGCGACGTGTCGTCGTCCAGCCCCGCGACGTCGCCGGTGACGTGCAGGGTGCGCTGATCCAGGCGAATCAGGAGGGCGGACGCCTGGCCGGTGGGCAGCAGCACCGCGGTCAGGGTCTCCGGCGGCAGCCAGGCCGCGCGTTCCGCGCGTTCGGTGAGCTCGTCGCGGTCGGCGCCGGCGGCGAACGCGCGGGCCAGGCGTTCGAGCAGGCGGTCCCGGACGCGGCCGCTGGTCTGCAGCTCGTCGGTGTGGCCCGCGACGCTCGCGGCCGACAGGTCGTCGATGAACGCGAAGACGCTCTCGGCGAACTGGCCCACCTGCGCCGCGGGCATCCCGCCGGCCACGGCCTCCCGGGACAGCGCGCGCCACGAGACGCGGGCGCCGATCCGGTAGGCCCCGAGCAGGGCTTCCATCGAGCGGCCGCTGCGCGCCTCGCCGCGACCGAGGTTGTAGGCCTCCTTGGTGACCCGCGCGACGACCGCCTCGTCGCCCCCGGAGCCTCGGGCCAGGGTGAGGAAGACGTCGAGGGCCAGCTGGACCGCTTCCTGGATGCGCTGTCCGCGTTGTCCGGTGAGCGGGCCGCGGTAACTCGGGACCTCCGCGATGATCGCGACGACCGCCTCGTCGGCCACCTCCATCAGGGAGGCGCGCATGCGGTCGAAGGTGGTCGGGTCCAGGTTGTGCGCCGGGGCGGTGGGTGGGGGCGGAGGACGGCGGTGCGGTACGTCGTCCCCGGCTCCATGCTCACCCGACATGTCGGTTCTGTCCGACCCTGGGGGCGGGGGCTCGTCGATCATCGCTTTCTGTCCTCTCCGCATCAATGTGAGGTGGGACTTCACGCTCCCTGGTCAGGAACTTACCCCTCAAAGAACGAAATGATGGTCTCGTGACGATCATGACCCGACCCAGCCCTACTCCCGAATCGCGCGAAGGACACGCGGGGGCACCCGCGCGTGGCCACGGCGGCCCGGTGGCTGCCGCCGGGCACCTCGCGCAGCGGCTGGCGGGGGCGGTCGTGGGGGCGCTCGCGACGCCGCTGTCCCCGCGTGATTACCTCGCGCTGCTCGACCCGGTCCGGTTCGGCCCGGACCTCGCGGGGCGCATCGTCGCCCGCAAGCCGCAGACGCGCGACGCCGTGTCCCTCGTCATCGCGCCCGGGCCGCGCTGGGGCGGCCACGTCCCGGGCCAGTACCTCCGGGTGGGCGTCGACGTCGACGGGGTCCGGCACTGGCGGACGTACTCGCTCACCCACCAACGCGGGTCCCTGCAGGGCTGCGTCGAGATCACCGTCAAGCGGGTCGCCGACGGGCTCGTGTCGCCCCGGCTGGTCGACGAGCTGCCGGTCGGCTCGGTGCTGATGCTCGGCGACGCGGCCGGCGACTTCGTGATGCCGGACGCCGTCCCGGACAAGATTCTCTTCCTCACGGGTGGGAGCGGCATCACCCCTGTGATGGGGATGCTGCGGAACCGTACGACCGGCGACGCCGACGTCGTGCTCGTCCATAGCGCGCCCACCAGCGAGGACGTCATCTTCGCCGCCGAGCTGCGCGCGATGGGCGACTCCGGCCGGATCCGGTTGATCGAGCGGCACAGCGACGTCCAGGGCATGCTCGACCTATCGGTCGAACTCGACGAGCTCGTGCCGGACTGGCGGGAGCGTGCAACCTGGGCGTGCGGTCCCGGCCCCATGCTCGACGCGGCCCACGCGCTCTTCGACTCCGCCGACCTGCTGGACGCGCTGCACACGGAGCGGTTCCGCCCGGCAGCCCCCGCGGTGGTCGGGGAAGGTGGCACGGTGACCTTCGCCAGGTCGCAGGTCACCGTGGACGCCGATGGCACGACGCCGCTGTTGCAGGCGGGGGAGAGCCTGGGCGTGGACATGCCGTACGGCTGCCGCATGGGCATCTGCTTCGGCTGCACGGCCCATCTGACCAGCGGGAGCGTCCGCGACCTGCGCAGCGGCGAGGTCACCACCGCGGACCACGACGAGTCCCCGGTCATCCAGACCTGTGTCTGCGCGGCCGCCGGACCCTGCGAGATCGACCTGTGACCGTGAGCCGAGCGCCCCACCCCGACAGCACGTACGAGAGCACGAGTGAGGACACGATGACTGCCACGACCGACCCGAGGATGCACCGTTCGGAGAGTGCTGCGTCGGCCGGCGGGGAAGCCTTCGCGGCGAAGCTGGCGGCCCGCCAGCCGTCGCCGCGGCCGCCGGTCGCGGCCGACGCCCCGGCGGGGCTGTCCAGCCGCGCCTCACACGCGCGCACCGAGCAGCGCCACTGGGCACCCAAGCCGTCCGGCGGTGTCGACCCGATCGGTCACCTCACGCCCGAGCAGATCGACGCGATCGGCGTTGAGCTGGATCGGATCCGCGAGGAGATCCTGGCCTCGCGGGGTGCCGATGACGCGGCCTACATCCGCCGCGTCATCGGCATCCAGCGCCGCTTGGAGGCGGGAGGCCGGATCGTCCTGCTCTTCTCGGGGTTCACGCCGGCCTGGATCGCCGGCACCGTGGCGCTGTCGCTGGCCAAGATCCTCGAAAACATGGAGATCGGCCACAACGTCATGCACGGTCAGTGGGACTGGATGCGCGACCCGCGGATCCACTCGCGCACCTGGGAGTGGGACAACACGACCCCCTCCAAGCTGTGGAAGCACTCCCACAACGAGCTGCATCACACGTACACGAACGTTCTGGGCCGTGATAACGACCTGGGCTTCGGCATCCTGCGCGTCGACCCCGACCAGCCGTGGGAGCCGTTCCACCTCCTCCAGCCAGTGTGGAACGCGCTGAACGCGGTGTTCTTCCAGTACACGATCGCCCTGTACGACCTCGAGCTCTACAAGCACTTCGACGGAGACGCCACGGATGAGGACCGGGCTCGCCTGAAGCGCGACGGCCTGCTGGCCGCCCGCAAGATCGGCAGGCACGTCCTGCGCGACTACGTGATCCACCCCGCGCTGTCCGGCCCGAACTGGGTCGCCACCCTCGCCGCCAACGCGGTCGCCGACCTGGCCCGCAACCTGTGGGCCAACGCGGTGATCATCTGCGGCCACTTCCCCGACGGGGTCGACACCTTCGCCACGGAGTCGATCGAGGGGGAGTCTCGCGGGGAGTGGTACCTGCGGCAGGGCCTCGGCTCGGCGAACATCGAGGGCAGCCCCCTGCTGCACATCATGACCGGGAACCTGTCCCACCAGATCGAGCACCATATGTTCCCGGACCTGCCGAGCAACCGGTACGCGCAGGTGGCCCCCCAAGTCCGCGCGCTGATGGAGGAGCACGGGCTGCATTACGCGACCGGGCCGATGCCGCAGCAGCTGGCCAGCGTGTGGCGCAACGTGTTCCGCTACGCGCTTCCCAACGGCACCTGGGAGTCGCTGCGCGCGGACCCGGCGGCCACCGTGGCCCGGGGCGCCCGCGCCGTGCTGGCCGGGGCCGCCCGCGGCGTGCAGCGTCGGCTGAGTCCCCAGGTCGCCTGACACCTCACCCCAGGTCGCCTGACACGTCGGACTCTGACACGTCGGACTCGTGACAGCTCGGACTCGCGGGCGGGTTCGACACCCAGCAGCGCTCGGGTAGCGTCAGGCCATGTCGAGCCAGCCGTTTACGGTCTTCGTGCACGATCTGGGGCAGACGCCCCTGCAGTGGGAGGACGTCATCGTCGCGCTCCCCCCCGAGCAGGGCGCGGTCTGCCCGTGGCTCGCGGGCACTCGGCCGGGAGGTCCGCCGGGGGAACCGTTCACGATCTCCGGCGCGGCGGCGGGCGTGCTCACGGCGATGGACGAGCACGGCGCGCGGACAGCCTCCGTCGTCGGCGTCGGGCTGGGTGGGACCGTCGCCCTCCAGGCGGCCGCGCTCGACCCCGAGCGTGTCGAGCGCGTGATCGTGCTCTCCGGGGTGGTCCAACCCAGCCGCCGTGCTCTCGCGGCGCAACGTGCCACCGTCCGCCTCATCCCTGCGAGCAGCTGGGCGGCTCGCAACATCGACAAGGACCGGCTCCTCGCCGCCCTGCAGCAGCAGGCGCTCGACTCCACCGCCGACAGCCTGGACCACGTGGACGCGCCGGTGCTGCTCGTCGCGGGCGAGCACGACCGGGCCGGGTGCGGGCAGGCGGCCGTCCTCGCCGGCACGCTGCGCCACGCGGAGGTCCGCATCCTGCCCGGCGCCGACCGAGATCTGCCGCGGACGGCGGCGGCCGCGGTCTGCGAGATCGTGTACGGGGTGGCCCCGCCCCCCGACCCGTTCGCCTCGCTGGACTTCGAGGCGGACGACGAGCCGTGAGCTCCTCCGACCGGGGTGTCATCGCCCTCGTGGCGGTGCTGGGCCGCGGCGTCCTGGACGCCGATGAACCGGTGCTCACGGCGGACGATCTCGGGCTGGTCCGCGGCGACGGCTGCTTTGACTCGACGCGCGTGGTCACGGACTCTGACGGGGTCGCCCGGGCGGACCACGTCGTCGAGCACCTGGACCGCCTGGCGGCCTCGGCGGCCGAGTTGGAGATCGACTGCCCCTCGCACTCGGACTGGGCCGGGCTGATCGAGGAGCTGCTGGCGTCCTGGCACACGCCCGGAGAGGCGGTCCTCAAGCTGATCCTGACCCGCGGTCGCGAGTGGGCCCCCGGGCGCCCGACCGCGATCGCCACGGTGGTGGACCTGGCCTCGCTGGCCGCCTCGGTTGCGACAGACGGCTCGGGCGCGGCGGTCGGCTCGGTTGCTCTGGATGGCCCGCTTGCCGTGGACAGCTCGGGCGCGACGGTTGGGCCGGTTGCCGCAGACGGCTCGGTCCCCCAGGGTGACGTCGTGTTCGCGGCGACGGCGCCCCCCGCCACCGGGGTGGCGGGAGCCCGGCGCGGGATCCGGATCGTCACTTTGTCCAAGGGGCACCCCAGCGACGCGTACGCCGACGCTCCCTGGCTGCTCGGCGGAGTGAAGACGCTCTCCTACGTCGTGAACGTGTCCGCGCAGCGGGAGGCCCGGCGCCGCGGCGCCGACGACGTGCTGTTCGTCACGACCGACGGCTACTGCCTCGACGGGCCAACGTCCGGCCTGATCGTCGTGGACGGACACCGTCTGCGTACGACCCCGACGGGCCCGACCGGCCTGCTGGCGTCGGTGACGGTGGCCAAGACCGTGGCGGCGGCCCGGGCGGCCGGGATGGACGCGCGCTACGAGCTGATCCCCACCGGCGACCTCCTGGTCGCCGACGGCGTGTGGCTGGTCTCCTCGGCGCGCGGCGCGGCCCCGGTCACGCACGTCGACGGTCGTCCGATCGAGGTGCGCGCGGAGCTCGTGGAGCGCGTCGCCCGGTTCGCCGGGTTTGCCGCCTGACTCGCCGGTCTCATTCGCGCCCGCGTACTTTTCCCGCCCGTGGGCGGGAAGTGACGCTCGACACCCATACCCGGTAGGGGTATCATGAAGGGGTTGGTGCGCGTCTGCGCGTCTGCGCGACCCATCGGGCGGTGAGGAAGGGACGTCATGGCCGGTTACAGCGGGTCCAAGGACGAGTACGCCAAGCGGCTGCGGCGCATCGAAGGCCAGGTGCGGGGTATCTCCCGGATGGTCGACGAGGACGTCTACTGCATCGACGTGTTGACCCAGATCTCGGCGGCCACCAAGGCGTTGCAGGCGGTGGCCCTCGGGCTGGTCGAAGACCACATCGGCCACTGCGTGCTGCACGCGGCGGCCTCCTCGCCGGAGGAGGGTCAGGCCAAGGTACGGGAGGCGGCCGACGCCATCGCGCGGCTGGTCCGTTCCTGACAGCGCCATCACACGCATGACAGCGCCATCACGCGCATCCCGATCACTCAGGAGGAACCCCATGAGCACCACCACCCTCACCGTCGACGGTCTGACCTGCGGCCACTGCGTCCAGCACGTCACGACCGAGCTGAGCGCACTCGACGGGGTGAGCGCCGTCGACGTGGACCTCGTGGTGGGCGGGACGTCGACCGTCCGCGTGACCTCGGAGGGCCCCCTCGCCAAAGAGGCGCTGGAGGCGGCGGTGGACGAGGCCGGCTACACGCTGACGTCCGTGGAGTCCTGACATGTCCGCCACGCAGACGCAGCGCGCGAGCGCCTCGCAAGCCCCGGCGGCGCCGACCGAGCTGGACCTGGCTGTCGAGGGGATGACGTGCGCGTCCTGCGTGGCCCGGGTCGAGAAGAAGCTCAACAAGCTCGACGGGGTGAGCGCGACCGTCAACCTCGCCACCGAGTCAGCGCGGGTGGTCCTGTCCCGCCCGGTCCCGGTCGAGGAGCTGATCGCGTCCGTGGAGAAGGCGGGCTACGGCGCCCACCTGATCGAGCCGGCCGGGGACGGGGAGGACCGCTACGACACGTCCGCGCCGACGCGGGCCCGGATGGCGGACCTGAAGCGGCGGCTCATCGTGGCCGCGGTGCTCGGCGTGCCGGTGATGGTGCTGTCGATGGTGACGGCGTGGCAGTTCACCGGGTGGCAGTGGCTGGTCGCGGCGCTCGCTCTGCCGATCGCGACGTGGTGCGCGTGGCCGTTCCACCGCAGCGCGGTGGCGGCGGCACGACACGGGTCCTCCACGATGGACACCCTGGTGTCGCTCGGCGTGATCGCCTCGACCACCTGGTCGCTGTGGGCGCTCCTCTTCGGCGGGGCGGGCTTCCTCGGCATGCGGATGGACATGTCGCTGCTCCCGACGCTCGACGGCGGGCACGCGGGAGACGCCGGAGGCCACGCGGTCCCGCACCTCTACTTCGAGACCGCCGCGATGATCGTCATGTTCCTGCTGGCGGGGCGATACGCCGAAGCGCGCAGCCGGCATCGCGCCGGCGACGCCTTGCGCTCCCTGCTGGAGCTCGGCGCCAAGGACGTCACGCGCCTGGAGCCTGCCCCCGAGGGCGGCGACGGACAGCGGACGCAGGTACGGGTTCCCATCGAGCAGATCTCCGTGGGCGATCTGTTCCTCGTGCGACCCGGCGAGAAGGTGGCCACGGACGGCGTCGTGGTCGAGGGCGAGTCGGCCGTCGACGCCTCGATGCTGACCGGCGAGCCGGTCCCCGTGGAGGTCGGCCCCGGCGACGAGGTGACGGGCGCGACCGTCAACGCCTCCGGGTCGCTCGTGGTCCGGGCGAGCCGCGTCGGCTCCGAGACGACCCTGGCGAGGATCGGCCGCCTGGTCACCCAGGCACAGACCGGCAAGGCCCCCGTGCAACGGCTGGCCGACCGGGTGTCGGCGGTGTTCGTGCCGACGGTCGTGGTGATCGCGCTGGTGACGTTCGGGGTGTGGCTCGGGCTCGGCCAACCGCTGCAGGCCGCCTTCACGGCGGCGGTCGCGGTGCTGGTCATCGCGTGCCCCTGCGCGCTCGGTCTGGCGACGCCCACGGCGCTGTTGGTCGGTACGGGCCGGGCCGCGCAGCTCGGCGTGATCATCCGCGGTCCCGAGGTGCTGGAGTCCACTCGCCGCATCGACGCGGTGATCCTGGACAAGACCGGCACCGTCACCGACGGGCGCATGTCGCTCGCCCAGGTCAGCGCGGTCCCTGGCGAGGACGCCGACGAGGCGCTGGCCCTGGCCGCGGCCGCCGAGGCGGCCTCGGAGCATCCCGTGGCGCAGGCGATCGTCACCGGCGCCCGCGAGCGGGGGCTCGTGCTGCCCGCGACGTCGGGCTTCTCCAGCGACGCCGGGCGCGGCGTCCGCGCCGACGTGACGCTCGGCGCGGCCAGCCGGACGGTGTGGGTGGGCCGCCCCCGCTGGCTGTCAACGCAGGGCCTGGCCGGACCCGACCGGACACCGGACGACGAGCCGGCGGGCACCACCGTCGCGGTGGGCTGGGACGGCGCGATCCGCGGCTGGATCACGGTCAGCGACGCGATCAAGCCGACGTCCGCCCGAGCGGTCGAGGAGCTGAAGTCTCTCGGCGTCACTCCGTACTTGGTGACCGGCGACCACGCGCGGACCGCCCGCGAGGTCGCCGCCGCCGTGGGCATCGACCCGGAGAACGTGCGCGCCGAGGTCATGCCGGAGGACAAGGTCGATGCGGTGCGCGACCTGCAGCGGCAGGGCCGCGTGGTCGCGATGGTCGGGGACGGCGTCAACGACGCGGCGGCCCTCGCGGGGGCCGACCTCGGCCTGGCGATGGGCGGAGGCACGGACGTGGCGATCGAGGCGGCGGATCTGACGCTGGTGTCCGGGGACCTGCGGACGGCACCCCTGGCGATCCGCATCTCGCGGCGCACCCTGCGGGTCATCCAGGAGAACCTGGTGTGGGCGTTCGGGTACAACGTGTTCGCGATCCCGCTGGCGGCGTTCGGGTTGCTGAACCCGGGCATCGCGGCGGCCTTCATGGCGAGCAGCTCGGTGATCGTCGTGCTGAACTCGTTGCGGCTGCGCCGCGTGGAGGCCGCGTGACGCCTAGCGCGGCAGACCGACCGGTGTGGGCACGGCCTCGCCGGCCAGCAGGGCCTCCGGGTTGACCTTGGCGCTCCCGGCGCCGGGGTGGGCCGCCGGCACGGACGCCTCGTGGATGTCGCTCACGCGCATCAGCTCGGGCCCGGGGTCGAGCGGATCCCAGTCCCACCGCACCGCGATGGTTCCCGGCCCGTGGTCCGAGCGGTGCACCAGCAGGCTGGGGCTGGTGAGCTCGGTGGGGGAGTACACGGCGTCCTCGACGTCCGGACCGACGTAGACGCCGACGTGCAGAGGCGGGTCCTCGGAGGGAAACGTCACCTCGACGCTCGCCTCGCGGAGCCTGGTGAGATAGACGCGGCGCCAGGCGTCGACGTGTCGGGCGCCGCCCACCGTGCGCACCTCGTGACGAACCTGCCAGGGCTCACCCGCGCGCAGGCTCTGGGGGAGGATCAGCTCGGCGACGGTCAGGGTGAGCCGGGGATCGCGGATGACCCGACCGACCCGGCAGCCTTCCAGCGGTTCGATCTCCAGGCTGACTCCGACCTCGTCGGAGGAGTATCCGACCAGGTAGCGGTTGAACCCGTCGCGGTCCGAGACGATGAGGTCGCTCACCACCTGCGTGGCGATCCGCCGGTCCGCGTCCACCGTCAGCCGATCGTGTTGGGTGATCCGGTGGAACCCGTCGGACCAGGCCAGCCCCAGCTGGTCGGCGATCGCGTGGGCCACCCCGAGCCGCAGCGCGGGCTTCCGGTGTAGTGGCGGGGGAGTGTCGCGCCGGCGGATCCGCTGGGTGGGGAGCTTCGCGGCCAGCGAACCGCGGGGGACCCGGAGGACCACCTCGAGCGCCCCGAGGGCCTGAACGCTGGCCTTGCGCACCGGGAGTGACCGGCCCGTCTGCCAGTAGCTGAGCGTGGCGATCGAGACGTCGTGGCCGTAGCTGACGAGGTGCGCCCTGACCCGGTCCAGGCTGAGGCCGCGGGCCTCGATGGCCTCGCGCAGCGCCTCAGCGAACTCGTAGTCCGCTCCGGGTGCGCTCGTTCCGCCCACGTGGCTGTTCCCCTGTCATGCTCGGGTCGCGGCCACATGCGCTGCGGCCGCGATGATCTCGATAGTGGTATCGGCATCCCACAGTGCGGTGTTGAGCACGAGGCCGAACAGGTCGTCGAAGCGAGGGTCCCAGCCGTACGCCACGATGGACGTCCGAGAGCGCACCCACTCATCGGTGCGGGCTCGCTCGCGCACCTCGTCCGCGGGGAGCCCGGAGCGCTGCTCCGCCTGGCTGATCCGGTGCGAGAAAGGCGCCGAGAGTTTCACGTGAAGCGCTCCCGGGTGGCCCGCGAGGATGCGGGTCGCGCTGTGGCCGACGATGACGCCGCCGTTCTCGGCGTAACGCCGCACGTGACGCGTGTTCTCGTCCACGCCCGAGGGCGGCGGGACCCGATGCAGGTCGGCGAGCGCGGGCCGCGGCGGGTGATCGCCCGCTTCGTCGGGGTCGGGGGCGTCCCCAGCGGCCCGTAACGCGCGTACGAACTCGGCCAGCTCGGGGTGACGGGCGGTGCCGCCGTCCGCGATCTCGAGGATGTCGTGCTCCGGGAACGCCTCGTCGTGGAAGGGGATGCCCAGCCGGTCGGCGACCCCCTGGGCCACCTCGGAGGGGAAGGTCCCATAGCGTCCCCACACCGTGACGACCGGCCGTCGGGATCTCGCAGTCGCGTCGGGGCCGTGGGGATCTGCGCGCCACCAGCCCCTGCCGGCTCGCCATGGCATCGGAACACCTCCTCCTCGGCCGCACCCCGCAGGGCGCTCACCCAACCCACGCGGGGACTCGGCAGAGTGCTCAGTCTCGCACCGGGCCACGAGGTCGTTCCAGCCGGTTGCCGCGTCGTCACCCGTACGGGCCGAAAGCTAGCGTCCACCGTAGGCTGACGTGATGGCGCGCTACCTGGACGTTCACCCGCAGAACCCGCAAGAACGTCTGATCCGGCAGGCTGTCGGCGTCCTCGCCGACGGCGGGCTGGTGGCCTACCCGACCGATTCCGGGTACGCCCTCGGCTGCGCCCTGGAGAACGCCGCCGGCCGGGACGCCATCGTGGCGATCCGGGGGTTGCCCGACCGCCACCACTTCACGCTCATGTGCGCCGACTTCGCTCAGTTGGGGCAGTTCGTCCAGATCAGCAACGCGGTGTTCCGCGCGGTCAAGGCGGCGACGCCGGGGCCGTACACGTTCATCCTCCCGGCGACGAGCGAGGTCCCGCGCCGGCTGATGCACCCGAAGAAGCGGACCGTGGGCGTCCGGATCAGCTCCGACGTCCTGGTCCAGGAGTTGCTGTCCGAGCTGGGCGAGCCGCTGCTGACCTCGACGCTGATTCTTCCCGGCCATGACGGGCCGATGACCGACGGGTGGCAGGTGGCCGAGGAACTCGGTCACCGGGTGGACGTCGTGATCGACACGGGGGAGTGCGGCGCCGAACCCACCACGATCGTCGACCTCAGCAGCGGGGTCGCGGAGGTGCTGCGGTACGGGGCCGGAGATCCCTCTCCGTTCGAGGTGGACTGATTTCGTTCGAGGTGGACTGATTCCGCGCCACCGACGGGTCCGCCCTGGTCGGCCCAAGCAGCCCGACCAGGGCGGTGACGTTGTTCCCCATCCGAGCCAGAGAGTGATTCATCGGGCCCGGATGAGGGGCTTGTGGGGGTGGGGGTCCGAGCTCGTCTCAGGAGCCGTCGACCACCGTGAGCACCGGCCAGGCGCCGGGGGAGAAGACGGTGCGGTCCACGACGTCGTCCTCTTCGGCGGCCTCCCGGTGGGCGACGAGCAGCGCGCTGGTGGCGCTGTCCCGCGCGACCGCCTTGGCCAGGGCGAGGGCGACGGCCTTGCGGCCGGTGTGGGTGCGGTCGAAGCCGGGGGTGTCCGGCGTCGTGGTCTCCCCGATGAGGCCGTCCTCGATGACGAAGTAGCGGGGGTTGTTGCGCCGCGGGTCGTGGATCGACAGGTTGAGGACGCGGACGCGGCTGCCGTCCGGAGCCTGGAACTCGATGCGCACGCTT
>JBDIAS010000009.1:0-41773 GCA_039812465.1 Austwickia sp. | reverse complement strand
CGCTCGCAGCGCCGCGTGATGTCGGCGACGACCTCCCGGTCGCCGGTGGTGATGTCGAAGATCTCGCTGCGCATCGCTCCATCATGTCCCAGCGCGCCCCAACGGCCACGTCGCAGAGACCATGGTCCCGCGGCCACGTTCCAGCGGCCATGTTCCCGGGGCACCGCACCCGCTCAGCGGCGAGGCCCGACGCCGCACCTGTACCTGAGTTTTGCTGCAGGACAGTAGGTTCCAGGCGTTTCATCGAGTTCTGCGGGACACTGGCGGCCTAGCATGCCGTAGCGTGACGGGCGCCGGGGAGCGGCGACGCGCGCGAGCGCCAGGAAGGGCGGTGCATCCGTGAGCCGGGCCGTGGCCACCGCGTACGCCTCCGGCGGCGTCGTGGTCGTCGGACTCGGGGCCGACGGGTGGGCGGGGCTCGGTGACGAGGCGCGGCACGCGCTGCGCGAGGCGGGCACGGTCATCGGCAGCCCGCGCCAGCTCGACCTCTTGCCCGTGTGGCTCGGCGCCGCCCGCGTCGCCTGGCGCAGCCCGCACCGGGGGGCGGTGCGCGCGCTGGTGGACGAGTACGCCTCGACGGGCGTCGCGGTCCTCGCCAGCGGCGATCCGATGATGTACGGGTTGGGCCGCACGCTCGTGGACGAGCTGGGCATCGACCGGCTGCACATCCTGCCGCATCCGTCGTCGGTGTCGCTGGCCTGCGCGCGGCTGGGATGGCCGGTGGAGGACGTGCAGGTCGTCAACGCGGTCGGGGGCGGCCTGAAGAAGGTCCACGACGTGCTCCGCGACGGGGCGCTGCTCATGATCCTCTCGGCGGGCCGGGACACCCCCCGCGCGGTGGCGGAGCTGCTCCGGCGGCGCGGCTACGGCGCCAGCCTGCTGACCGTGCTCGGCGACCTGGGCTCGGCCCGCGAGTCGCGAGTGTCCACGCGTGCGGCCGACTGGGACGCCGAGGTCACGGCCGGGTTGAACATCCTTGCGGTGCGCGCCGAACGCGACCCGCAGGGGCCCCACCCCCACGACGCGGGTCCGGCGGCCGCGGAGGAATCCCCTCCGCGCTTCGCGGATCTGCTCACCGAGTGCGCCGACCAGGCGCGCGCCGCCGTGCTCTCGCTGCTGGCCCCGGCCCCCGGAGAGCTGCTGTGGGAGGTGGGCGGCGGAGGGCTCGCCCCGCTCTGGGAGCGCAGCCACCCCGCCTGCCGGGCGCTGAGCGTCTCGGATGACGCTGGCGTGGAGTCGCGCTCCGCCCCGGACGCGGTTGTGATCACCTCCGTGCCCGCGTCCGTCGAGGTCATCGAGGCGTGCTGGCGGGTGTTGCGTCCGGGCGGGCGGCTGGTCGTGGTGGCGACCACCCTGCAGGAGGCCGCGCGGCTGGTGGACGTGGCCGACTCGCGCGGCGGCACGCTGCAGCGCCTGGACCTCGCGGTGGGCGTCCCCGCCGGGGCGGGCACCCGATGGCGCCCCGAAGCCGTGCTGGTGCTGTGGCGCGACGTGAAACCCCGCCAGGCCGGGCCGGCCGCCGCCGCACCGGCGCAGGTCGGGTAGACCGGCACCGGCGCAACGCCGAGGAGCCCGGCACGCCGCCTCCGCGGCGGGCGCGTTCTGGGACAACGGATCCCGTACGGGCTCTCCGCGCCGGCCCGGCGCCTCCCCGGCCGCGGCGGGCCTGCATGGCAAGATTGCGGCTCAGCCGACCGCCTCGCTGCGCCGCTCCGCGCGCCGGTCGCGCGTCCGTGCGGAACGAGCCGGCGGGAGGTGGGCGATGTCAGCGGTGGGGACGCTCGACTCGTTCCAGCGTCGCCACCCGGTGCTCGGGCTGCCGATCGCGCTGATCTATAAGTTCGTCGACGACCAGGGGCCCTACCTCGCGGCGCTGATCACCTACTACGGGTTCATCTCGATCTTCCCGCTGCTGCTCTTGCTCTCTTCGATCCTGGGCTTCGTGCTGCAGAACAACCCGGACCTGCAGACCAGCATCATCGACTCGGCGCTGGCCCAGCTGCCGGTGATCGGCGAGCAGGTTCACCGGGCCGAGCTGCGCGGCAGCAGCACGGCCGTGGTGATCGGCACGCTCGGCGCCCTCTACGGGGCGATCGGGGTGGCCCAGGCCATGCAGAACGCCCTGAACATCTCTTGGTACGTGCCCCGCAACTCCCGCCCCAACCCGTTCCTCGCCCGCGCCAAGAGCCTCGCGATGCTGGTCGCCGTCGCGCTGTTCCTCGTCACCTCGACGCTGCTCAGCCAGCTGTCGCCGACCTTGGAGGCGCTGGGGATCTCCAGCCGCGCCATCGGCATGTGGCCGATGTTCGCGTCGGCGGTCCTCACGTTCCTCCTCTTCCAGCTGGTCAGCCGCTTCGGCACGAGCTATCCGGTCAGCCGCGCGCAGGCGTTGCCGGGGAGCCTGCTCGGGGTGCTCTGCTGGCAGACGCTGCAGTCCGTCGGCGCGGAGTTCGTCCGGGCGGTCGTCGCCGGCCAGTCGGCGACCAACGGCGTGTTCGCGGTCGTCCTCGGCCTCCTGGGCTGGATCTACCTGGCCAGCGTGGCGTTCGTGCTGTGCAGCGAGCTGAACGTGGTGCTGGCCCTGCGGCTCTACCCGCGAGCCCTGCTGACGCCGTTGACCGACCACGTCGACCTGACCGAGGCCGACCTCGCGGCGTACGCGGGGATGGCGCGGGCGCAGCGTCTGAAGGGGTTCCAGGCGGTCGAGGTGACCTTCGAGCATGACGGGCAGTACGCCAGCGCCCGGCGCAACGCCAAGGCCGCGGACGAGGCCGCGGCGGAGGCGCACCAGGCCACGGCCCGGCGCGCGGAGCAGGCCGCCAAGGATCGCGCCTGGCGCAAGGAGACCGAACGGGTGCTGGCGCGGGTGGCGCAGCCCGCCGGGGGGTTGCGTGCGCGGGTCGCCTCGGCCGGTCGCGCGGTGCGGCGATCTGTACGTCTCCGCAGGCCGAGGCGCGGAAGGCCTCCTAGGGTGGACCCATGAGCGAGCGGTGGACGTGGACCTGTCATGACTCGAGCGGGGAAGCGATCGAGGACAACTCGGGCGGTGGGGAGTTTCCCAGTCAGGCGGAGGCCGAGGCTTACCTCGCGGAGAACTGGCAGGAGTTGGCGCACTCCGGCGTCAGCGCGGTCACGCTGCAGCGCGACGGGGTCGTCGAGTACGGACCGATGTCGCTCGAGCCGCCGGCCTGAGGTCAGTCGATCTTCGCGCCGCGGGCCACGCGGGGGGCGGGCATGCGGGTGCGTCGCATCGCCATGGCCCGGCCCATCGCGTACCAGGCCGTGCCGCGCGGCGGGGTCTCGCCGAAGGTGGCCAAGTAGCGGCGCTTCACCGTGAACCACAGCCACGCCGTGTCGATGACGAAGACGGCGAACACGCCGTACACCATCGCGAACCCGACCTGATACAGCGTGCTGCCGGGCGGTGACACGAGCGTGATCGGCAATCCGATCAGCATGATCGGCAGGATGAATTCGCCCACGTTCCAACGGGCGTCGATCACGTCGCGCACCCAGGCGCGCTCCCGACCACGGTCGCGGGGGAGCATCGCCCAGTCCTCGCCGCGGCGCATCGCGTCCTGGCGGGCGAGGCGCTCCATCCGGCCACGCTGCCGGGCCTGCGCCTTGGCCAGCTTGCGGTCCTCTGGGACCAGCGGCACGCGCCGGGCGGCCTCGGCCTCGCGGCGCTTGGGGGTGGGGCGATTCTTCGCGCCCGGGCGCTCGGGGGGAGCCAGCTGGCCCGGCTCGCTGGCGGTCTCGTCCTTCTTGCGTCCGAACACGCGCCCAACTCTAGGCGACGGCGCGGGGCGCGGCCGTACCCTCCCCGATCGCGCCGACAGCTAGGCTCTCCCAGTGAGTTCTTCGCCCGCCACCGCCCCGCAGGCCCTGGCCGAGCGGATCGCGCGGCTCATGCCGGGAATCCGCGCCGACCTGGAGGACCTGGTACGGATTCCCAGCGTCTCGCTGCCGTCGGCGGATCCGTCCCATGTGGAACGCAGCGCGCGGGCCGTGGCGGACCTCCTCACGGGTGTCGGCGTCCAGGCGCAGGTGGTGCGTGAGCCGGGGGGACTCCCCGCGGTCGTCGGCCGCCGCCCAGGCCGCCCGGGCGCCCCGCGGGTGCTCCTCTACGCCCACCACGACGTGCAGCCTCCCGGGGACGACGCGGACTGGGACAGCCCCCCGTTCGAGCCCACGGAACGCGGCGGGCGACTCTTCGGCCGCGGGGCCGCCGACGACAAGGCGGGCATCCTCGTCCACGTCGCCGCCCTGCGCGCCCTCGGCGAGGAGCTGGACGCCGACATCCGGGTGATCGTGGAGGGCGAGGAGGAGGTCGGATCGGCGAGCCTGCCGGCGCTCCTCGCGGGCCACCGGGACACGCTGGCCTGCGACGCGATCGTGCTGGCGGACTCCTCGAACTGGGCGGTAGGCACTCCCTCGCTGACCACCACGCTGCGCGGGCTGGTCCGGGTCGTGGTGAGCGTGCGGGCGCTGACCCACGGCGTGCACTCCGGGATGTTCGGGGGCGCGGTCCCCGACGCCCTCACCGCCCTGTGCCGGCTGATCGCGACCTGCCACGACGAGGACGGCGCGGTGGCCGTCGAGGGCCTGCGGCACGACCCGCCGGCCACGCTGGACTACCCGGTCGAACAGTTCCGGGCGGACGCGGGGCTGCCCGCGGGTGGTGAGCTGATCGGGCGCGGCACGATCACGTCCCGGCTGTGGACCTCCCCGACCGTCACGGTCATCGGGATCGACGCCCCGAGCGTGCTCGACGCCGCGAACGTCCTGACGCCCACGGCGCGGGCGAAGCTCTCCGTGCGGCTCGCACCCACCCAGGACTGGCGCAGCGCCCTGGAGGCGCTGGCCGCGCACCTGAGCGCCCACGCGCCGTGGGGGGTCGAGGTCGGCGTCGAGGTGGACGACGTCGGGGACGGGTTCGTCGCGGCCACGGAGGGGCCGTACGTCGATGCGGCGAAGGCCGCGCTGGCGCAGGCCTGGGGGCGTGACCCGGTCGACATCGGGATCGGTGGCACCATCCCGTTCATCGCCGAGTTCCAGGCCCAGTTCCCGGAGGCGGCCATCCTGGTGACTGGTGTGGAGGATCCCGACACCCGCGCGCACGGAGCGAACGAGAGCCTGCACCTGGCGGAGTTCGAACGCGCCTGCCTTGCCGAGACGCTGCTCCTGCAGCGGATCGGCGCTTTCGAGACGCCCCGCGGATAGGAGACACATGCGCGTACTGATCTGCCCGCAACGGTTCCTGGGCACACTCACCGCCGTGCAGGCCGCCGAGGCCATCGCTCGAGGCTGGACGGAGCGCGCCCCGCACGACGTGGTGCGCCTCGCACCGTTGGCGGGCGGTGGGGCCGGCTTCCTGGACGTGTTGGCGCAAGCCGTCGAGGGCGGGCTCACGGTGGCCACGACGGTGAACGACCCCTTCGGTCAACCGGTTCCGGCCGCCGTGCTCCTGGTGGAGAGCCGCGGGGTGCGGACCGCGTTCGTCGAGTCGGCCCAGGCCTGCGGCCTGCACCTCGTGCACGGCCCGCGGCGCAACCCGCTGGTCACGAGCAGCTACGGGGTCGGCCAGCTCATCGAGATCGCGCGCTCGGAGGGGGCCCAGCGGATCGTGGTCGCCGTGGGCGACGCCGCGACCAACGACGGCGGCGCCGGCATGTTGGCCGCCCTCGGGGCGGGCCCGGCGGAGCACCTGGCCTGCGGAGGGGCGCCGCTCGCCAGACTGCCCGAAGACGCGCTGGCCGCCCTCCCAGCCGCTCGGGAGCGGCTGGCCGACGTCGAGCTGGTCCTGGCCACCGGAGAGGATTTCCCGCTGCTGGGGCTGCAGGGCACGTCGGCGGCGACGGCGGGCGCGCGGGGTGCGAGCCCCGAACAGGCCCAACAGTTGGAGCGGGCGCTGGCGCGCCTGCGCCAGGTCGCCGACGAGGCGCTGCCGCCCGGGCCGGACCTGCTCACGGGTCTGGCGCGGCGGATCGACCGCGAACCGGGCGCCGGGGCCGGCGGCGGGCTCGGCTACGGTCTCCTGCTCCTCGGGGCGCATCGTCAGGGCGCGGTGCAGTGGTGCGCCGACGCCTGGGACCTCCCGGCCGAGATGAGCCGCTCCGACCTGGTCATCACGGGGGAGGGGTGCCTCGACGTGCGGTCCTTCGCCGGCGGTGTGGTCTCGACGGTGTCCGGCGCCGCGGCGGAGCGCGCGCTGCCCACCGTGGTGATCGCCGGGCAGGTCCGCCTCGGCCGCCGCGACGCGATGAGCCTGGGGCTCGCGGGCGTGTACGCCGTCGCCGACAGCTCGGAGGAGATCGCCGCCGCGATGGCGGACCCGGTCGGCACGCTGGCCGAGCGCGCGGCCCGGGTGGCCTCGACGTGGTCGCCGGCGTGAGTGGGTCCCACGCGTGAGCCCGTACGTCGGACCCGTGAGCCGCGTCCGACCCGTGAGCCGCGTCCGACCCGTGAACCAGGTCCGACCCGTGAACCACGTCCGACCCGTGAGCCCGCATGTTTGAACCCCTGGTGTGATCTGAACCACCTATGCGTACAGTGGGGGGGAACATGCCGCCCGAGCGCGGCGTTGTCCACGAGACTGCAGCACCGTCGACGCTCGGGGTTCACGCTCGAGGCGATCGACGATCAACCGCAGACCTACCGCGCAACACTAGTGAGGACGTGCTGATGACCGTTTCCAACGAGGCTCGCACCCACGGAGTCGTGCTCACCGACGTCGCAGCCACGAAGGTGAAGAGCTTGCTGGCCCAGGAGGGCCGCGACGACCTGCGGCTGCGGATCGGCGTGCAGCCGGGCGGCTGTTCCGGCCTGATCTACCAGCTCTTTTTCGATGAGCGTTCCCTCGACGGAGACGCGATCGTGGCGTTCGACGGCGTCGAGCTGGTCGTCGACCGGATGAGCGCCCCCTACCTGGAGGGTGCCACGATCGACTTCGCCGACTCGATCGAGAAGCAGGGCTTCACGATCGACAACCCCAACGCCCAGGGCTCCTGCGCCTGCGGCGACTCGTTCAGCTGATCGCTCGCTGACCCGGCGCGCTCGCTGACCCGGCGCGCTCGCCGAGCGAGCCGTGCCCGGCTAGACCGCGGCCCGCACCCGATCACGGGGCGGGCCGCGGTCTGCGTGTCCGGCGGTCGCGTCGGGAGCCGCACGGGCGCCACTGGCTAGGGTGGTTCCGTGCAGATCGCCGTGACCGGGTCCATCGCGACCGACCACCTGATGACGTTCTCCGGCCGGTTCGCCGACTCCTTGATCGCGGAGCAGCTGGACAAGGTCTCGGTGTCGTTCCTCGCCGAGACCCTCGACATCCGCCGGGGCGGCGTCGCGGGCAACATCTCGTTCGGGATGGCACAGCTAGGACTGAGGCCGATCCTGGTCGGGTCGGCGGGGGAGGACTTCGCGGACTACCGGTCCTGGCTGGAGCGGCACGGCGTCGACTGTGCGTCGGTGCGGATCTCCGGGACCGCGCACACCGCGCGGTTCGTGTGCACCACCGACGAGGACGCCGCGCAGATCGCGACCTTCTACGCCGGCGCGATGAGCGAGGCCCGCGAGATCGAACTGCAGCCCGTCGCGCAGCGCGTCGGCGGCCTCGACCTGGTGCTCGTCGGCCCCAACGACCCGCAGGCGATGCTGCGTCACACGCAGGAGTGCCGCGAGCGGGGGATCCCGTTCGCCGCGGACCCGTCCCAGCAGCTCGCCTTCATGGACGGGCCGGAGATCCGCGACCTCGTGGACGGGGCGGCGTACCTCTTCACCAACGAGTACGAGAGCCACCTGACCGCCCAGAAGACCGGCTGGACCGACGAGGAGATCTCGGCCCGGGTCGGGACCCGGGTGATCACCCGGGGGAAGGACGGCGCCACGATCGTGCGGGCCGACGCGCCGCCGGCACACGTCGACGTCGTCCCCGCGCAGCGCGTCGCCGACCCCACGGGCGTGGGGGATGCGTTCCGCGCCGGCTTCTTGACCGGGCTGGCCTGGGAGCTGCCGGAGCCGCGGTGCGCGCAGCTCGGCGCGCTGCTCGCCACGTACGTCGTCGAGACGATCGGAACCCAGGAGTACGGGACCGCGCTGGGCGGGTACCTACGGCGGTTCGCGGACGCTTACGGCGAGGACGCCGCCGCGGACGTGGCGCCCCACCTCCCGACGCGGTTGCGCGGTGGGGGCTGAGGACCGGCCGGGACCGACGGACGGCCCGGAACACTCGGACGGCCCGGAACACTCGGACGGCCCGGAACACTCGGACGGCCCGGGATGCCAGGTCGCGGGCTGCCCGGCGTTTCCCCCGATCGAGCCGCCCCCCACCATCTGGGACCTGACGTCGGCCGAGTCGGGGCCGGATGACGACCTGGTGGCGCTCGGCGCGGACCTGGCCCCCGGCACGCTGCTCGCCGCCTACCGGCACGGCCTCTTCCCGATGGGGATCGGGCCGCGGGGCGAGCCGCCGATCGGCTGGTGGAGTCCTGTGGCCCGGGGCGTCCTGCGGCCCGCCGACCTGCGGGTCAGCAGGTCGCTGCGGCGCTCGGTGCGGCGCTACCGCGTCACCTGGGACCGCGCGTTCGCCGCCGTGGTGCGCTCGTGTGCCGGCCAGCCTCGCTCCGGGGGCTGGATCACCGACGAGCTGGTGGACGCGTACATCACGTTGCATCGTCTCGGGTGGGCGCACTCGGTGGAGGTGTGGGCGGGGCAGGAGCTGGTCGGCGGCCTGTACGGGGTGTCGATCGGCGGCCTCTTCGCGGGCGAGTCGATGTTTCACACCGCGCGGGACGCGAGCAAGGTGGCGCTGGTCGCGCTCGTGGGGGCGGTGCGCGCCGACGGCGACGCGCGGCGCGTGATCGACGTCCAGTGGCGCACAGAACATCTGGCGAGCCTCGGGGTCACCGAGGTCGCCCGGAGCACGTACACGTTGATGCTGGCGCAGGCTCTCGCCGCCCCGGCGTTGAAGCCGCCGCGACCCCCCGATCGGTGAGCGCCTCGGCCGCTGTTCTCGCTGCTCGGACGTCTGATCCGCCCGCTGATCGCGGCAAAGCGTCCGCCCACCGATTGTCTTGAGACGCCTTGCCGTACGACCCGCCGCAGGGGCAGACGTCGGCGGGCGGACGGGTAGTGTTCCCCACACAGGAGTGCGCCTCTCACCCTCGTCTGCGCCCGTGTCGTCCTCGGCACGGTCCGAGCGCTCCGAGGGGGCGGCGTTTCGGAAACAGTCCGTCAGCGGAAGGTGCACAGTGCGTCGGCATGGTGAAGACCGCGGTCGCAAGCCGCGCCGGGTGAGCCGCATCGCGGCCGTCGCGGTCATCGCGACCCTCGCCCTCACGGGATGCAGTACCGAGGAGATCAGCCGGGGATTCCTCCCCCGGGGAGCGTCCACCGGCGCCCAGCGGGTCCAGGACCTGTGGGTGGGCGGCTGGATCGCCGCGCTCGCCGTCGGGATCCTGGTCTGGGGCCTCACTATCTGGTGCGTCGTGGCGTACCGGCGCAAGAAGGACGAGACGGGCCTTCCGCCCCAGCTGCGGTACAACGTGCCCATCGAGCTGATCTACACGGTCGTGCCGATCTTCATGGTGGGCGTCCTGTTCTACTTCACGGCCCGCGACGAGGCCGTCCTCCTCGACACCAGCCAGAAGCCCGACGTGACCGTCAACGTCGTCGGCAAGCAGTGGAGCTGGGACTTCAACTACGTCGAGGGTGAGGTCTGGGACTCAGGCGTGCAGGCCCAGCTGACCGGCGAGCACGGCGTCGAGGAGACGCTGCCGACGCTCTACCTGCCGGTGAATCAGCGGGTCGAGTTCGTCTTGACGGCCCGCGACGTCATCCACTCGTTCTGGGTGCCGGCGTTCCAGCAGAAGCTCGACATGATCCCCGGCAAGGTGAACCGCTTCCAGGTCGTCCCGACCGTCGAGGGCACCTACCAGGGCAAGTGTGCGGAGTTGTGCGGGCAATACCACGCGACCATGCTGTTCAACGTGAAGGTCGTCTCGGGGCAGGAGTACGAGGCGCACCTGACGTCGCTGCGCGACAAGGGCCAGACGGGTCGGCTGGACAACAGCCTCAGCCGGGCCGGGCTCCAGCCACATGACCAGGAACTGCTGCCCCAGCAGTGGGCGCCGGAGGGGACCAACTGATGTCGACCGTTCTTAGTCCCGCGCGGGACGCGGCGTTCGCGCCGCCCGCGCCCCGGCGGCGCTCGCCGGGTCGCTGGATCGTCTCCGTCCTGACGACGACCGATCACAAGGTGATCGGCAACCTGTACTTCGTCACGTCGATGGTCTTCTTCGTGTTCGCGGGCCTGATGGCGCTCGTGATCCGCGCGGAGCTGTTCGAGCCGGGCCTGCAGGTGGTGCACAACCTGGAGCAGTTCAACCAGATGTTCACCATGCACGGCTCGATCATGCTGCTGCTCTTCGCGACGCCGCTGTTCGCCGGCTTCACGAACGCGCTGCTGCCGCTGCAGATCGGTGCGCCCGACGTGGCGTTCCCGCGCCTGAACATGTTGGCGTACTGGCTGTACCTGCTCGGCGGCCTGATGGCCTGCGCCGGCTTCCTCGTCCCCGAGGGCGCCGCTTCGTTCGGCTGGTTCGCGTACGCGCCGCTGTCGAACGCCACGTTCACCCCCAGCCTGGGCGGTGACCTGTGGGTCCTCGGCTTCGGCATGACCGGGTTCGGCACGATCATGGGTGGCGTCAACTTCATCACCACGATCGTGTGCATGCGCGCCCCCGACATGACGATGTTCCGCCTGCCGATCTTCACGTGGACCGCGCTGGTTACGTCGATCCTCGTGCTGATGGTCTTCCCGGTCCTCGCGGCCGCCTTCCTGGGTCTCGCCGGTGACCGTCTCTACGGGATGCACATCTTCGACCCGGAGAACAACGGCCCGATCCTCTACCAGCACTTGTTCTGGTTCTTCGGGCACCCGGAGGTCTACATCATCGCGCTGCCGTTCTTCGGCATCATCAGCGAGATCATGCCGGTGTTCTCCCGCAAGCCGATCTTCGGGTACAAGGGTCTGATCTTCGCGACGATCGCGATCGCCGCGCTGTCGATGACGGTGTGGGCGCACCACATGTACGTGACCGGCCAGGTGCTGCTGCCGTTCTTCGCGGTGATGACCATGCTGATCGCGGTGCCGACCGGCGTGAAGTTCTTCAACTGGATCGGCACCATGTGGGGCGGGTCGTTGACCTTCGAGACACCGATGCTGTGGGCGCTCGGCTTCCTGGTGACCTTCCTGTTCGGTGGGCTCACCGGCGTCATGCTGGCCGCGCCCGCGCTGGACTTCCACCTCTCCGACAGCTACTTCGTGGTGGCCCACTTCCACTACACGGTGTTCGGCACGGTGGTGTTCGCGATGTTCGCGGGCTACTACTTCTGGTGGCCCAAGCTCACCGGCCTGATGCTGAACGAGACGCTGGGCAAGATCCACTTCTGGCTGCTGTTCTTCGGGTTCCACGGCACGTTCCTGATCCAGCACTGGCTGGGCGTGCAGGGCATGGCCCGCCGTTACGGGGACTACATGGTCGAGGACAACTTCCAGTTGTTCAACCAGATCTCGACCTTCGCGTCCTTCCTGCTCGCGGCGTCGATGTTGCCGTTCTTCTACAACGTCTGGAAGACGTTCAAGGAGAACCGGCGCGTCACGGTCGACGACCCGTGGGGCTACGGCGCCTCGCTGGAGTGGGCGACCTCGTGCCCGCCGCCGCGGCACAACTTCGACCGGATCCCGCGGATCCGCTCCGAGCGCCCCGCGTTCGACCTGCACCACCCCGACGTGGAAGACCTGGACAGCCCGACCCCCGACAAGGGCGTGCTCGACCAGCTGTACGGCGAGCCCGAGGTGGGTCCTGACCCCGATGGGAAGGCCGCCGCGACGACGGAGCGGGAGGACCGACGGTGAGAATCGAGTCCAAGCTCTTCACGTGGGGTTCGATCCCCTTCCTGATCGTCGCCATCATCTACGGGTGGGCTACCCACACGTTCGCCGCCGAGGGCGTGGAGTGGGTCGGGGTCGTCTGCCTCTTCCTCGTCGCCATGATGACCGGGATGGTCGGCTTCTACCTGGGCAACACCGCGCGGAAGCTCGACGACCGGCCGGAGGACGACCCGTCCGGCAACATCTCCGACGCGGAGGGCGACTACGGGTTCTTCAGCCCGCACAGCTGGTGGCCGCTCTTCATGGGGAGCTCGGCGCTGCTGCTGTTCCTCGGGCTGGCCGTCGGCTGGTGGATCTTCATCGTCGGCCTGGTCTTCGGGATCCTCGCGTTGCTCGGGTGGACGTTCGAGTACTTCCGGGGCGAGATGGGCATCTGACGTTCCCGACGGGCCCGCAGGCCCGCAGAGCATCCGCACGGCGGGTGCGGCGCCCCGCGACGGGCGTGGAGGACTCCATCGAGGGGGGCGGCGACAGGCCGCCCCCCTCGATAGTTATGTGAGTCTGGGGTGGGCATGTCATGCTGGGTGACGGAATGCCCGGTGGGGGGCCCCGGACGAAGGCAGGCGATCCTTGATCAGCGCGCAGTACCCGGCAGCAGCCCGACGGCACGGGCTCCTCCCGGTGGCACTTTTGGTGGCGGCGCTCCTTGCGGGGTGTGGCCCGGGACAGCCGGCGGCGCAGCCCGCGGAAGTCCCGCAGGCAGCGGTCGAGGTCTCGGTCGCGGATGGAGCCACCGGCGTCGACCCGTCCTCCGCCGTCACGGTTCGGACGCTGTCCGGCACGCTCGAGTCCGTGTCACTGACCAGCGCCGACGGGAAACGCACCGTGACCGGCACGCACGCCGAGGACGGCACATGGACGTCGCACGGCACCATCGTCCCGAAGACGCGGTACGTGGTGACCGCGACCGCGCACAACGAGGCGGGAGAGAAGACCACCTCCACCACGGCGTTCACCACGAAGGCGCCCACCAGGGAGATCGGGTACCTCGTGACGCCGGACGGCTGGACCGTCGGCGCGGGCATGCCGGTCCAAGTCACCTTTGACGCGCCGATCAACTCGCCCCAGGCCCGCGCCGAGATCGAGAAGAAGATGCAGATCTCGGTGACCCCGGCGCAGGAGGGCGCCTGGGGATGGGCGAACCACTCGGCGCTGATGTACCGCCCCAAGGCGTACTGGGCCGGCGGCACCGCCATCACGGTGTCCGCCCCCCTCGCGGGCACGCAGGTCGCACCGGGTACGTACCTGATGGAGGACAACGGCGCCACGCTGACGATCGGGACCCAGCGGGTGCTGAAGGTCGACCTTGCGGCCCACCAGATGGCGCTGTTCGAGAACGGCACCTCCGTCGGCACGTTCCCCATCAGCGGCGGGCGCCCCGAGCCGCGCTGGGAGACCCGCGGCGGCACCAAGGTGATCACCGAGAAGCACGACAGCCTCGTGATGGATAGCTCCACGTTCGGCGTCGACAAGTCCGACCCGGAGTACTACCGCACGAAGGTCCAGTGGGCGATGCGGATCACGAACAGCGGCGAGTTCCTGCACTCGGCCCCGTGGTCGGTGGCCCAGCAGGGCTACGCGAACGTCTCGCACGGGTGTGTCAACCTCTCGCCCGCCAACGCGTCCTGGCTGTTCCAGCGAGCTCAGATCGGCGACATCGTCGAGACCACCGGGTCGAGCACCCCGCTGAACCCGGGGGACGCCGGGGTCCCCGTGTGGCTCTACTCGTGGCCGCAATGGCAGGCGCGCACCGCCGTCCCGCCGCCAGCGGACCCCAGCGCCGGGAAGGCGGCGGCCACACAGACAACCTCGACACAGACAACCTCTACACCTGCTGCGACATCCTCTACCGCCGCGTCGGCGGGGGCGACGTCGTAGCGTCTCGCCGCGCCGCCGCCGTCAGCACCGCCTCGGCGGGTCAGTCCCAGCCGAGGTCGGTCAGCCGCTCATCGTCGATCCCGAAGTGGTGAGCGATCTCGTGGATCACGGTCACCTGCACCTCGTGGACGACCTCCGCAGGGGTTTCGCAGAACCTCAGGGTAGGGCCCCGGAAGATCGTGATCCGGTCCGGCAGCACCGGCGCCCCCACGTCCCACCCGCGTTCCGTCTGCGGCACGCCGTCGTACACCCCGAGGCAGTCCGGGCCGAGGGACTCGTCGGGCTCGTCCTCCACGAAGAAGGCGACGTTGTCCAGGAGGTCGAGGAACGCCTCGGGCACGCCGTCCAGCGCGTCGGCCACGGCCAGTTCGAACTCCCAGGGGCTCATCTCGACCGGCACGACGACTCGACTCCCTCTCCGCACGGTGAGCCTTCAGTGTCGCATCGGGGAACAGTGTCGCATCGGGGAGGACACTAGGGGCGTGCGGATCACGGTACGCGTCAGGCCTGGAGCCTCCCGCAACGCGGTCGGGGGCGTCTACGAGGCCCCGGGGGGCCCCCAGCTCGTCGTCGCCGTCACCGCACGTGCCGTCGACGGCAAAGCGACGGAGGCGACCCTGCGCGCGGTCGCCGACGCCTTCGGGGTCCGCCGCCGCGCGGTCGTCCTGGTCTCGGGGGAGCGGAGCCGCACGAAGATCCTCGACGTCGCCTTGAGCGATCCGGACCGCCTGACCCAGCTGCTCGCCGGTCGCTGACCCGCGCGCCTGTCGTGGTCGCACGGGATGGTGGCGGGCCGGCGTCGGTGGCGCCGGACGCTGTCGAGGGGCGCCCAGGGCAATCCCGGGCGCCCCTCGATGGGAGGATGCAGGCCGCTCAGTGCTTGCGGTGCGGGTGACCGTAGGCGCTGGATTCGGGTAGCTCTTCGGCGCCGCCGTGGAGGCGTCCGCCGAAGCCTGCCGGGTCGTGCTCCAGCATCGACAGGTCGTCGTGGTGGTGCTGCTCGGCGAGGTCCGCCGGCGTCACCGGGGCGACCCGATCGCGGAAGAAGAACCGCGACCACGGCGCACGCCGACGCTCGCTCTTGGCCGCCGGGCTCTCGTTGCCCCGGGCGTCCTTCCCGCTGGTGATCTGCAGCGGCTCGGGCGACTCGTACCCCACCAGGACCCACCGGTCGTAGTCCGACAGCGGCTCGTGCGCCTCGAAGAAGCGTCCCTCGGCCGTGCGTACGATGCGGCCGGTCTCCCGACCGTGCAGCGCCTTCTCGCGATCCGCGCGCTGCAGGCTGAGGCACATCCGCTTCGTCACGATGAACGCGATGATCGGGCCGAGGAAGAACAGCACCTGCAGGGCGCGGGTGATGTCGTTGATCGAGAGGCCGAGCTTGATGGCCATGAGGTCGTTGCCGGCGGCGAAGAACATCACCAGGTAGCACACCAGGGCGGCCATGCCGATGGCCGTGCGCACCGGGGCGTTGCGCGGACGGTCGAGGATGTGGTGCTCGCGCTTGTCGCCGGTCACCCAGGACTCGAAGAACGGGTACGCGCCCATGATCCCGAAGACAACCGGCAGCAGGATGATCGAGCCGATCGCCAGGTTCGGGCTCCACGTGTAGCCGAAGGTCGTGAACTCGATCTGACCCGGCAGGAGCCGCAGCGCGCCGTCGGCGAAGCCCATGTACCAGTCGGGCTGGGAGTCGGCGGTCACCGGAGAGGGGTCGTACGGCCCGTACATCCACACCTGGTTGATCGCGACGAGGGCCGAGATCAGCGAGATGATGCCGAACACGATGAAGAAGAACCCGCCGGCCTTGGCCGCGTAGACCGGCATCACGGGGAAGCCGACGACGTTCTCGTTGGTCTTGCCGGGACCGGGGTACTGCGTGTGCTTGTGCACGACCACCAGCAGGATGTGGGCGGTGAACAGCCCGATCAGCAGCGCCGGGACGAGCAGCACGTGCGCGATGAACAGCCGCGGGATGATGAGCTCGCCGGGGAACGCGCCACCGAACAGCATGTACGACACGTACGGGCCGAGCACCGGCGTGGACTGGATGAAGCCCTCCATCACCCGGATACCCGTGCCGGACAGCAGGTCGTCCGGGAGGGAGTAGCCGGCGAAGCCCTCGATGATGGCGAGCAGCAGGAGGACCGTGCCGATCACCCAGTTGATCTCGCGCGGCTTGCGGAACGCCCCGGTGAAGAACACCCGGCAGGCGTGGAGCGCGATCGCCGCGACGAAGAACAGGGCGGACCAGTGGTGCAGCTGGCGGATCAGCAGGCCGCCACGCACGTCGAAGCTGATGTCCAGGGTGGAGGCGTACGCCTCCGACATGTGCAGGCCCTTGAGCGGCACGTACGAGCCCTCGTACGCGATGTGGCCCATGCTGGGCACGAACCAGAAGGTCAGGAAGACGCCGGTGATGAGGGCGATGACCATCGAGTACATCGCGATCTCACCGAGCATGAACGACCAGTGGTCGGGGAAGACCTTGTTCATCGCGTACCGGACCGGCTTGGCGAGGCCCGTCCGCTCGTCGAACCAGTCGCCGACACGGCCGAGGGAGGCGTCCTTGCTCCCGGCGGAGCGGGCGGCGGCGTCGTCGGCGCGCAGCGTGTTCGTGGCGCGGTGCGTTGCTTCTTCGCGAGAGGTAGCGGTCATCAGCGCTCACGGCTCCAGTAGCTCGGTCCGACGGGCTCCATGAACGGCTGGTCGGCGATCAAGTAGCCCTCCTCGTCGACGGTGATCTTCAGCTGGGGCAGCGGCCGCTTGGCCGGTCCGAAGACCACGGCGCTGTCGCGGGTGACGTCGAAGGTGGACTGGTGGCACGGGCACAGCAGATGGTGGGTCTGCTGCTCGTACAGCCCCACGGGGCAGCCGGCGTGGGTGCAGATCTTGCTGTAGGCGACGATCCCGTGATAGCCCCAGTCGCGCGCCTTCGCGTTCACGAAGCTGCTCGGGTCGAGCCTCATGAGCAGCACGGCCGCCTTCGCCTTCCGCTCCAGGAGGCCCAGGTCCTCGTCGTGGCGGAACTCCTGGCCCGGTTGTGGCTCCTGCTTGAGGTTCTGGTCGATGCCCTCGGGCAGGACGTGGAAGACCGAGCCGAGCGTCACGTCGCTGGCGCGGATGGGCCGCAGCTCCGGGTCCGTGACCAGCCGCATGCCCTTTTGCCAGAAGGTGGTGGCGAGGTCATCGGTGGCGCGGTGGTAGTTGCCCATGCCGAGCCCGCCGACGAGCTGCATCAGCAGGGGGAAGGCGAAGATGCCGAGGGCGGTCCCCCCGGCGACCTTGAGGATCGGGCGACGGTTGATCTGAGCGCTCTCCGCGCCGGCGCGCATCGTGTCGATGACGCCCTGGCGCTCCTCGTGGGAGGACACGATCGGGTGCCGCTCCTCGATGACCTCGTGGTCGGGCATGAGCGTCTTGGCCCAGTGGACCGCGCCGAGACCGATGCCGAGCAGGCTGAGGCCGAGGAAGATACCGAAGAGCGTGTGCGCCAGGTTCAGGTAGGCGAAGAACGGGACCCAGACGTAGGTCTCCATCGGCACCGCGAAGTACGTCACCAGGAAGCCGATCGTGCCGATGATCGACAGCAGGAACATCGCCGTGACCTGGATCTCGGCCCGCTTGGCGGCCTTCTCGTCGACATCCGCGTGGCGAAGCTTGTGCGGCGGCAGGCCCGGGTTCTCGAACCGGTCCGGCACGTCGAGGGTGCTGGTCACGTGGCCGTGCTCGAGGGATACCTCGTTGCCCGTCACGTGCGGGTTCTCCGGTCGGGGGGCGCCCTGCGGCGGCTCGGCGGGGGAGCCGGTGGCGGAGCCGTTGGAGTTCATTCGTGGTTCCTGTCGGTGGTGAGCGTCCGGCGAGGTGGGGGTGGGGTGGGCCCTCAGGCGGCCTTGCGGCCGAGCCAGATGGCGGCGCCGAGCATGATCGGGACTGCGATGAGCCACAGGAAGAAGCCGTCACCGACCGGGCCGAACGCGCCGAGCCCGTGCCCGCCGAAGTTCTCGCCCTTGTCGAGCTCGTGCAGGTAACCGATGATGTCGCGCTTGTCCTCAGGCGTCAGGTTCGTGTCGCTGAAGACGGGCATCGACTGCGGACCCGTGAGCATGGCCGCGTACAGGTGCCTGCCCTCGATGTTGCGCAGCGGCGGCGCGTGCTTGCCCCGGGTCAGGGCTCCGCCGGAGCCGGCGTAGTTGTGGCACATGGAGCAGTTGACGCGGAACAGCTCGCCACCGCGGGCGAGGTTGGCGCCCTCACCGCTGGAGTACTTCTCGTCCGGGATGCCCGGGCCGGGGCCCAGCGAGGCGACGTACGCGGCCATCTGCCGGATCTGCTCGTCGGAGTAGAGGATCGCCTCCGTGCGCTGGGCCTGGACCCCCTGCTGAGCGAGCGGCATGCGTCCGGTGCCGACCTGGAAATAGACGGAGGCGGCGCCGACACCCACCAGGCTGGGCCCGTCGTTGGTGCCGGTGGCGTTGACCCCGTGGCAGGAGGCGCAGTTGGCGAGGAACAGCTTGTGCCCGGTCTGGACGTCCTCATCCGACGTGGCGGCTGGGGCCTGGGCCGTGGCCTGGGTCGGGGAGAACGTCGCGTACAGGCCACCCGTCACGAGCAGACCGATGAGGAGCACGGCCACGAACGCGACCGGGTGACGGCGGCGGGCTGAGAGGGCTTTCACGTCGGTAGCTTCCTTGCGCGGGCGGACGGGGTGGGAACCGAGGGCCGGGAGGCCCGGTCAGCGGATGAAGTAGATGACGATGAACAGGGCGATCCAGACCACGTCGACGAAGTGCCAGTAGTACGACGTGACGATCGCGCCGGTGGCTTGTCGATGCGTGTAGCGCTTGGACGTGAAGCTGCGGCCGATGATCAGCAGGAACGCGATGAGGCCGCCGGTGACGTGAATGGCGTGGAAGCCGGTCGTCATGAAGAACGCCGAGGTGTACGCGTTGGCGCTCAGCGTCAGCCCGTGGCTGGTCATGACCGCGTACTCCATGACCTGGCCGGACACGAAGATGGCGCCGAAGATGTACGTGAGCACGTACCACTCGCGCATGCCCCACTTCTTGAACTGCCAGAGCTTGCCGGTCCGGGAGCCCTGGCCGCGCTCGGCCGCGAAGACGCCCAGCTGGCACCATACGGAGGAGACCACCAGGATCAGCGTGTTGACGAACGCGTATGGGACGTCGAGCAGCGGTGTGGACTCGGCCCACACGTCGGGGCGTGCCGCGCGCAGCGTGAAGTAGATCGAGAACAGCCCGGCGAAGAACATGAGCTCGCTGGACAGCCACACGATCGTGCCAACGGACGCCATATTGGGTCGGCTCACCGGGCCGTGTCCGGGGATCGTGCCGGGGCGCCCTCCAGGGGCGCTGGAATGCACAGAGGTTGCGGTCGCCACGGGCGTCATACTGCCCCATCTGGCAGGCCGGAATGGACCTGGGGAGGCTCGGTGGGCCTTGCGTCGAGGGAGTTCTCGCTCAACGGTCGGTTGCCGGAGACGAGCGGACTGCGGCGGTGTCCTCCCCGATCGACGGGCGGAGGCCCGGTCCGCCACCTGCCCATTGCCCGGCTCCCGGGGTGTGCGGAAGCGTGGGTCCGGGCCGCAGTCGCGGGGGGTGCGTCGACGCCGTCGACGCCTGTCGCGCCACCCGAGCGAGAGCCGCGTGAGTAGGATCGGCGCCATGAGCGCTTCCCCGGAATCGAGTTCGCAGACCGTCGAGCGACCGGCGGGGTCCGTCGGGCCGATGCAGATTCGGGTCCTTCTCTACAGCGACGACCGTTCGACGCGGGACGAGGTCCGTCTCGCCGTGGGACGGCGCCCGTCGCGGGACGTGGAGGTGAGCGCCTGGATGGAGTGCGCAACCCCGGCCGCGGCCGAGGCGGCGGCCAAAACCAAGGAGTACGACCTCCTGATCCTCGACGGGGAGGCCGCGCCACTCGGCGGGCTGGGGATGTGTCGGCAGTTCAAGCACGAGATCTTCGATTGCCCGCCGATCATCGTCCTCACGGGACGTCCGCAGGACGACTGGCTCGCCGCGTGGTCCTTCGCGGACGGCGCCGTGCCGCACCCGGTGGACCCGATGGCGATGGCCAAGGCCGTGGCGGAGGTGGCCGGGCAGGCCGCCGTCCAACCGCACTGATGGCGGGCGCACCCGGTGACCGGCCGGAGCACTCCTGGCCCGACCTGTTGACGGCGCTGTTGGCGCGGCAAGACCTGGAGCCGTCGGCGGCGGCGTGGGCGATGGGCCGGATGATGGATGGGGAGGCGAGCCCGGCGCACGTGGCCGCGTTCCTGGTGGCGTTGCGCGCCAAGGGGGAGACCGTCGCGGAGCTGACGGCGATCGCCGACGAGATGCTGGCTCACGCCCGGCGGATCGAGGTCCCCGGCACGAGCTTGGACATCGTCGGCACCGGCGGGGACCGCGCGCACACGGTGAACATCTCGACGATGGCCGCGATCACGTGCGCGGCGGCCGGGGCGACCGTGGTCAAGCACGGCAACCGCGCGGCGTCGTCCTCCTCCGGGACGGCGGACGTCCTGGAGGCCCTCGGCGTGAACTTGACGTTGAGCCCCGACCAGGTCGTCGAGGTGGCGGCCCGGGCCGGCATGACCTTTTGTTTCGCCACGGTGTTCCACCCGTCGATGCGGCACGTGGGTGGCACCCGCAAAGAGCTGGCCATCCCCACCGTGTTCAACCTGCTGGGCCCGCTGACCAACCCCGCGCAGCCGCAGTACTCCGCGATCGGCGTGGCCGACGGCCGCCTGGCCCCGCTCGTGGCCGGCGTGTTCGCGACCCGCGGAAAGGACACGGCCGTCTTCCACGGCGACGACGGGCTGGACGAGCTGACCGTGTCGACCACGTCCCAGGTGTGGTGGGTCAGCGACGGCGAGGTCACGCCGCTGATGGTCGACCCCGAGAGGTTCGGTGTCGGCCGCGCGCCGCTGAGCGCGCTGCGCGGCGGGGACCCGACGCACAACGCCGGCATCGTCCGCGACGTGTTCGGGGGGTCCACCGGCCCCATCCGGGACGCGGTGGTGCTCAACGCGGGCATCGCGCTGGCGCTGATGTCCGAGGTGCCGGTCCACGACCAGCAGTCGTTCGAGCCGGTGATGCGGGCGGGCATGGACCGCGCTGAGCAGGTGCTCGACTCGGGCGCGGCGCAGGCGCAGCTGGACCGGTGGCGGGATATCACGAGGGAGTACGAGCCGCCCTCGTGAGCGCGTCGCGCGCGTCCAACGAGATCGTCGTCCAACGAGATCGTGTCCAACGAGATCGTCGCGCTCGACCCCGGGATCTCGGTCCAGACCGACCCTCGGGATCTCAGTCCAGACCGATGCTGAAGGCCGCTTCCTCCTCCGAACGGCTGTATTGCCGGAACGCGATGTGGGTCTGGGTGCTGCGGACCCCGGAGGTCTTGTTGAGGCGGTCGGCGATCACGTCCGCGAAGTCGTCGTGCTGGGGCACCTTCACGATGGCGATGAGGTCGCAGTCCCCGGTGACGGAGTAGACCTCCCGGACTCCCTCAAGTTCGGCGATGGCCTGGGCCACTTCGGGGATGCGGTCGACGTCGGCGTTGACGAGCACGATGGCGGTGATCACACCCGTCACTTTAGACGGGCCGCGCGCCGGACGCGGCCAGGCGGCGGGCGCGTCCGGTCGCCGCGGCCGCGCCCTCGGTGCCGTCCCGGGACCGGCCAGCCACCCGGTCCGCGTCGACCGACCGGGCAGCGCGTGGGGGCCCCGGGCGGTCCCGCGGGCGCTGCGCCGTCTCGAGGTGCGCCCGGGCGCCGGCCGCGCCGAACGCCGGTGAGGACCACTCGCCGTCCAAATGCACCAGCCTGACGTCGTCGCGCTCCAACCAGGCCGCGAGGAGCTCGGTCTCCTCACAGGAGGCGGCGGGAGCCGGCGGGACCGGTGCCGCCACCACTTCTGCCGTGCGTCGCAGCGCGTCCACCGCTGGCATGGGGTCGGCGCCCCGAGGGCTCAGGGCGCACCCGGCCAGGCGCCCGTAGCGCACGCAGATCAGCTCCCAGCCGCCGGCGGGTGCCCGTCGGGCAGCCACAACCTCGGGAGCCCGGGCGAGCGGCGCCACCCGCTGGACGCGCGCCGCACCCCGGAGCAGCGCGAGCAGACGGTCTCGGGCCACCGCCGCCTCCTCGTACCGCTCGAGCGCGGCCAGCGCGCCGAGCCGTTCGCGCAAGGTCCCCACCACGGAGCGGCTGTCCCCGGCCATCAGCGCGGAGGCCTGGGCGACGACGGCCGCGTACTCCTCGCGCGATTGGCGATGCGCGCAGGGGGCGCCGCAGCGACCGAGCTCCTCTAGGGCGCAGGCGGCCACGGGAACGCGTCGGATCCGCAGCGTGCACCGCCGGAGGGGCACCGCGTGGTGGAGCGCCTCTACGGCGAGCTCCGCGGCCCGCCGGCCGGGGAAGGGGCCCATGTAGCTCGCCCCGTCGGGCCGCACCGTCGTGACGATCGACAGCCGTGGGAACGCCTCCGCCGTGAGCTTGACCCACGGGCGGGCGGACTGCCGCCGGGACCGTCGGTTGAAGGGCGGCTCGTGCTCTGCGATCAGCCGCAACTCCCGCACCTGGGCCTCCAGGGCCGTCGCGCACTCGACCGCCGTCACCGACTGGGCTGCCGCCACCATCTGAGCCATCCGACTGCGTTGTTCGGAGGCCGTGAAGTAGCTGCGCACGCGCCGGCGGATGTCCCCGGACGTGCCGACGTAGAGGACCCGTCCTCCGGCGTCCTTGAACAGGTAGACCCCCGGTGCCGAGGGCAGGTGGTCCGCGAGGTGTCGCTTGCGCCGCTGGGCGGGGGAGACCCGCGCGTTGAAGTGCAGAAGCTCCTCCAGGCTGGTGACCCCGAGGTTGCCGACGCGACCGATGAGGGCGTGCAGGACGTCGACCGTCGCGCGGGCGTCGTGCAGCGCGCGGTGGTCCGGGGTCTGCTCCGCGCCGAAGAGGCCGGCGAGGGTGCCGAGCTTGCGGTTGGGGGCCTCGTCGCGGCTGACCAGTTGGCGGGCCAACGAGACGGTGTCCACGACCGGGCTCCCGGGGAACCTCAGGTCGAGGCGGCGCGCGCCGGCCCGTAGGAATCCGATGTCGAAGGGCGCGTTGTGGGCGACGAGCACCGCGTCGTCGACGAAGTCCAGGAAGTCCGGCAGCACCGCGCCCAGCCGCGGTGCCGCCGCGACCATGTCGTCCGTGATGCCTGTCAGCACCTGGATGAACGCCGGGATCGGCGCGCCCGGGTTGACGAGGGTCTGGAACTCCCCGAGCCGCACCCCGCCGCGGACCTTGACCGCGCCGATCTCGGTGATCGCGCACGTCGCCGGGCTCCCGCCGGTGGTTTCCAGGTCGACGACGACGAACGTGACCTCCGACAGGGGGGTGCCCAGCTCGTCGAGCGTGCCTTGGACCGGGCCGCGGTGGGCGCGGGACGGAACCGGCTCCGGCGCCGCGGGCGTGCGGTGTGTCACCTGCATGGTCCCGACCGTAGGTGGGGGGTCCGACAACCCTCGGCTCGCCGCGCCGTGCTCCCCGCGCGCCGTGCGTTGTCGGTGGGCGCGCCTAGCGTGCCGAGCGCACGGCGAGGTGCCGTGGGCTTCGCCGGTCGAAGGAGGACGACATGCTGATGGACTGCTCGCGGTGCCCCGTGGCGGGTGCCGCCTGCCGCGAATGCGCGGTGGGGGTGCTTCTCTCCCTCGCACCGGCGAGCGCCGGACCACCGAGCGCCGGACCACCGGGCCCCGGCGTCGCGTGGCCGGCGCAGGGCGGCATGCCGCTGGATGCGGCCGAGCGCCGCGGGGTCGCGGCCTTCGTCGCGGCCGGACTCGTTCACCCGGACGAGGCCGATGCCCTGCGCTCTTACCCCGACGCAGCCGCCCTGGCGGTGTGAGGGCGAGCTCCGCGGATCACGGGACGCCCTAGCATGGCGACGTGTCGCGTCGGGAGGAGCTGCGGACAGACCCGTCGCCGCGGCGACGGGACGTGTTGGTGGGAGGCGCGCTCGCGGCGCTGAGCCTGGCGGCGGGGTGCTCGAACGCAGGCACCTCCGGTAACTCGACCGACTCGTCACGAAACGGCGTGCCAGGAAACGGCGCGTCCGGAAACGCCGCGGCGGGGCGCGCGACCGTCGGGCCCACGCCGGGCGGCTGCCCCGTCGATCGCCTTCGCGACCGAGCCCTGGCCTACGCCGCGGGCGACGTGGCCGGCTGGGACTCCGCGGGGGAGGCAAGCGGCGCCGTGCTGACAGCGCTCGGTGTGAGCGCCCTGCGCTACGAGCCGCTGCGGTGTGAGGACGGCGCGCAGTGGGCGCGCCTCGGTTACCGCATCACCGGATTCGACGACGTCCCCTGCGAGCTGGATCAGGCCTGGCGGCTCGGAGGGGACGGCGGGCTCGTCCGGGTGGGAGGCCCCGCCGCGCCGTGGGAGTGGCCCGGCGCACAGGCACGTAGGTCCCCTGACTCGGTGGTCGTGGCGACCGAGCAGGCGACCCCCGAGTCGGCGTCCGCCGGGACCGCCCATCCGGCGTCCGCGGGGACGGTCCGCTCGGCGTTCGCGGAAAGAGTCCTCTCGACATCCGCGGGGACGGTTCGCTCAGGGCCCGCGGGGACGGCCCACCGGGTGGCGCCTGCCGGCAGGGTTCTCCCGATGACGTCTGCCGGAATGGCTTCCCCGAGGGTTCCTGAAGGATCCGGCGCTGACCGGGGGGCGGTTAGGCTAGCCGCCCTCGTCGAGGACGCGGCGAGCGACCTCCGTGCGTTCTGGGGCGAGCCGCGGGTGCGCCCCGTGGTGTTCCTGCCGCCCGATCCGGACGCCTTCGCGGCCCTGGCCGCGGGTGTGTCGCACGGGGCGTCCGCGGTGACCGTGGGCCCGGTGCGGGACGGCCGGGCCGTCGGCTGCGACCGAGTCGTCCTGCACCCGACCGTCTGGGCGGGCCTGACCCCCGAGGGGCGTCGCGTCGTCCTCACCCACGAACTCACGCACGTCGCGATCCGACGGGACCTTCGCGGCCCGCGCCCGGCGTGGCTGGTCGAAGGCGTCTGCGAGTACGCAGCCTACCGTCGCAGCACCCTCGCCCCCGCGCAGATCGCCCGCCCACTCCTGGAGAAGCTCCGCGGAGGCACCCTGCCGGACGATCTCCCGGGGGAGGAGGACCTCGCTGGCCCCGATCCCGGCTGGGCGTACGCCGCAGCGTGGCGGGCTTGCCACGTCATCGTCGCGAGGGCGGGGGAGGGCTCTCTCCTCGAGGCGGCCCGGGAGCCCGGGCCAGGCGGCCTGACCCGAGTGTTGACCGACCGCCTCGGGTGGCAGCTCCACGACCTGGTGGCCGCATGGCGTCAAGACCTGGCGGCCCTAGCTCGGTCCGCAAGGCCATGAGAAGGGTCGCCCAGGCGTCGACGCCTCACCGCGGCGACGGACCGGCTCCAGCGTCCTCGGTCCAGCGGCGTCGGCCCAGCGGTGTCGGCCCAGCGGTGTCGGCCCAGCGGTGTCGGGTCGGCGCCGCTGGTTCACCGGCGTCGGGTCACTCCTGAGGTCCGCGGGCGTCCAGCGCCTCCCCGTAGATCTCGTCGATCTGCGCCGCGAAGTCCTGCGCGACCACGTTGCGCTTGACCTTCATCGACGGCGTCAGGTGGCCCGATTCCTCGGTGAAGTCCGTGTCGAGGATGGTGAACTTGCGGACCTGTTCGGCCCGGCTGACGCCCTTGTTGGCGCGGTCGATCGCCATCTGCAGGTGCTCAAGAACGAACTCGTCGGTGCGCGCGTTCTCCACGGTGAGGTCGGGCCGGTCGTGCGCCTTGGCCCACATCGGGAGCATCTCGGGGTCGAGGGTGATGAGCGCCGCCACGTACTGCCGCTGGTCCCCGACCACCATGCACTGCGAGACGAGCGGGTGAGCCCGGATCACGTCCTCCAGCGGCGCGGGCGCGACGTTCTTGCCGCCGGCCGTGACGATGATCTCCTTCTTGCGGCCCGTGATCGCCAGGCGACCCGCATCATCGAGCGTGGCCAGGTCGCCGGTCCGCAGCCACCCGTCCTCCGTGAACACCTCGGCGGTCGCCTCGGGGTTGTTGTGGTAGCCGCGGAACACCCCGACGCCCTTGACCAGGAGCTCCCCGTCGTCTTCGAGCCGGGTGGTCGTGCCCGGCAGGGGCAACCCGACCGTGCCGATCGTGTTGGTGGCCGGCGTGTTCACGTTCGTCGGGGCGGTGGTCTCCGTGAGGCCGTAGCCCTCGAGGATCACGAGCCCGGTGCCGCGGTAGAAGTGGCCCAGCCGGGGGCCGAGAGGGGCGCCCCCGGAGACCGCGTACTGCAGGTTGCCGCCGAGGGCGGTGCGCAACTTGCTGTACACGAGCACGTCGAAGACCTTGTGCTGCAGCTTCAGCGGCAGCGACGGGCCGCCGGTGTCGAGCGCGCGGCTGTACGTGATCGCGGTGCGGGTCGCCAGCCGGAAGATGTTGCCCTTGCCGCCGAGGGCCGCCTTCGCGTCCAGGGAGTTGTAGACCTTCTCGAACACCCGCGGGACGGCCAGGAAGAACGTCGGCCGGAACGAGGCGAGGTCGGCGAGGAGCGCGGTGACGTCCGGCGCGTGCCCGATCCGCATCCGGGTATCCACGGCCAACACCTGGATGAGGCGCGCGAGCACGTGCGCCAGCGGCAGGAAGAGCAGCAGCGACGACCCGGGTGCCCGGGTGATCTCCGGGAGGATCCGGTCCACGTTCGTGGTCAGGTAGAGGAAGTTCCCGTGGGTGATCTCGCAACCCTTCGGGCGTCCCGTCGTGCCGGACGTGTAGATGATCGTCGCGAGCGCGTCCAGGCTCATCCCGGAGTGGACCTCTGCCAGCGCTGCCTCGTCGACGTCGGTCGCCGCGAGCGTCTCCAGGTCGCCCGCGTCCATGCACCACACGTGGGCCAGCCCCGGCAGCTCGTCGCGGACCTCTCCGATCACCTCCACGTGGTGCTCGGCCTCGGCGATGATCGCGCGGCACTCGGCGTCCGAGGCGATCCATCGCACCTGGTCGGCGGAGGACGTCTCGTAGATCGGGACGCTCACTGCGCCGGCGGTCCAGATCGCGAAATCCGCCAGCGTCCACTCGTACCGCGTGCGGCTCATGATCGCGACGCGATCGCCCGGCTGGATCCCCGCGGCGCGCAACCCGCTCGCGAGTCCCCGTACCTCTTGGTCGAACTCGCGGCAGGTAACATCCTCCCAGACGTCCGATCCGGGCCGGCGACGTCCGAATGCCACGTGATCCGGGGCGATCCGGGCGTTGCGGCCGGTGACGGTCGCGAGGCTGGAGTCATCCGGTTCCGCGATGAGGGGCGTCGTCTTCTCGCGCATCAATCCTCCTGACCAGCCACGATGAAGTGGCGGTGGACACCTTTCATCGAGCGTATCGGGTCATACCCGTGAGTTCACTCGGTCGCTGCCGCGCTGCGGCGGGAGGGGCGTGACGTGCGCCCACCGGGCGTCCGGGTCCTGCCTCCTGGGGCGTCCGGGTCCCGCCTCCGCGGGCGTCCGGGTCCTGCCTCCTGGGGCGTGCGGGTCCGGCTTCCTGAGGGCGAGCAACGCGCCGGGACGATAACGTGCCGAGAGCGCGCTGTCCGCCTCGCTTGCTCGTCCGTGCCTCGCGACACAAGTCTCCGCCATCGTCGCGCCACAGCCACGGAGGGGTGGGTGGGAGCATCCCGAGCATTGGAGGAACCATGGCCGATTTCACCGAGTCGAGCATTCTCATCGCCGCCGACCCCGGGACCGTGGTGGACGTCATCGGGGACGTGGAGGCCTACCCGGAGTGGACCGATCAGATGCGTGAGGTCACCGTGCTCACGACGGACGACGCGGGCTGGCCCGACCAGGCGCAGTTCACCGTCGACGCGGGCATCCTCCAGGACACCTACGTGCTCGAGTACGTCTGGGACGTGGCCGAAGACGGCTCCGGCACGGTGTCCTGGCACCTGGTCCGCGGGCAGATGCTGACCGCGATGGACGGCTCCTACACGCTGACCGCCCAGGACGGCGGCACGCTCGTGGTCTACCGGCTGGCCGTCGACGTACGGATCTCCCTGCCGGGGATCATCAAACGCAAGGCGGAGAAGGGGATCGTGTCGGGCGCTCTCGACGGGCTGAAGAAGCGCGTGGAGGGTTGACCCGTCCCATGCAGGCCGTCTTCGTCACCGGCCCGGGGGGCTCGGGGGTCTCCACGGTGGCCGCCGCGCTCGCCCTGCAGGCGACCGCCGCCGGCCGGGAGGTGGCGCTCGCCTGCCTGCATGACGACGGGAGCCTCGCCGACCTCGTGGCCCAGGCGCCGCGGCGGCTGCGACCCCGGTCGCTGGCCCTGACGGAACCGGGCCGCTGGGACGTGCTGGACCAGGCGGTCGCCGACGTGCTGCAACGGCTGGGCGCCGAGGGCCTGGCCGCGGAGGAGGTGCGCCAGCTGCCCTCGGTCGGCCCGCTGCGCGCGGTCGTACGGCTGGCCGAGGCGTCGCTGGGAGCCGACATCCTGGTGCTCGACGCGGGGCCGCTCGCCGTGGCGGCGGACCTGCTCGACACGGCCACGAGGCTTCCGTGGGTGCTGCGCCATTGCCTGGGCGCCCAGGCAGCGGCCGGCCGGGCCCTCGGGGCCTCCGCCGTCGAGCTCAGCCGTTTCGTCGACCGGGCGGCGGCGGGCACCGATCTGGTACGCGGCGGAGGCACGCGCGTGGACGTCGTGCTCCCGGCCGCCGGTCCGGGACGCGCGAAGGTACGGCGGGCGTTGCCGGGACTCGTCCTGCAGGGCTGCGTCCCCGGGCTCCTCGTGCACGCCGCCCCCCACGGGAGCGATGGCGCCGCCGCGGCCGACGGGTCGGGCGGGCAGGACTGGGACCCTCTGATCCCGGTCCGCCCGAGCGCGTGGCCCCGTACCGACGAGCCGGGAGCGGCAGAGGCGTTGGTCGCGCTCGGCGATCAGCTGCAGGCCGCCTGGCGCGCGGGGTCGCACGATCCTTCCCGCCGGGAGGCGGCCGACCCGGATCGGGATGGCGCCGGGAGCGGGGACGGATCCGGGCGCACCGGTGAATCCCTGCGGGTGCGGGGCGACACGCTCGTGTGGCGGATGCCGCTGCCATGGGTCGCGGGGGAGGACGTACAGGTGGAGCGACGCGCCGACGACCTTCTGGTGCGGGTGCACGGCAGGAGTCATCTGGCGCCGATGCCCGCGGCGGCCCGGCGGGGACGGGTGTTGGCGGCGGGCGTGGACGGGCGCTCCCTCGTGGTGGACGTGAAGCTTCCCGAGCGGGGGTGGGGAGGTGGAGCCTGAGGGTACCCAGACGCAGGCGGCCCGCCCGCACGCCGTACCTGATCCGCAGACCACACCGCCCGGGGAACGACCGGCGGGAGAGCGACCGGCGGGAGAACGACCGGCCGGGGAACGACCGGCCGGGGAACGCGTCGCTGAGGAGGCAGAACTCCTCGCCGCGCTGCTGGCCGGGCTGGCCGAGCAGGCGCACCGCGGGGACGCCGACGGCGGAACCGGTCCGACCGGTGAGTCGGCCCCGCACGGCGCTGCGGGGGACGACGAGGGATCCGCGCAGCCTGGCGCCCCGCGCGGGAATCCAGGCGGTCCCGGCGCGCCCGCGGGCGGCCCGGGAGTCGCGGGAGAGGCATTTTCCGGCGCCTCGGGCGGGGCGTATTCCGGCGCGTCGGGCGGCGATGTCGGACCCTCGCTGGTCGACCTCATTCCCGTTGCCTCGAGCCTGGTGCGCGGTGGGCTCGGCGCCTTCTCCGGAGCGCTGGCCCGCTGGGCGGCGGCGGTCGCGGCCGAAAGCGCCTCGGCGCCGCCGCGGCAGGCGCCCCCCGCGTACCGGCCGGCCACGCGACACGCCATCGAAGTCCGGGATCTGCCGCGCGAACCCGGGCGGGACGCGCCCTGATTCCTGCGCAAGGGGCGGCCACCGGACCCGCCGGCGGCGGTAACGCGGGACGGAAGGGGCGAGTGACGTGGACGTGACGCTCGGCGTCGACATCGGCGGGACGAAGGTCGCCGGCGGAGTGGTCGATCGCGCGGGGCGCATCCTGCACCGGGCCCGGGCCCAGACCCCGGACCGCTCCACCAGCGCCCGCGCCGTCGAAGACGCGATCGTCGACGTCGTGCACGCGCTGGTCCGCGCGACCGGGGAGAGCGCGCGCGTGCGGGCGGTGGGCGTCGGCGCCGCCGGGTGGGTCTCCAACGACCGGTCCACGGTGCTCTTCTCCCCGCACCTCTCCTGGCGCTCCGAACCGTTGCGGGAGCGCCTCCGGACCCGTATCAGCGTCCCCGTGATCGTCGACAACGACGCCAACGCCGCCGCCTGGGCCGAGTGGCGGTTCGGGGCGGCCCAGGGGGAATCAGCGCTGGTCATGATCACGTTGGGCACGGGGATCGGCGGAGCGATCGTGCGCGACGGGCACCTCGACCGCGGGCGCTGGGGCCTCGCGGGGGAGTTCGGCCACATGCAGGTCGTCCCGGACGGGCACCGCTGCGAGTGCGGGAACCGAGGCTGCTGGGAGCAGTACGCGAGCGGCACCGCGCTGGTCCGCGAGGCGCGCTCCATGATCGACGCCGGGTCGCCCTTGTCCCGTGACCTCGATGACCGGTGGCGCGGCGACGGCGGACCGTTGACCGGGCCGCTGGTGACCGCGGCGGCGCGCGCCGGGGACCGCACCGCGGTCGAGCTCCTGGCGGAGGTGGGGCACTGGCTGGGGGTCGGGCTGGCCAACCTGGCCGCCGCGCTGGACCCGGGGCTGTTCGTGATCGGTGGCGGGGTCAGCGGTGCCGGTGAGCTGCTTCTGGGGCCGGCGCGGGAGGCCTTCCGCCGTCGGCTCCCCGGTCGTGGCTACCGTCCCGCGGCGGGGATCGTCGGCGCCGCGCTCGGCAACGACTCCGGGCTGATCGGGGCCGCCGATCTCGCGTGGGAGCAGGTGTCCCGCTCAGGGGAATCGGACGGGGAGTAGGTGACCCGATAAAGGAGATCGGGCGGGGGCAGCCCTCGCGCTGCGCGGGATCGGGCTGGGGCTACTGGTGACCCGCGCGGGATCGGGCTGGGGCTGTGTCGCCGGCCGGAGGTGCCTAGACCCGGGCGCCGTCGTCATCGTCGTCGTGTCCCCCGGGCAGCCGCGCGAGCAGGACGCCGAGGCCGCCGGCGGTCATGCCCGCGGCGAGCCACATGGGCAGCTTGCTGCCGTAGGGCTGAAAGAGCACGAGCGTGATGAGGAGCACCGGTCCCAGCACGATGCCCGCCACCGCGCACCAGAGCAGCGGGTCCCAGCGGGGCAACGGTGGATCCGGCGGCTCGAACTCCTCGTCCTCCGGCTCGGGATCGGGAGGTACGTGGACCCGCCACCCGGGCGGGGCCACGTCGAACACTCGGCGCGGTTCGCGGGGCGCCCGCGGCAGGGCGGCCGGACCGGGGGAGACGTGCCCCTCGCTCGCGCGATCGGACGACGCCTCGTCGCGACCATCGGCCTCCGGGTCCGGCGGCGCGCTCGGGGCGTCCCAGCCAGCGACGATCGCGGCGAACGCCGCGTCGATATCGGGGTCGGGGCCGGGGCCCGCTCCGTCGCCCGGGCGAGTTGCACCGTTCACTGCACACCTCCCGCGCGGATCGCGGCTGCCATGCGAGGGATCATCGCACGGAACGGTTTTGCGGGGCATGCAGGCCCGCCGCGCCCTCACCCGGCGGGGATGGGGCGCCGCGCGTTTCGTACGCGCGAGCACCGACTGACGACGGCGCCGTCGCGAGCAGCGGCGGTGTCGTAGAGTTTGCCTGCCGTGACCGGCCCTCACCGCGGGCAACCACGCCGCGAGACATCGCACCACGGGCAAGCACCAGGAGGCACGACATGTTGTATTGGGCGATGAAGGCCGTGGTGGGGCCGATGTTGCACGTGGTGTTCCGACCCACCGTCGAGGGCCTGGAGCACGTGCCCGCCCGCGGCGGCGCGCTGCTCGCCAGCAACCACCTGTCATTCTCGGACTCGCTGTTCCTCCCCCTGGTCCTGCCGCGACGGATCACGTTCCCCGCGAAGATGGAGTACTTCACCGGGACCGGACTGAAGGGCCGGGCCACTGCCGCCTTCTTCCGGGGTGTGGGGCAGGTGCCGATCGACCGGTCCGGCGGGACCGCGAGCTGGTCGGCCATGGAGACCGGGCTGGAGATCCTGCGCCGTGGCGAGCTGTTCGGCATCTACCCCGAGGGGACCCGCTCGCCCGACGGGCGCCTCTACCGGGGGAAGACCGGCGCGGCGCGGCTGGCGCTGCAGGCCGGCGTCCCGCTCATCCCCGTGGCGATGATCGACACCGACAAGGCCCAACCGACGGGGCAGGTCATCCCCAACGTCACGCGGGTCGGGGTGCGCATCGGCGAGCCGATGGACCTGTCGCGTTACGCCGGGCAGGCCGAGAACCACCTGGTGCTGCGCGAGATCACCGACGAGATGATGCACCGGCTGGCAGCGCTGTCCGGGCAGGAGTACGTGGACGAATACGCCGCGGAGCGCAAGCGGATCCTCGCGGAGCGGGCCGAGCGGATGCTCGCGGCAGCCCGGGCTCAGGCGGACGCCGCCGCGGCCAAGGCGCGCGCCGAGGCCGCCGCCGCCACGGCCCGCGCGAGGGCGGAGGCCGCCACCGCGGCGGCTCGGGCGCGGGCGCAGGCCGACGAGTACGCCGACCGGGCCCGTACCGAGTACGCGGCCGCGGTCGAGCGGGCCGGGGACGCCACGCAGCGCGCCCGGGAGGAGGCCGCCGCGGCGGGCGAGCGTCTCCAGGCCCAGGTCGCCGAGGCGACCGAGCGGACCCGCGCGCAGGTCGCGGAGGCCACCGGGAAGACCCGGGTCCAGGCGGACGAGGCCATCGCCCGCGCCAAGGCGGGGGCGGCGGACGGGCGCGCCAAGGCGGGGGAGCTGAAGGATCGGGCGCTCGGCCGCTCGTCCGGGACCGACCGCGACGGAGCCTGAGCGCTCTGCTGGCCCGCGATCCGGCCACCTCAGTGGCCGCTTCGGGGGCGGGCTATGCTCTCGCGGGTGACGACCTCCCGCGTGCTCGAATGGCCGGACCTGCCCGCGCGACAGCAGCCCCGCTGGCCTGACGCGTCGGAGCTGGAGGCTGCGCGCGCCGCGCTCGCCACGTTCCCCCCGCTGGTGTTCGCCGGCGAGTGCGACATCTTGCGCTCCCGGCTGGCCGAAGCGGCCTCCGGGGACGCGTTCGTTCTCATGGGTGGGGACTGCGCGGAGACGTTCGAGGCCGCGACCGCCGACAACATCCGCGACCGCGTGAAGACGATCCTGCAGATGGCCGCGGTGCTCACGTACGGCGCGAGCACCCCCGTCATCAAGTTGGGCCGGCTCGCCGGCCAGTTCGCCAAGCCGCGGAGCGCGGACACCGAGACCCGCGACGGGGTCGAGCTGCCCTCCTACCGCGGCGACATGGTCAACGACCACGCGTTCACGGCCGAGGCTCGCCGCCCGGACCCGCAGCGCATGGTCCGCGCGTACCACACCAGCTCGGCCACGCTGAACCTCGTCCGGGCCTTCACGCAGGGGGGCTTCGCCGACCTGCGGCACGTGCACGACTGGAACAAGGGCTTCATCGCCAACGCGGCGAACAACGCGTACGACCGGCTCGCTCACGACATCGACAAGGCGATGCGCTTCATGGCGGCCTGCAACGCGGACTTCGAGGCGATGCGGCGCGTGGACGTGTGGGCGAGCCATGAGGCGCTGCTCATGGATTACGAGAGGCCGCTGACTCGGATCGACAGCCGTACCGGTCTGCCGTACGGCACCAGCGGCCACTTCCTATGGGTCGGCGAGCGGACCCGGGACCTCGACGGCGCGCACGTGGACTTCCTGTCACGGGTGCGCAACCCGGTCGGCGTGAAGCTCGGCCCGTCGGCCGCGCCCTCCGACCTGCTCGCCCTGGCCGAGCGGATCGACCCCGACCGTGAACCCGGCCGCCTCACGGTCATCACGCGGATGGGGGCCCAGAAGGTGACGGACGCGCTCCCTCCGCTCGTGGAGGCCGCGCGGGATGCGGGCCTGCAGATCACATGGATCTGCGACCCGATGCACGGCAACACCTTCGACTCCGACAACGGCTTCAAGACCCGCCGCTTCGACGACATCGTGGAGGAGGTGCGCCGGTTCTTCGAGGTGCACCGCTCGCTCGGGACCTGGCCGGGTGGACTGCACGTGGAGCTCACCGGCAACGACGTGACCGAATGTCTGGGCGGGTCGATCGTCGACCTGCACGAGGAAGACCTGAACAACCGGTACGACACGGCCTGCGATCCCCGTCTGAACCATCAGCAGAGCCTGGAGCTGGCGTTCGTCGTGGCGAACATGCTCGAGGGTCGCTGAGGGGTCGGCGAGGCGCCGTGTCCGACGGGTCGAGGCCCCCGGAGCAACCTCTGGACCCGGTGCACCCGTTGCCTCCCGGGCAGCGGGAGGAGGCGGCGCTGCGCGTGGTCCATTACGGGCGGGTGCCCAGGATCGACCTAGACCGCTGGCGTTTGGCCGTCCGCGGCGCCACCGCCGACGGGGCCGACCACGCGCTGTCGTGGGCGGACGTCGAGGCCCTGCCGCACGTGTCGCAGGTGGGTGACCTGCATTGCGTCTCCCGGCGGAGCACGCTCGGACTCCGCTGGGGCGGAATCCCCGCACGGGAACTCTTGGCCGCGGTGCCGCCGGCACCGGAGGCTCGCTGGGCGCTGGTGTCGGCGGTCTTCGGCTACAGCGCCAACATTCGACGGGAGGACCTGGAGCGCCCGGAGGCCCTGCTCGCGACCGAGTTGAACGGCGCCCCGTTGGAGCCGGCCCACGGGTGGCCGCTGCGGCTGGTGCTCCCGCATCTGTATGCCTGGAAGGGTCCCAAGTGGCTCGTCGACGTCGAGTATCTGGCGGAGCCGCGGCGGGGTTTCTGGGAGTCCCAGGGCTACCACTTCACCGGCGACGTGGCGCGTGAGGAACGGTACGCCCATCAGGAGTGAGCGTCGGCTGCCGTGGGCGCCCGGTCCCTCGGATGGCGCCTCAGACCACCCGGAGCGTGATCGTGGAGCCCTTCGGCGCCTGGCGTCCGCCCGCGGGGTCGGTGGAGTGGGCCGTGCCGAAGAGGCCGCCGGCGATGCGGGAGACGTCGACCGAGAAACCGGCGGAGCGCAGAGCCTGGGTGGCGTCCGCCTCGGACATGCCCTGCACGCGGGGGACCGTGACCATCTCCGGCCCCAGGCTGACGGTGACCGTGATCCGGTCGCCTCGATAGAGCGTGCCCTCGGCGGGGGTCTGGGAGATGATCGCGCCCCGGGGTACGTCTCCGTGGTGCTGCTCCTGCAGGACCGTGATCGTGATCCCGGCGTCCTTGACGGCGTCTTGGGCCTCGCTCAGCGGCTTGCCGGTCCAGTTGACGACGGGGAACGGTTGACGCCCCTTGCTGACCACCACGGCCACGGCCGCGCCGGGCTTGAGGGGGCTGCCCACCCCGGGCGACACCGAGATGACGGAACCGGCGGAGACCGTCTCGCTGAAGGCCTCGGTCATTTCGCCCACCGTGAGGCGGTTGTCGGTGATGTCCCGGGTGGCGTCCTGGACGGGGTGGCCGAGCACGGAGGGGACGGCGTACCGCTCGGGTCCCCGGCTCACGGCGAGGTGCACGACGGTCGCCCGGCGCACCTGGTGACCGGCGCCCGGCTCGGAGCCGATGACGCGCCCTGCCGGGATCTCCTCGGAGAACGTCGGGGCGACCTCGACCCGCAGGTCCTGGGCGGTCAGCGCCTCGGTGGCCGTGTCCTGCGACTCGCCCGTCACGGCCGGGACGATGCGCTCCGAGCCCGGTCCGATGAACATGTACCAGCCGACCCCGCCGGTGGCCACCAGCAGCAGGGCCGCGAGGCCCGCGAGCAGGCGTCGCGCGAGGGTCGGGGCGGTGCCCCGGCCGGGAGCGCCTGAGGCGCCAGAGAGGTCCGGGACGTTCGGGGCGCCGGTTGTGGGGGTGTCCCCCGCTTTGCCCGTGAGGCGGCCGCCGAAGGTGGCGTCCAACCGTTCGGTGGCCGGGGCACTCCCCTCCGCGACGGTCGGCGGATCCGTCGTGGACCCCGCCGCGGACCCCGCCGCGGTCACGGGCCCTACCTCGCCGGACGGGCCGGACTTAGGCGCCACTTCGCCGGGTGCGGTCGGCGCCTCGGTCGCGCGCGGGACCGGCATCGTGTGGCGCAGCAACCGGTCGGTGCGCGCCGGTTCCGAGGACGTCGGTGTCGGCGTCGGTGCGGGGAGAGCGTCCAGCTGCGCGTCGGTGAGCGCCTCCCGCGCCGCCCGTACCTCTCGGTCGAAGCCCTCGGCGTCGGACGGCCGCTCGTCGGGATCCCGGTGCGTGGCGTGGGCGACCAGCGCGTCGAGGGAGGTCGGCAGGCCGGGGACCCGTTCGCTCGGCGCGGGGACCTCGCCGTGCACGTGACGGTAGGCCACCTGGATCGGGGTGTCTCCGTCCACGGCCCGCTCGCCGGTGAGCATCTCGTAGAGCAGCAGGCCCACGGCGTAGACGTCGCTCCGGGCGTCCGCGACACCGCGTTCGACCTGCTCGGGCGCCAGGTAGGAGACCGTACCGAGCATCGACACGCCGAGCGCGCTCGAGGTGGCGGTGCTGACCGCGCGGGCCAGCCCGAAGTCCGCCACCTTGACCGTCCCGTCGTCGGCCAGCAGGACGTTCTCGGGCTTCATGTCGCGGTGGATGATGCCGGCCCGGTGGGCGCCGGCCAGCGCCCCCAGCACCGCCCGCAGGATCTCCAGCGCCTCGCGCGGGCTCATCGGCCCGGAGCTCAGGCGCTCCCGCAGGGTGGTGCCCTCCACGTACTCCATCGCGAGGAACACGAGGTCGCCGTCCCGGCCCTGGTCGTAGACCCCGACCACGTGGGGGTGGATGAGACGCGCGGCCGAGCGCGCCTCCTGGCGGAACCGCTCGACGAAGGCGGCGTCGCGGGCCAGGTCGGCGCGCATGACCTTCAGCGCGACCCGGCGGTCCAGGCGATCGTCGAGGGCGACGTAGACGCTCGCCATCCCCCCGTCGGCGAGGTGGTGCAGCACCCGGTACCGCCCGTCGACGACCCGGTCGACGAGCTGCGTAGCGGGGGAGTCCGGCACGGGAGCAGTCTAGGCGCAGCGCGGGATCGGGCCGGGAAGGCGGGACCGCCGGGGCGTCACATCCGCGACTTGTGCGCCTGGACCGAGGCGACGTAGGCCTTCGTGTCCTCGTAGAGGCCACGCTGCTGGATCGACGCGAGCCCCTGGTAGTACGCCGCGATGGCCTGGGACTCCGAGCCGGCGCTGCGCAGGAGGCTCCGCAGCAGGACGACGCCGCAGGTGACGTTGTCCTGCGGATCCAGCAGGTTCAGATCGCGCCCGACCATTCCCGACACCCACTGCCCCGTGGAGGGCAGGCATTGCATGATGCCGATCGCGTTGGCCTCCGAGACGGCGTTGTGGGACCAGCGGGACTCCTGCCAGGCCACCGCCAGCGCCAACGCCGGATCCACCCCGTGCAGGCGTGCCGTGGAGGCGACCATCGAGCGGATCTGGGCCCGGGAGGGGGTCGGCCGGCTGTTGAGGTAGTTGAGGTTCGCCCTCGCCGAACGCGCGAGGGGACCGGTCGTGGTCGGGGAGGCCGCGCTGGAGGCGACGCTGCCCACGACCCGCAGGCGGTCCCCGGGGAAGAGGGGGGTGTCCGTGCCGATGCCGTTCGCCTTGCTGAGAGAGGTCACCGAGACCCCGTACCGCTGCGCGATCGACCACAGGCTGTCACCGGACCGGACGATGATCGTGGCGGCCCCCGTGTCCGCGGCGGCCGTGCGGGCCGCCTTGGTGGCGGTGCGCGCGGCCGCCTTCCCGCCGGGGATCACCAGCCGTTTGCCGGGCAGGACGACGGAGGATGAGGTGAGGCCGTTGGCCGCCAGCAGGGTCTGGACGTCCAGGCCGTGCGCGGCGGCGACGTCCCAGGGCGTGTCCCCGGGGCGGACCACGTAGCTGCCGTCGCCGCTCGGGCGCCCCGGCGAGGAGGCGGCGGCGCCGGCCGGGATCGTCAACCGCTGGCCGGGCAGGATCGTCGAGGTGGGGGACAGGCCGTTGACGGCCAGCAGGGCCGCCACGTCGACCCCGCGGGCGGCCGCGATGTCCCACAGCGAGTCGCCCGCTCGGACCACGTACGAGGCCCCGGAACCTCCCGAGCCGCCGGAACCTCCCGAGGCCCTGGCGGACGAGGTGCTCGTCGAAGCGCTCGACGAGCCGGAAGCGGACGCTCCGGTCGGGACCGCGAGCCGGTCGCCGACGTGCAGCGTCGCCCCCACGCCGAGGCTGTTGGCACGGGCCAGGACGCCCACGTCCATCCCGTACCGCTCCGCGATGACCCACAGGGTCTCCCCTGCGCGCACGACGTGCGTGCTCCACCCTGCCTGCGCCACGGGTTGGGAGGGCGGCGCTGCGACCGGTGCGACGTGGGCGGGTGGTGCGACGTGGGCGGGCGGCGAGGTGAGCGGACTCATCGCGTCAGAGCGTCCTTTCGGGCGGTACGTCCGCGCGCGGCGTGCCGAGCCGTGCTGCGGCGCGCCTAACCGTGCTGCGGCGCGCCGGTCGGGGCTGTGGCGGGTGTGTCTGGTGTGACTGGTGTGACTGGCGGGGCCGCCGGGATGGGAGTGCCGTCCCCGAACGTAACCCAGGCGCCCACGGCGGGAACGGATTGCGGACGCGACGCGCCGAAGCGGTACGGATGAGGGCGTGGCATCCTGTCGGCGTGAACGACGCCCCGCAGCTCCCGACGCCCGCTCCCGGTGACCTGAACGACGCGAGCGCCGCGAACTCCGCCACGGACGTGAACAACGCCCACGACGCCCACCACGCCCACGACGCCCACGACGCCCACGACGCGGAGGCAGCGCAGGACGCCCGGGCCGCGCGCGACGCGGACGCCCGCGCCGAGCTAGAGGAGCTGGTCCCCGGTTGGCTGACCCTCCCGGACGTGGCGGAGCGTCAGGGCGTGGGGATCCAAGCGGCCCGCCAGCAGCTGAAGGACCGCGACATCCTGGCCGTGCGGCGCACCGAGCGGCAGGTGTTGCACGTGCCCGAGCCGTTCGTCACGGGGGACGGCCCGCGGCCGGAGCTGCGCGGCACGTTCACGGTGCTGGCCGACGGCGGGATGTCCGACGTGGACATCCTGGTCTGGATGTTCACTCCCGACGAGACCCTGCGCGGCGGCAGTCCGATGGGCGCGCTCGTCGCGGGGCACAAGACGGAGGTGCGGCGCCGGGCGATGGAGTCCGCCGTCTGACCTCAAAGGAGCGCTGCGGTCAGCTGGTGCGCGCCGTCGCCACGTCGATGAGCTCGTCCAGCGCCGCGACCCCGTCGTCGGTGAGGTCGCGGGTGGCGTGCAGGGACTCCCGGGCGGTGGCAGTCAGCGAGTCGATGAGTTCCTCGTGGCGCTCCAACGCCCCCGAGGCGCAGATGAGCGCGCGCAGCTCGGTCACGTCGTCGGCGGTGAGGTCCAGCCGGCCGAGCCGGTCGGTGAGGGTCTGCGCGTCCGCCTCGGAGAGCTCGCCCAGCACGAGCGCGAGCAGGACGGTCCGCTTGCCCTCGCGTAGGTCGTCGCCCGCCGGCTTGCCGGTCTCGCTCGGGTCGCCGAACACGCCCAGGACGTCGTCGCGCATCTGGAACGCCTCGCCGAGTGCCAGGCCGTACGTCGACAGTCGCTCGGCGTCGTCCTGCGAGACGCCCGCTGCGTGGGCCCCGATCAGCAGGGGGTGCTCGATGCTGTATTTCGCGCTCTTGTACCGCACGACCTTGCGCGCCTGCGCGACCCGGTCCTGCGTCGACAGGGCGTCCCAGCCCCGGGCCGCCGTCAGCACGTCGAGGAACTGCCCGCCCATCAGCTGCGTACGCATCCGGTCGAACACGACCCGCGCCCGCGCGCCCTCCTCCGGCGGCAGCCCGCTGCCGGCGACCAGCTCGTCCGTCCACACGAGGCACAGGTCGCCCGCGAGGATCGCCCCCGAGATGCCGAAGCGGTCCGCGTCGCCGGCCCAGGCGGAGCTGGAGTGCTCTGTGGACAGGGTCCGGTGCGCGGTGGGGCGCCCTCGGCGGGTGGCGCTGTCGTCCATCACGTCGTCGTGGAGGAGCGCGGCCGCCTGGAACATCTCCATGGCGGTGGCGACCCGCAGGATCGCGTCGCGGTGCGTGCCCCCGGCCGCGCGATAGCCCTCGTAGCAGAACGCGGCGCGCAGCCGCTTGCCGCCCGCGAGCAACGCCGCGATCTCGTCGACGAGCGGGTCCATGTCCGGTCCGAGTTCGGCGAGGACCCGGCGTTGGCGGGCGAGGGTGTCATCGATGCCGGCCTGCACGTTCGCGCGCAGGCCGACCAGGTCGAAAGCGGTGCTCAACGGGTGCTCCCTGCAGACGGCGTCGCCCCCGAGCCTAATGGGAACGCGCCGCGCGGGCGTCTCGCCCTCCACTCCCCGGGAGCGGTCGCGGCCAGGGGCGATGCGTCGGCCGGGGGTGGCGGCCGCGGGATCCGCGGGCGTCGCGCGCGCCGGGGATGCGTGGGCGCCACGCCGGAGGCGCGCGGCCTACGCTGGGCGCCATGGCATCTGCGTCGTCGGTCCCTACCTTGCTCAACGCGGGGGCTCCCTCGTTCAGCTTCGAGTTCTTCCCGCCGAAGGACGACGCCGCGGAGGCGGTGCTGTGGGAGTCGGTGCGCCGGCTGGAGCGCGTGCACCCGACGTTCGTGTCGGTTACCTACGGGGCGGGGGGCACGACGCGGGATCGCACCGTGCGGGTGACCTCGCGGATCGCCGCCGAGACCTCGCTCACCCCGGTGGCCCACCTGACGTGCGTGGGTTCCTCGATCGAGGAGCTGCGCCAGATCGTCGGTGAGTACGCCGCGGGCGGGATCCGGCACGTGCTGGCCCTGCGCGGGGACCCGCCCGGGGGACTCGGCACCCCGTGGACGCCACACCCGCACGGTCTCGATCATGCCGACGACCTCGTCCGGTTGGTCCGCGCGATGGGGGAGTTCACCGTGGGGGTGGCCGCTTTCCCGGACAAGCACCCGGAGTCGCCGAGCCTGGATCACGACGCGGACGTGCTGGCCCGCAAGTTCGAGGCCGGCGCGGCGTTCGCGGTGACCCAGTTCGTCTTCGACGCCTCGACGTACGCGCGGCTGCGCGACCGCGTCGTCGCCCGGGGCCGTGACGAGCCGATCCTGCCCGGCCTGATGCCGGTCACCTCGTTCGCCCAGGTGAACCGGATGGCGCAGCTGGCGGGCACGCCGTTGCCGCGGGGAGTGGTCACCCGGTTGGAGCCGCTGGCCGACGACCGGGAGGCCCTGCGGACGGAGGGGGTGGCGATCGCCACCGAGCTGGCGGAGCGGCTGTTGGCCGAGGGGGCGCCGGGGCTGCACTTCTACACGATGAACCGGTCCACGGCCACGCTGCGGGTCTACGACAACCTGATGGGCACCGCGCTCGCGTCCTCGACCTGAGGGCGGGCTCTGGCGCGGGCCGGTGGGGGGCGCGGCCAGTTGGTGCGGCCGGTTGGGGCGGCCGGTTGGGGCGCGGGGGCGCCCTGACGGCGTTGTGGGCGCGCTGACGGCGTTGTGGGCGGGTGGGACCCGCACATGGGCGCGGCCACGTGGCGCGAAGCGCCTGTGGTCGGCGTGACGTCGGTGGCGCCCGGGCGAGAACGCCCGGAGAGCTCGGGCATTCCGGGCGACAAGGGAGTCGGGCGGGCGCGCGGCGGATGGCGTGGTGGTGGATGGCGTGGTGGTGGGAGCCGGCGAACGCGCGGCGCGGGCGATCGCCTTGAGCGTTGTCGGAGGCTCCGGTTAGACTGCAATCTATCGAACAGGTGTTTGATTCATGTGTTCGATCTAAGCCTGCTGGCGCAG
>JBDIAS010000008.1:0-43058 GCA_039812465.1 Austwickia sp. | reverse complement strand
GGCGCCGACGGGCGAGGGCCCGGCGCTGGGGCGGGCGATGCGGGACGCGCCGGCGCGCTGCCGCCGCTGGGGCGGGAGGGCGCGCCGCCGCCGGCTGGGCGGGACGGACGGGGTGCTGCCGCCGCGGGCTGGGTGGATGCAGGCTCAGCGGCCCCAGATTGGGTCGCCGCAGACTGCGTCGCTGCAGGCTGGGTCGCCGCAGACTCGGTCGACTCGGTCGCCGCCGACCCGGTGGCCGGAGGCGTTGCGACGTCCGATGGCGTGGCCGCAGCATGCGCGACCGCGGGCTCGGCGGTCGGCGTCGGGGCCTGCGCCGCAGGGGCCTCCGGTCGCGCGGCCGGGGGAGCCGCCGGCGTCGCGGCCGGCTTGGCCGGGCCGGGACGCGGAGCGGCGCCCGGCCGAGGACCCGGTGTCGCCGGAGCCGCCGGGCTCGGGGCGGGTTGAGCGCTCTCGGCGGGCGACGCCGTCCGACCGGCGGCGGGCTTGGCGCCCTTCACCTTGCCGGCAGCGACCTCCGTGCTGAAGCTCTCGCGGAGCTTGCGGACGACGGGGGGCTCGATGGTCGAGCTCGCCGATCGGACGAACTCACCGCTGGACTTCAGGTGCTCGAGCAGCACCTTGCTCTCGACTCCGAGCTCTTTCGCGAGCTCGTAGACCCGGACCTTAGCCACTTCTCTCCTCACTATGGCCCGGGGTCGAGGTGACGCCGAACCATGGGTTACTGCTGGGGGGCGCTCATTGGTGAGTGCTCATCGCGTGCTCATCAGCGTCAAACCCGCTTTCGGTTCTTGTGGGTCCTGCTGTGGTGGTTGCGCCTTGCGCCACGAGGCCGTCCCTGTAGTCGACGGGCGCGGCCTCAGTGCTCGTCGAGAGCGGCCTGCGTCCCGTCGGCGGAACCGCCACGGAGCGCGCGGACGACTGCGGCCCGGGCGTCCCCGAGATCCAAGGGCGCGACCCGAAGGGCGCGACCGAAGGCTCGACGGCGTTCGGCGAGGTCGTAACAGTCCGGATCCGGATGCAGCCATGCTCCCCGACCCGGCATGCTCCGCCGCGGATCCCAGGTCAGGACGAACCCGCCATCGAGGGGTACCGCGACGAACCGCACAAGGTGCGACCGTGACTCCCGCCCGCGGCACCCGACGCAGGTGCGTACTGGCCCGGCGAGAACGGCCGGAGCCATCCTAGCCTCTCCCGTTCGGCTTCAGTGACTCGCCCGCGTCGGGCCACCAGCCGACTCGCCGCCGTCCTGGACGGGCGTCTTGCGTGGTGCGGCCGCGGTATCGGGGTGGATGTCGATGCGCCAGCCGGTGAGCTTGGCCGCGAGCCGCGCGTTCTGCCCCTCCTTACCGATGGCCAGCGACAGCTGGTAATCCGGCACGATCACCCGCGCCGAGCGGGCCGCGGCGTCGACGACCTCGACGGAGGAGACCCGCGCCGGCGACAACGCCGCGGCCACGAACTCCGTCGGCTCGGGGCTGTAGTCGACGATGTCGATCTTCTCTCCGTGCAACTCGGCCATGACCGCGCGGACCCGGGCCCCCATCGGCCCGATGCACGCCCCCTTGGCGTTGACCCCCGGCGCCTTGGAGTGCACGGCGATCTTGGTCCGGTGCCCCGCCTCTCGGGCGAGGGCGGCGATCTCCACCGTGCCGTCGGCGATCTCGGGTACTTCCAGGGCGAAGAGCTTGCGCACGAGGTTCGGGTGGGTGCGGGACAACGCGATCTGCGGGCCGTGCGGGCCGCGCCGGACGCTGACGACGTAGCAGCGCAGCCGGTCCCCGTGCGCGTAGCGCTCCCCCGGGACCTGCTCGGCCTGCGGAAGGAGCCCCTCGACGGTGCCGAAGTCGACCAGCACGCCGCGCCCCTGGCTCTGCTGGACGACGCCGGTGATGATGTCGCCCTCGCGCCCCCGGAAGTCGCCCAGCACGGCGTCGTCCTCCAGCTCGCGCATCCTTTGGACGATCACCTGCCGCGCCGTCGACGCGGCCACCCGACCGAATCCCTCGGGGGTGTCGTCGAACTCCGGGCCCGGTTCGCCGCGGGTGCCATCCTCGCGCTGCGGCGCGTCCTCCCGGGCCCACACGACCACGTGGCCGCTCTTGCGGTCCAGGTCCACCCGGGCCTGCCGGTAGGCGCCCTCGGTGCGGTGGTAGGCGAGCAGGAGCGCCTGCTCGATGGCGGGGATGATGACGTCGAGCGAGATGTCACGCTCACGTTCGAGGGCACGCAGGGCGGCCAGGTCGATGTCCATCAGTCCTCCTCATCTTCGGGGCGGGTGGCGGCGAAGTCCACCAGCACCCGGGCGCGTCGCACGTCCGCGATTGGGATCTCCCGCGCGTCCGCGCCGTCCGAACGCGACGTCTCGACGTCGCCCTGCGTGAGGCGGATGACGCCCCGCCCGGCTGCGGTCAGCCGCCCGGAGACCTCGCTGCCGTCGACCAAGCGCAACTCGACCAGCCGGCCGACGTTGCGGCGGTAGTGCCGGGGCGCCTCCAGCGGGCGGCCCACCCCCGGCGAGCTCACCTCCAACACGTACGGCGCCTCGCCGAGCGCGTCCGTCTCGTCGAGCGCGTCAGAGAGGGTACGGGTGGCCTCGGCCACCTCGTCCAGAGTGAGCGGCTCGACCAGCGACGTCTCGTCGTCCGCGGGGAGCCCGCTCAGGTCCGCATCGATCGCGATCCGCACCACGCTGCGGCGGCCCGCGGGGGTCACGCTGACCTCCTCGACGACCAGGTCGCTGTCCCGGAGTGCCTCCTGCGCCAGCGCGGTCACGGCCGCGGTGCGCTTGTCGCCGCCCATGGTGACCTCCTCGTGTTCAAGAGTGCGGTGTCGCGGAGTGATGGGTCCGGATCCGGTGCCCACTGTAGCCGCCCGGCTCAGGACGGGCCGGGGCACGCTTCGCGGCGGCGCGCGGTCGCCTGGTGTTTGCCATGATGCACGGCGTGCAACGTTCCCGCCCCAGCGATCCGGTCGACGGCGACCCGTCGTTCGGTCGTCCGCCGTGGCACCCGGCGCCGCGGCCGCAGAGCCCCGTGCGCCCGTTGCACCCGCCCTGTGAGCCCAGCCGGCGCGGGGTCCTTGCCGCCGGGATTCTCGCGGCGGGGAGCGTCGCGGGCGTGCTGAGCGGGTGCGGCGTGCACCTGGAGGACGACGCCCCACCGATTCCCGTCGTACCGACCCGCACCGTCGATCCGCGCGCGATCGCGGTGGCGCGCGAGCTCACACTCGTACGGCTGGCCGGCGCCGCCGCCCGAGCCGCGGGCGCGACGGGGGTCGCCCTCGCGAGCAGCCTCGCCACGCTGCACACCGAGCAGGAGTGGGTGCTCGCCGCGCGCGTGCGGGAGCTCGCCGAGGACCCGGACAGCACGCAGCGGCTACCCGCCGACCCGTCGGACGCGAGCGGATCCGCGGGGTCGGGCGAACCGGCCTGGCCCGCCTCCGAGGCCCTGGGTCTGCGCAGGGACGGCGGTCGCCTGGGCGAAGGCACCGGCCTGGCAGAGGTGCCCGCCGACGAACTCCCCCTGGTCCTGGCGGTCCGCGTGCAGCGCGCGGTCGGCTCCGCTGTGGCCGGGGTGCCGTCGGCCCCACCGCCTCCTGCGGCCACCGCGTCACCGGCCGAGGCCGCGCGGCTCGCGGGGGCGGCCCGCTCCGCCCTCTACGGGCTCGAGGTCGCGGAAGCCCGCGCGCCCGGCGACGCCACGATCGCGGCCGCGCGCGCCCAGGTCGTGACGATGCGCCAGGTGCTGGACGGCCTCCCCGGCGGCGACGCGCCTCCGCCCGCCCTCGGCTACGAGCTACCGTTCCCCATCCCCGACGCGTCGGCGACGAGGCGGCTCGCCGTCCACGTCCTGCACGGGCTGACCGCCGCCGTCGTCGCCGGGGCGGGCGCCGCCGCCGGTCAGGAGCCCGCCCTGGCGTCGCTGCTCGGCTGGGCCGCGCAGGCGGAAGGGTCGGCGGTGACGGTGGGCGGGGGTCTGCGGGCCTTTCCCGGGCTCCATGACGCGTGACACACGGGGCTCCACGCGAGATGCGCGGGGTGATGCTGCTCACGCTCGCTGAGCGGCTGCCCTGTGACCGCGCGCGCGACGGCCGGCTGCCTAGAGTGGCGGACGTCCCCCTGATCACCGGCCCGCCCGGGCGCCGGCTGCTCGGCGCACCATCGATTCGACCCCGCACCGGGCGGGCGCTGACCCCTAGGACGGAACCGACCATGACATCCCGTACCGCCTTGACCACCCGGCCCGCATCCCGCATCGCCGTCGTCATTTTCGCCTCCTCCGCCTGCCTTGCGCTGGCGGGCTGCGGGCAGGACGGTGAGCAGGCCCAGGCCTCGGTCACGTCCGTCGCGGGCCAGGTGAGCTCGGCGGCGAGCAATGCGGTGGACGCGGGCAAGTCGGCGACGGCCTCGTTCAAGAGCGACGCCGGCCTGGAAGCGAGCGACACCTGGGTCCGGGCCGCTCCGGAGCTCGGCGACCAGAAGATGACCGGGGTGTTCGGCAAGATCAAGAACGGCACCGACGCCGAGATCCAGATCGTCGCCGTCAAGTCCGACGCCTCGGCCCACACCGAGCTGCACGAGACCGTCACCGAGAACGGCAAGAAGGTGATGCGCCAGGTGGCCGGGGGCTTCACGATCCCGGCAGGGGCGACGCGGGTGCTGGAGCCGGGCGGGGACCACGTGATGCTGATGAACCTGGCCAACCCGATCCCCGCGGGCACGACCGTCACCGTCACGCTGACCACGAAGGACGGCAAGACGTTGGAGTTCACTGCTGCGGCACGGCCGTTCACCGGCGAGCAGGAGAGGTACGCCGGCGACGGGCACATGTCCCGATGAGCGGGACGGACGGCGGGGGCTACTCGCGGCGTTCCCTGTTGGGTAGCGGCGCGGTGCTCGCGGGCACCGCCCTGCTGGGCGGGACCGTCGGCCACGCCGCCGGCGCCAAGGCCGCGCAACCGGCCGCCCCCGCCCAGCCCCAGCTCGCCCTGCACGGCGGCGCTACGGAGCCGTTCTTCGGAGCCCATCAGAGCGGCATCCTCACCCGGCAGCAGGCCCACGGGTCGTTCGTGGGGCTGAACCTGCGCCCGGGGCAGGGACTCTCGGGCGTCCGCGCGATGCTCCAGCTGCTCTCCGACGACGCGGCGCGGTTGACGTCGGGGGGCGCGCCCCTCGGGGCGTTGGAGGACGACATCGCGGCCCTGCCCGGGCGGCTCACCGTCACGTTCGGTTTCGGAGCGGGCCTGTTCGACGCCATCGGGAAGCCCGACGCCGTGCCCCCCGCCGTCGCGAAGCTGCCCGCCTTCGCCACCGATCGGTTGCGCCCGCAGTGGGGCCAAAGCGACCTGGTCCTGCAGATCTGTTCCGAGGAACCCGTCGCCCTGTCCTTCGCGCAGCGTCGGCTCGTGCGCAACGCGGCACCGTTCGCGCGCGTCGCCTGGGTGCAGTCCGGCTTCGTGAACGCGGCCGGCACCGAGCCGAGCGGCACCACGCCACGCAATCTCATGGGCATGCGGGACGGCACGGCCAACGAGCGCGACCCCGCGCAGGCGGCCGCCGTGGTCTGGAGCACCGACCCCCGGTACCCGTGGCTCGTCGGCGGCAGCCATCTGGTCATCCGGCGGATGGCCATCCACATGACCGCCTGGGACGACGTCACGGTGGAGGGCAAGGAGTTGGCGTTCGGGCGGCGGTTGGACACCGGCGCACCCCTCACGGGGACCCGCGAGCACGACCTGGTGGACCGCGCCGCCGTGGACGATCGGGGGTTCCCCGTCATCGCGCCCAACGCGCACGCGGCCCTCGCGCAAGCGCGCACGGAGTCCGAACGCATCATGCGCCGCGCGTACAACTACGACGTCGGCCTGTCGCCCGACGGGGAACCGGATGTGGGGCTGATCTTCGTCGCCTACCAGCGCGACGTCGCGACCGCGTTCATCCCGATCCAGGAGCGGCTCGCGGCCTCCGACGCCCTCAACACGTGGGCGACCCACATCGGATCCGCCAGCTACGCGGTGCCCCCCGGCCCGCGGGAGGGCTCGTACGTGGGGGCCGGGCTGCTCGACGAGTGACCGCGAGGCGCGCTGGGCTGCAGGAAGTCAGGCCGCTCGACGTCAGCGTCGCGGGCCCGGCTCCACGAGTCCGCCGCCGAGTCCGCCGCCACGAGTGGGCTCCGGGGCGTGTGACGTGCTAAACAGTCGTCATGGCAACGACCGCATTCAAGGGTTCCCCCGTCCAGACCGTCGGAGACCTGCCCGCCGCGGGCAGCTCCGCCCCCGACTTCACCCTCGTCGGCCAGGACCTGTCCGACCTCACGGGCAAGAGCTTCGCCGGCCGCCGGGTCGTCCTGAACATCTTCCCCAGCATCGACACCGGCGTGTGCGCCACCAGCGTGCGCAAGTTCAACGAGCTCGCCGCGTCCCTCGACAACACCACCGTGGTGTGCGCGTCGGCCGACCTGCCGTTCGCGCTCGGCCGCTTCTGCGGCGCCGAAGGCATCGAGAACGTCACGGTCGGCTCGGCGTTCCGCTCCAGCTTCGGCAAGGACTACGGCGTCACGATGAGCGACGGCCCGCTGGCCGGCCTCTGCGCTCGCTCTGTCGTGGTCGTCGACGAGAACGGCACGGTCCTGCACTCCGAGCTGGTCCCCGAGATCACCCAGGAGCCGGACTACGACGCGGCGGTCGCCGCCCTGAAGTGAGGCTCGCCGCGTCGTTCCCTCGACGGACCGCGAACCCCGGCGCCCGCCGCGCCGGGGTTCGCCCGTTGGCATCACCGACGTCCGATGCGGCCGGAGGCCGCGGGGAGGTAACCCGTCGTGAGTGATCTCGTAGTCATCGTCGTGTTCGTGCCGGAGGACGACGCGGAGGCGGTCCGGGCCGCTGCCGCGCAGGCCGGCGCCGGGGCGATCGGCGCCTACCGCGCCTGCAGCTTCTCCGCCCCCGGGACCGGGCGCTTCCTGCCGGTCGCGGGCGCCCGTCCGGCGATCGGGTCGGTCGGCGTCCCCGAGCAGGTGGAGGAGGAACGACTGGAGGTCGTGTGCGAGCGTCCCCTGGCCCGCGCGGCCTTGGAGGCGATGCTGGCGGCACACCCGTACGAGGAGCCCGCGTACCACGTCTACGCGGCGCTCGATCCGGCCACGCTCTGACCAGCCGCGTGACCGGCGCCACCTGACCGGCGCTACCTGACCGGCGCTACCGACCCGCCCCGCCTGACCGGCGCTACTGGTGGTCGACGGCCGAGACAAGCCGTTCCGCACGACGTTGGGCGACGCGGACTACGCTGAAGTGCGCTCGATGGGTGAGGAGTACCTGAACCGCAACCCGCGCTCGATCGTCTGAGGCTACGCAGGGACCTTGCTGCGGGTCCGCAGCCCGTGAAGGTGGCGAGCAAGGGCGGCGGGGTCAGCGGTCCGTCCGGCCAGGAGGGGCTCGGTGACCTTCGTGCGTTCGTCGTCATCGAGCGGCTCGATGGTGATCCTCATACCGAGAGCCGCAGCGACCTCGGCCAACGTGCCAAGTGTCGGGTTCGACTTGTCGGAGGCGAAGAGGCGGCGGATCGTTGCCGGCTCGACCTGGATGACGCGAGCGAGCTCGGCCTTGGACAGCCCGGCGGCCTCGCGGGCGTCGTCAAGCGCTTTGACCACTTCGTCGATGGTGGCGATACGCATGGACTCGATGACGAACTCCCGAAGGAACTCGGGATCCTCAAGGTCGCGCGCAAGGTCAGCCCAGAAGGCATTGTTTCCAGTCATGGCGATCACTCCTCTCCCGAGCGTATCATGTATGTTACGCACGGGGTACGGTCTGGACAGTCTGAAGGCCGCTGTATGGAGTGACTCCAGACGTGCCTTGAAGTTCTCGCAGTCATCGAGGCTTGCTCCCGGCCTTTCTGCGAGCTTGAAGTCGCTTCGCATCATCCGGATGGACGCTCGCACCTGCTCCACCTCCTCGTTCACCTGGGTCAGCTGGCTCGTGTGCGGCGTCCCCTGGCGCGCGGCGTTGGAGGCCATGCTGGCGGCACACCCGTACGAGGAGCCTGCGTACCACGTCTACGCGGCGCTCGACCCGGCCACGCTCTGACCAGCCGCGTGACCGGCGCCACCTGACCGGCGCCACCTGACCGCCGCTACTGGTCCGCCCCGCCTGACCGGCGCCACGTGACCTGTCACGCAGATGCCCCGGCGCGGGGGAGCGGGCAGACTGCGTTGATGGCGAACCGACTCTCCGACGCCCTCTCCCCCTACCTGCGCCAACACGCCGGCAACCCGGTCGACTGGTGGCCCTGGTCCGACGAGGCCCTCGCGGAGGCGCGCCACCGGGACGTGCCGATCTTTCTGTCCATCGGGTACGCCGCGTGTCACTGGTGCCACGTCATGGCGCGCGAATCCTTCGACGACGCAGGGGTGGCCGAGGCGCTCGCCGACGGGTTCGTGGCCGTCAAGGTGGACCGCGAGGAGCGGCCCGACCTCGACGCGGTCTACATGGCCGCCACGGTCGCTCTCACGGGGCGCGGCGGGTGGCCGATGACGGTGCTGCTCGCCCCGAGCGGCGAGCCGATCTGGGCGGGCACGTACCTGCCCAAGGACGGCCTCCTCGCCCTTCTGGCCAGCGCCCGCGACGTGTGGCGGCACCGGAGGGATGACGTCATGAGCAGCGGTCGCGCGATCGCTGACGCGCTCACCGACGCGGCCCGACCGGCCGCGCCGGCGCCCCTGGGCGAGGTGGAACTGCGGGGCGCGCTCCAGGTGTTGACGCGTGATTTCGACGCCGAGGCAGGCGGATTCGGGGGCGCACCGAAGTTCCCGCCCACGATGGTCCTGGAATGGTTGCTCGCCCGGCACGGCCGGATCGGCGACCCGGACTCGTATCTCATGGTCGAGCGCACCTGCGAGGTCATGGCCCGGGGCGGGATGTACGACCAGCTGGCGGGCGGTTTCGCCCGGTACAGCGTCGACGCCCGCTGGGTGGTCCCGCACTTCGAGAAGATGCTTTACGACAACGCGCTGCTGCTCGGGGTCTACGCCCGCGCGCACCGCGCCGCCTCCGCCGCGCCTGCGGGTGAGGGCGCGCCGCCTGCTGGTGAAGGCGCGCCGCCTCCGGGTGACGGCGCGCCTTCGGGGCTCACGCCGTTCGCGGACCTGACCGGGCGGATCGCCCGCGAGACCGCGCGGTTCCTCCTGACCGACCTGCGGACGCAGGAGGGCGCGTTCGCGTCCGCGTTGGACGCGGACGCGGACGGGGTGGAGGGGCTCACGTACGCCTGGACTCCCGGCGAACTCGCCGACGCGCTCGGCGCGGCCGACGGCGCGCGCGCCGCGACGCTGCTGGAGGTGACCGATTCCGGCACGTTCGAGGGCGGCAGCTCGACGCTGCAACTGCGCTCCGACCCCGACGACCCAGCCTGGTGGAACCGGGTCCGGGCCGCTCTGCTGCGCGCCCGCGCCGACCGGCCGCAGCCCGCCCGGGACGACAAGGTGGTCACGGCCTGGAACGGACTCGCGATCGGCGCGCTGGCGGACGCGGGGGTGATCCTGGCCGAGCCCGACTTCGTCCGGACCGCCGAAGAGGCCGCCGCGTACCTGCTCGCCACCCACTGGGTCGACGGGCGCCTGCGCCGGACCTCCCTGCAGGGCCGGGTCAGCGAGGCGGCGGGCGTTGCGGTGGATTACGGAAATCTGGCCGCGGGGCTGCTCCGGTTGGCGCAGGCCACGTCGGAGGCCCGGTGGGCCGCGGCCGCCGGCGACGTCCTGCAGGTCGCCCTCGCCCATTTCTCCCTGCCCGACGGCGGATTCGCGGACACACCGGACGACGGCGAGACCCTGTTCACGCGCCCCCGCGAGGTCGGGGACAACGCGGAGCCGTGCGGGCAGAGCTCCCTGGCCGGCGCCCTGCTGGCCCACGGCGCGCTGATCGGCTCGGCCGCCTCGCTGGACCGCGCTGCCGCGACGCTGGCCACGATGGGCTCCTTGGGTGCCGCGGCGCCGAGGTTCGCCGGGCACGCGCTCACGGTGGCCGAGTGGTCGCTGGCCGGACCGCTGCAGGTCGCGGTGGTCACGGGCGAGGCGTCGGACCCGCGGGCGCTCGCCCTCCTGGCCGCGGCGCGGCACGGCGCGTCGCCCGGCGCGGTTGTGGCGTACGGCCGCCCGGACGCGGAGGGCTGGCCGCTGCTGGCCGACCGTCCGCTGATCGGCGGCGCTCCGGTCGCGTACGTGTGCCGCGGTTTCGTCTGTGACGCACCGGTGACCGACGCGTCGACGCTGGCCCAACTGCTGGCGCCGGTCTGACCCCGCGCAGCCTCGTCGACGCCCGCCTCGGGCCACCGCCCCGCCGCCCCGCGTCCCGGGTGATGTCTCTGCTGTGACCGCGGGGCACCCTCGGCTTCCTGGGGGCAACGGGCAGGATGGCCCCGTGAGCCCGTACTCCTCCCGCACCCTGACGGCCCGAATCGACCGTTGGTGGCCCGACGTCACCGCGGGGCTGGCGCATCTGTACCCGGCCGACGTGGCGAAGGCCACCGCGGCGCGGCTGGAACCGCTGGTGCGCGCCGCGTTCGAGGCGCGGGCAGAGGAACTGCACGAGCTCGACTACCGCGCCGAGCTGCGTCCGGACCGCCTGCAGGACCCGGCCATGATCGGCTACGCGGCGTACGCGGACCGGTTCGCGGGCACGTTGGCCGGCGTGGCCGATCGCCTCGACTATCTGCAGGAACTCGGCGTCACCTACCTGCACCTGTTGCCGCTGCTGGCGACCCGTCCCGGTCCCGATGACGGCGGGTACGCGGTCACCGACTACGGCGCCGTCCGACCCGACCTGGGCACGATGGACGACCTGCGCGCGCTGACCGCGCAGCTGCGACATCGCGGGATCGCGCTCGTCCTGGACCTGGTGCTCAACCACGTGGCGGCCGAGCACGAATGGGCGCGACGGGCCCGCGCGGGCGAGGAGCGGTACCGCCGGTACTTCCACGTCTTCCCCGACCGGACCGAGCCGGACGCGTACGAGGCGAGCCTGCCCGTGGTCTTCCCGGACTGGGCGCCGGGCAACTTCACCCGGGACGACGAGCTCGACGGCTGGGTGTGGACGACGTTCAACTCCTGGCAGTGGGACGTGAACTGGTCCAATCCGGACGTGCTGGTGGAGTACGCGGGCATCGTCCTCGACCTCGCTAACGCGGGGGTGAGCGTGTTGCGGCTCGACGCGATCGCCTTTCTGTGGAAGCGCCTCGGCACGGATTGCCAGGGCCAGCCCGAGGTCCACTCGATCACCCAGGTTCTTCGCGCGCTGACCCGGATCGCCTGTCCCGCGGTGGCGTTCAAGGCCGAGGCGATCGTGGCCCCGGAGCAACTCACCGCCTACCTTGGCCAGCGGCAGTGGTCAGGCAAGGTCAGCGACCTGGCGTATCACAACTCGCTCATGGTCCAGATCTGGTCCTCGCTCGCGACGAAGGACGCCCGGCTGGCGGCGCACGCCCTGGCCTCGCTGCCGCCCATCCCCGCCGCCGCCACGTGGATCACGTACCTGCGCTGCCACGACGACATCGGCTGGGCCATCTCCGACGAAGACGCCGCCGCGGTCGGGTGGTCCGGCCCCGAGCACCGCGCGTTCCTGACCGACTGGTACACCGGCAACTTCCCGGGTTCGCGCGCGAGGGGCTTGGTGTTCCAAGAGAACCCGGCCACCGGGGACCGTCGGGTGAGCGGCACCGCCGCGGCGCTGGCCGGTGTCCAGGAGGCCGAACAGCAGGCCGGAGGCCGGGCCAAGGCTGCGTCGGCCGAGCTGGCCGCCCTGCGCCTCGCTCACGCGATCGTCTTCGGCTGGGGCGGCATCCCAGTGATCTGGGCCGGCGACGAACTCGCCACGCCGAACGACCCCCATTGGGCGCGGGAGCCCGGCCACGAGTCGGACAACCGGTGGGCTCATCGACCGCGCTGGGACGAGGCGCGAGCGGCCCGACGCGCGCGGCCCGCGACCGTTGCAGGCCGCGCCTTCGAGGACCTGGTCGCGCTGGCCCAGACGCGACGGCGGCTCCCGTACCTGCACGCGAGCGTTCCCGCGGAGGTGGACACCCCGTACGACCCCGGCGTGCTCTCGGTGGTGCGTCGCCACCCGATCGGCACAATGCTGCAGCTGTACAACCTGACCCCGGATTGGCGGTTCTACCCCGGTTCTCGGCTGGCCGCCCTTGGCCTGGACGGCGCGGTGGACGCCCTGACCGGGCATCTGGTCAGCCCTGGCCCGGACGGTCGGATCTGGCTTCCGCCGTACGCGGCCTGGTGGCTCGTCCCGGAGAACGGCCCGCGCTGAGGTCGCGGTGCGCCTTTCTTTCACCCATTGAAAGAAAAGTCGAAAAAACTCTTTCGACCGCTGTCAGTGGTCGCTGATAAGCTCGTGAAAGAGGGCCGAATGTCCTTGCTTCCTTGACTGAAACTTGTTGTTTCACAGTAGATTTCAAAGGATGAGAAGATATCGATCGAACGCTTGTACGGGGGATTCGGCGGCGATAGAATCGGGGCATGTCGACCTCGATCAATCCCTCTCATGCCAGCGCAGGCACGGCGTCCGCTGAGGTCCGGTCGATGGAAGCGCTCAAAGAACTGTTCTCAGATTTCTGGCTGGATGACGTATGGGAAAGCCCGGGCATTGTTCAGTCGGCGCCGGTGGATTTCGACGGGGTTGATGCCCTGTTCGATGACGTGTCGTCCGAATGGGATGTGCCGCGGGATGTGCCGCGGGATGTGCCGTGGGGCGAGCCTGGGGATTCGCCTACCGACGCTAGGGCCGACGCTGGGGCCGTTGTTGCCGCGGATGTGACCGACGTTGCTGCGGATGGTTCTGCAGCGGAGCCGGTGGACCCGGTGGAGGTGATCCGTGCGGGGGTTGCGGTCGGGGAGTCGCATGCGTCGTGGCTGGGATCGATTCCTAGTGGTGAGTTGGCAGAGTTGGTGGCGGCCGCGGATCGGGCGGTGGCGGTGTGGGAGACGGTACGAGCCCGGGCGGTGCTGGAGGCCGAGGAGCGGGGGGTGATCGCGGAGTCGGGGTGCTCCACGCCGGTGTGGATCACCCGGCATGCGGTGTCGTTGCGTCAGGGTGGGGCGTACGCGTTGGCGCGGCTGGTGAAGATCACCCGGCAGGCGAACTCCTCGAGGCTCGCGGGGTCCGATCCGGTGGCGGGGTTGGATCCGGAGTCGGCGTTGGGGATCGTGTGGGAGCACCTGTCGGAGTCGGCGTTGAGCGTGACCAGCGCGTTGGGGGTGCTCAGCGAAGCGCAGGCGTTGGCGCCGCGGCTCGTGCCCGAGGCGGTGCCGACGGTGACCCGGGGGTTGTGTGTGTTGGCCGGGGCGCAGGGGTTGCGGGAGATGAAGCGGTTGCGTCCGGCGTTGCTGGCTCGTCATGGTGCGCCGGGTGAGGTCGATGATCTCCAGGAGAAGTTGGCGGCGTGCGCGGTGCTGTCGTCTCCGGGGGTGTGTTCCACGGGGTTGACGGAGTACGCGCTTCGGTTGACGCCGGCGCAGGCAGCGGTGTTGGAGGCTGCGATCGGCCCGTTGGCGGCGCCGCGTCCGAACCCGGTGACCGGGGAGGCGGATCTGCGCTCGGCGGGGCAACGGCGGGCTGAGGCGTTGGCCGAGGTTCTGGCTCGTGGCGCGGCCCTACACGCCGTGAACGGGCAGCCCCGCGACACCAACCCCGGAAGTGGCAGCGGCACGAGCAGCTCGGGCAGTCCCAGCACCAGTGGCCCCAGCGCCGGTGGCCAGGTGCGCCCCGTTGGCCGCGACGACACGGGCGGGGTAGGAACCGGCAGCGCGGACAGCCCAGAAGTTGCTCGCCGCCATGGCGGCCCGGGCAGGCTGGACAGTCTCGGTGACGCGGGCAGCGGAAGCGACGCGGGCGATGCGAGTAGTAGCGGCGACGTAGAGGACGCGGGTAGTACCGACGACGCGGGTGCACATGGCGGTGGGGTGGTCGGCGCGACGCAGACGTCTCCTGACGGTGAAGTTGAGGGTGAGGTTGGGCTGGTAGCGGCGTCGCGGGTGATGGCCACGGCGTTGCCTTCGTCGACGGCGTTGTACGTCACGATCGGCTTGCAGTCCCTGCTGGCCGGGATCGGAGCCGGGGAGGTGATCGGCTCGCGGGCCGCCGGGACGTTCCTGTCCCCGGCGCAGGTGCGGCGCTTGGCCTGTGACGCGGAGATCATCCCGACCGTGTTGGGCAGTCAGTCGCAGATCCTGGATCAGGGCCGGGCGACGCGGTTGTTCGACCCTGCCCAGCGGCGGGCGCTGTGGCACCGGGACCGCGGATGTACCTATCCGGGGTGCAGCGCGCCACCGACGTGGACTCGGGCCCATCACATTCGGCATTGGCTGGACCACGGGCCCAGCGACCTGAGCAACGCGACCCTGCTGTGCCAGCGCCACCACACGCTGGTCCACCAGCGACGCCTGGCCGCGACCGTCAGCCCCGTGGCGGACGAGCACGGCCGTTACGTCCACTGGGACCTCACCCCCGGCAGCTACGCCTACGACCGGTAGCCACCCGCCAGACCGGTAGCCACCCCGGCGCGCAGCACGGCCCGCAACACGGCCCACGTTTGCCAGCGCAGGGACGCTCGAAGTCTGCACGTGTGACGCTTGCCCTGCTGTTCGCGGGGTACGCGCCGAGACGTTCGCCGGGTCGTTCGCCGGGCCGTTCGCCGGGCCGTTCGCCGGGCCGGGGAGCGGTCATGACCACCATCGGGCGTGAGACAGGCATCGCACGCGGGCCGCCCTCGTGCGATGGGAGCTCGCACTAGGTTGGGCCCATGACCTCCCGCCCGGACGCGCCCGCACCTGCGACGATCTGGCGCCGACCCGTCCCCACGGTCGGCGACCCCAGCTCCGCGCACGAGCGGGCCGGCGACCCGTCGGGATGGGCGTTCCCGCCCGAGGCGATCGAGGCGTTGGGCCGCATCGTGGCGAGCCGGCGGGACATCCGCCGCTACCGACCGGACCCCGTGCCGGAACAGCTCGTCCGCGCGGTCATCGAGTCCGGCCACCTCGGTCCGTCGGTGGGACATAGCCAGCCGTGGCGGTTCATCGTCGTGGCAGACCCCGCGACGAGGGATCGGGCTGCCGCCATGGCGGATTCCCTCAGGTTGCGGCAGGCTGCCGCGTTCAGCTCGGACCGGGCCCAGCGGCTGCTCGACCTCAAGCTCGAGGGCCTGCGCGAGGCGCCCCTGGGGGTCGTGGTGGCCTGCGACCGCCGTACCCCCGCATCCGGGGTGCTGGGGCGAGCCACCTTCCCCGACGCCGACCTGTGGTCCTGCGCCTGCGCGATCGAGAACATGTGGCTCACCGCCAGGGCCCACGGCCTCGGAATGGGTTGGGTGACTCTCTTCGAACCGCGCGACCTGCAGGCGTTGCTCGACCTCCCCGACGGCGTGGAGACCCTGGGCTGGCTGTGCCTGGGCTGGCCCGACGAGCGCCCACCCGAGCCCGGCCTGCAGCGCCTCGCGTGGTCTTCGCGGCTCCCCCTGGACGAGGTGATCCTGGAGGAACGCTGGCCCACCCCATCGGCGGAGGACGTCGACGGCGGTTCGGAAGCCGACCCGGTCGGTACCGACGACCAGGGCAGTCCAGGCCACCCGAGCGGTCCAGTCCACTCGAGCGCTCCAGGCCACCCGCGCGGTCCAGTCCACCGGGGCGGTCCAGGCGATCCGCGAGATCCTGGAGAGACTCCAGACGGTACGGGCTCCCGCGCGCGCCGCAACCGCTTGGAGCCCGCTCCCCCGCCGAACCACCTCCGATCCCCCGACCAGGCGCGGGTGGTGGCGGCGACCGACGACGCGGACGACCTGCTCTCCCCTCCGGGTTCTCTCGGCGTGCTCGACCGGGCGCTGGACGTCTTGGTCGCGGCCGGGGTCGGCGCCTCGGAAAGCGGCACGCTGGTGCTGGTCGGCGCAGACCACCCGGTCGCCGGCCTGGGCGTCTCCGCGTACCCCGCCAGCGTCACCCGTGACGTACTCGAAGCGTCGATCGCCGGCCGCGGCCTCGGCGCCGTGACGGCTTCAGGGGCCGGCCTCAGCGTGATCGTCGTGGACGCCGGGGTGACCGGCGGCCCGCTGCCCGGCTCCGCGGATGCTCGACCCCTCGACGACGACGCCCGCGGGGATCTGGCGACGGGCGACGCGCTCTCCCGTGCCGCCGTGGAGCGGCTCGTGGCGACCGGACGGGAGCTCGGCGCCCGAGCGGCCGTCGGTGGTCTGGTGGCGCTGGGCGAGGTCGGCGTCGGCAACACGACGGTCGCCGCGGCGCTCACGTGCGCGGCGCTGGGCACCGACCCCGAGGAGACCGTCGGGCTGGGGTCCGGGTCGGACGCCGCGATCATGGCCCGCAAGCGGGAGGTCGTCGCGACGGCCGTGGCCCGGAGGGCTGCGAAGAGCAACTTCGACGACCCGATCGACCTGCTCGCCGGGCTCGGAGGACCCGAGATTGCGGTGCTGGTCGGCGTCGTGCTGGGCGCCTCGGGCGCGGGCACCGGCGTCGTGCTCGACGGACTCGCCACCTCGGTCGCTGCACTGATCGCGCAGCGGCTGGAGCCGGCCGTGCACGCCTACCTGGTCGCGGGGCAGCGCAGCCGCGAGGTGGCCCACGAACTCGTCCTTCGCGAACTCGGACTCGAGCCGCTGTTGGCGTTGCGCCTGCGGGCCGGGGAGGGCGTGGGCGCGGCGCTCGCCACGTCGCTGCTCCTGCAGGGCCTGCGGCTGCGTCGCCTCGCGGCCCGGACCCGCTGAGCCTCGCGGCCCGGACCCGCTGACGCTCGCCACTCGGACCCGGTGCGGCGTCGGCGGCCCCGTCGTGTCAGCCCCGTCCCGCGCGGCTCCTCAGCCCAGGAACTGGCGCCACACGTCGTACCCGATCCGCACCACGAAACCGCCCACCACCACGACGAACACCGCCCGGACGAACGCGTGGCCGCGCGCGACCGCGGTGCGCGCGCCGAGCCACCCTCCGAGCACGTTGGCGGCCCCCATCGGGAGAGCCACGTGCCATACGACCGCCCCCTGCGGGATGAACACCGCCAGCGCAGCCAGGTTCGTGGCGAGGTTGGCGATCTTGGCTAGGGCGGTGGACTGCAGGAAGGCGTACCCGAGCACCCCCACCAGCAGGAACGCGAAGAACGACCCCGTACCCGGGCCGAGGGCGCCGTCCCAGACGCCGACACCCAAGCCGATCACCGCCGCGTACGCCAGGTGCCGGCGGTGCGGGTGCCGCAGCGCCTCGACCTGGCCGAGGGATGGCTTCGCCAGGGTGTAGGTCCCCACGCCGACGAGCACGAGCAGGATCAACGGGTTGAACGCCTCACGCGGGATCCGCGAGGCGATGAACGCCCCGCCCGTCGAGCCCGCCCAGGCGGCCAGCGCGAGCGGCAGCGCGGTGCGCAGGTCGGGGCGGACACGGCGAAGGTACGTAAGGGTGCTGGTCGCAGTCCCGCAGGCGGAAGCGAGCTTGTTGGTGGCGAGGAGCTGTACGGGCATCGCCTGCGGAAAGGCCACCGCCAGGGCGGGCAACTGGATCAGCCCGCCACCGCCGACGACCGCGTCGACCCAGCCGGCGGCGAACGATGCGGTGACCAGCAGCGCGAGCGCGAGCAGCGACACCTCCTCCACGGCGCGACACCCTACGCGTGACCACCTCGGTCGCGTGATAGGACAGCGTCGTGTCGTGGACGTGGGAGCGGCGGGGCCCGTGGGAGCGGCGGATCAGGGCGGCAACGCCGTGAGCATCCGGCACCTGCTCGCCGATTCGCGGCCGTTGGCCAACGAACACTTCCGCCGACTGTGGGTCGCCAACATCATTACGGTGATCGGCGCCCAGCTCACGGTGGTGGCGGTGCCGGCGCAGCTCTACGCCGACACCGGCAGCTCGGCGTACGTCGGGCTCAGCGGGCTCTTCGGCCTCGTACCGCTCGTGGTCTTCGGCCTGTGGGGCGGCGCGCTCGCCGACCACGCTGACCGGCGCACACTACTGATCGTCACCACGTGGGGCCTGATCGGGACCTCGCTGGCGTTCTGGGCCCAGGCGGCGCTGGGTTCGACGAACCCGTGGCTGCTGTTGTCCCTGTTCTCGGTGCAGCAGGCGTTCTTCGCGGTCAACCAGCCCCTGCGCAGCGCGATTCTGCCCGCGTTGCTGCCGATCGGTCTCTTGCCCGCCGCGAACTCGCTCAACATGACCGTGCTGATGGCCGGCGGCATCGCGGGGCCGCTGATCGGCGGCGCGATGATCCCCGTGCTGGGGTACGCCTCGCTCTACCTCGTCGACTCCATCACCCTGCTCGCGACGCTGGCGGCCGTCTGGCGCCTGCCACCGCTGCCGGTGATGGGCCACGACGATCCCCAGACCGGCGACCGCCAGACCCGCGACCGCCACACCGGCGATCCACAGACCGTCGATCCCCACGCCTGCGGTCATCACACCGGCCACCCCGATATCGAGGCACGCGCCGACGCCGCGAATCAATCCGACGTCGAGGCAGACGGGCCGACCGTCCGGCGTACCCCCGGGCTGCGCTCCGTCGTCGATGGGTTCCGATACCTCGCCGGCCACCCCGTCCTGCTCATGAGCTTCGTCGTCGACCTCATCGCGATGGTCTTCGGGATGCCGCGAGCGCTGTTCCCAGAGATGGCGCAGGTGAACTTCGGTGGGCCGCCCGCGGGCGGGTTCGCGTTCGCGGTCCTGTACGCGGCGATCCCCGTCGGCGCGGTCCTCGGCGGCGTGTTCTCCGGTTGGGTGAGCCGCGTACGCCACCACGGTCGGGCCGTCGTCGTCTGCATCGCGCTCTGGGGCGCCTGCATCGTCGGCTTCGGCGCCTTCGCCGGCCTCGCGGGCGGGCGCCCCCACCCCTGGCTGCTGCCCGCCGCCGCCATGCTCGTCGCGGGCGGGGCCGTCGACATGGCGTCGGCCGCCTTCCGCCAATCAATGCTGCAGGGGGCGGCGGCCGACGAGGTGCGCGGCCGGCTGCAGGGCGTGTTCATCGTCGTGGTCGTGGGAGGTCCGCGGATCGCGGACGTTCTGCACGGGGGCGTCGCCACGGCGATCGGCGCCGCCGCGACCACCGCCGCCGGAGGGGTCCTCGTGGTCCTCCTCCTCGCGCTCGTCACGGTGGCCGTCCCGGCCTTCTGGCGGTACGACGCGTGGGCGCGCCCGCACCCTCGGCCGCAGTGATGAGCCACGGCGCTTTGCGTCCCGGCGACACGCGACGGGTCGACCATCACCAGCAGATGCGAAGACCTCGCGCGAATGCCCCGCACAGGCGTCATTCGCTCGGAGTCATTCGCTCGACGACATTCGCTCGACGACATTCGCTCGGAGTCATTCGCTTAGGTGGTCATCCGTACGAGTGGTCATTCTCGCGGCGCCCGGATCTCCGCCAAGAAGTGCTCCCAGTCCGCGGCCAGCTCGGCGGGCGTGTGGGGGCGGAGCGGGTCGACCGTGTAGGCGCGGCCGTCCGTCAGCGTCGCGAGCGGCACCGCGGTCATGTCGACACCGACGGAGGCCCAGGCGATGCTCGTGCGCTCCCCCGTCAGGTATCCGGCGCAGATCCTCCCCACGTGGGTCCCCCAGGCCGCGCGCCGCTGCCCCTGGACCCCCACGAACGTCGGCGACCACCGTTCCGACTCCGCCAGGGAACGCACCTGCTCCCCGCTGGCGCGAGGCGGATCCGGCCCCAGGAGCCACGGCAGCGGCCCGTCGAGCGCCAGCATGGCGGCGCGGAATCTCCCGGACGACTCGGGATCGTGACCGGGCAGCAACGCCTCGGTCGACACCACGACGTGCAGGCGCGGGCCGAGGCGCCAGCCGAGCGCGACCTCTCGCGCCGGTCGCCCCACCCGCCCGTTGAATCCGACGAACCACCGCACGGGCTCCACACCTTCAGGGGTCCGTACGTGCGGACGCACCTCGGCCAACGGGAAGGGCGGAGGCACGTACCAGGACAGGCTCGTGGCCATGGCGCACCATACCGCCGCGACGTGAAACCGCGGGGTCGGGTCCCGTCACCCGCTCGATCCCGTCACCCGGTGAAGTCGCGCACCGGTGAGGTCACGTCACCCGGTGAGGTCGCACGGGTACGGCGGCGCAGACAGCGCGATCCGTACGTTGTCCCCCGGTCGCGCCTGCGCGAGCGCGTCCACGGCGGCGGGGTCGAGGACGCCGATCACGGGGTACCCGCCCGTCGTCGGCGCGTCAGCCAGGAAGATCACCGGCTGCCCCGAGGGCGGGATCTGGATGCTGCCTCGCACGACCGGTTCGCTGGGCAGCTCGCCCGTGACCAGCCGCTCCAGCGTGGGCCCGGCGCAGCGGACCCCCACGCGATCGCTGTCGGGCTGCACCGACCAGCGGGTCGAGGTCAGCACCCGCCGGGCTGCCGGGCCGAACCAGTCGGCCCGCGGACCCCACATCCCCCGGAGCGGCACCCGCCCGTCGAGCGCCCCGAGGAACGCTGTGGCCGCGGCGGCTTCCCTCCCCGCGCCGGTGGCGCCGGTCCACGCCTCGTCGGCCGGGCCCATCGCACCCATGGAGCCCATCGGACCCGTCGCACCCATCGAGCCCGTCGGGGCCACGGGACCGACCGCGAGGCCGACCATCCCGGTCTCCGCGGTGCGGATCGTGTGGGTGCCGGTCGCGAGCAGGTCCCCCACCGCGAGCGGAGCGGGTCCGAGGTGGGCGATCGAGTCGTAGGAGCGGCTGCCCAGCACCGGGGGCGCGGCAACCCCGCCGAGGACCGCGACGTAGCTGCGCAGGCCGACCCTCGGCTGCCCCAGGCGTAGCTCCGCGCCCGCGCGCAGGAAGATCGGCTCCGCGAACGGCGCGGGCCGGCCGTCGACCGCGCAGGCCACGGGCGCGCCCGCGACCGCGAGCACCGTCGCGCGGAGGACCCGCAGCGCCAGCCCCCCGGCGAGCACCTCCAGCGTGGCGGCCGCTTCGTCGTTGCCGATCACACGGTTCGCCAACCGATGGGCGCCCTGATCGGCCGCGCCGGCGCGACCCACGCCCAGGGCCGCGTGGCCGATGCGGCCCAGATCCTCCACGAGGGTGCGCGGCCCGGTCGCGAGCACCTCCAAGGTCGCCTCACGGGTATGTGGGCCCCCAGAGCCAGGAAGGGCATGGTCGCCAGAGGCGGTTCGCGCACGCCGACCCGTCACGTCGACGAAGCGCACTTGGCGGCCGGGGATCAGGAGGGCTGGCGGGTCGGCGCCGACGTCCCACAGCCGGGCGTCCGTACGACCGATCAGCCGCCAGCCGCCGGGGCTGTCCGTCGGGTAGCAGCCGCAGTACGGCCCCGCCAGGGCCACCGAGCCGGCGGGGACCCGCGGGCGGGGGCTGTCGAGGCGCGGGATGTTCCACTCCCCCGGCCCGTCGGGCAGGCTTGTCAGGTACGCGAACCCCGGGGCGAACCCGGAGAACGCTGCCGTCCACTGCTGACCCGTGTGCGCCGCGACGACCGCCTCCCGGCTCGTGCCCCGCAGCGCGGCCACGTCGTCCAGGTCCGGGCCGTCGTACGTGACCTCGACCACCACTTCGTGGGTCGCCCGCCCCGCCGGCTCGCCCGGGGTGACGACCCGCAGCGCCGGGATCAGGTCCCGCAACGCCTCCGGGGAACCCGCCCGCACCAGCAGGGTGCGCGCCGCCGGGACCAGTTCCGTCACGCCCGGGAGGCCCGCTCTCTCGAGACCGGCGGCGTACCGCGCCACCTCCGCCCCGTGCTCGAACTCCAGGAGCACCGCGTCGCGGCCTCCGGGGAGGAGCCGCATCAGCGCGCGCGGCGGTCGGGGGCGAACGGCGCGACGTCCACCCCGGCGGCGTCAAGCCCGGCCCGGACGGCCCGGGCCATCACCACCGCGGCCGGGCCGTCACCGTGCACGCACAGGGAATCCGCGGCCACGGAGATCTCCGTACCGTCGTCGGCGACCACGACCCCCTCGGTCACCATCCGCACCGCGCGGGCCGCGACCTCCCGCGGGTCGTCCAGCACCGCTCCCTCCTGGCCGCGGGGTACGAGCGTCCCCGCCGCGGTGTACGCGCGATCGCAGAACGCCTCGGTGGCGGTCGACAGACCCGCCTCCGCGGCGAACGTCAACGACATCGACCCGGGCAGGCCGAGCAGGATCAGCTCCAGCCCGCCCGCGGCCAGCCCGGCCAGCGCGTCCACCACCGCGCGGGCCTGCCCCTCGTGGGTCACCATCGCGTGGTACAGGGCGCCGTGCGGCTTGCAGTAGGTCACCGCCACCCCCTCGGCCGCAGCGATCGCGCTCAGGGCGCCCACCTGGAAGCGGACCTCCGCGCAGAGTTCGTCGGTGTCGACGTCCACGAAGCGCCGGCCGAAACCCGCGCGGTCGCGGTAGGACACGTGGGCTCCCACGGCCAGGCCGTGCCGGCGCGCGAGACGTACGGTGGCCCCCATCGTCCGGGCGTCGCCGGCGTGGAACCCGCAGGCCACGTTCATGCTCGTGAGCACTGGCGCGAGCGCCGCATCGTCCCCCATCCGCCAGGCCCCGAAGGACTCGCCGACGTCCGCGTTGAGATCGACCCGCATGTGCCCATGCTGTGCCGCAGCCGCCCGAGCGCACAAGCAACCGGGGCGCAAGCAACCGGGGCGCACAAGAAGAAGGGGTGCAAGCAACCGGGCGATCACCCCGCACGCGACCTGCTTATCACGGATGTACACCAAGTCACCCACTGCTTGCTGCGGCTCATCGGCCGCCCCGATGGCTGGGGGCCAGCAGCGCCTGGGCGGTCGATGACAACGACCGGACGCCCGGAGCCCTGGCGAGTTACAGTGGCGGGACAACGCGCGAGCCGTCATCCACGAGCAGGTCACGCGTCTGCGGTCGTTCAACCGGCGGGCTGCGGATGGTGGTGGCGACACCTGGAACAGCAAGGCACGCGGACAGAACAGGTCTTGGGGCAGCTGGAGGAGAGACCGATGTACACACTGAACGTCAACGGCACGGATTACGACGTCGACGTCGCGGACGACGCCGACCTGATGCTCGTCCTCCGCGAAGTACTCAACGACAAGACGGTCAAGGACGGCTGCAACCAGGGCGCCTGCGGTACGTGCACGGTGCTGGTCAACGGCAAGGCCGTCCGCGCCTGCACCCAGAAGGTGAAGCGCCTGGCCGGCAAGCAGATCGTCACCCTCCAGGGGTTCACCGAGCGCGAGCGCGAGGTCTTCGGCTACAGCTTCGCCAAGACCGGCGGCGTGCAGTGCGGCTTCTGTATCCCCGGCATGGTGGTCGCGGGCAAGGGCCTCATCGATGGCGGCAACACGGAGCCGACCCGCGACGAGGTGAAGCACGCGATCCGGGCCAACATGTGCCGCTGCACGGGGTACGAGCAGATCGAGGACGCCATCCTCCTGGCCGCCGACATCATCCGCGACAACGCCCCGGTCCCCGAAATCCCCACCAAGCTGGCGGTCGGCGAGGACGTCTTCCGCGAGGACGCCATCGACAAGGCCCTCGGCGTCGGCGAGTACGTCGACGACATCATCATGGAGGGCATCACCTACGGCCGGAACCTCTTCAGCGCCCACGCCCGCGCCAAGATCCTGTCGATCGACACTTCCGAGGCCGAGGCCATGCCGGGCGTGATCGCGATCTTCACCGCCAAGGACATCCCCGGCAACCAGAAGATCGGTCACCTCTACAAGGACTGGCCGGGCATGATCGCGGTCGGCGAGACGACGAAGTACGTGGGCGACACGCTCGCGATGGTCGTCGCCGAGACGCGCGCGGAGGCGGACGCGGCGGTCGCCGCGGTCAAGGTCGAGTACGAGGTGTACGAGCCGATCACCGACCCCGAAGAGTCCATGAAGCCGGGCATGCCGCAGATCCACGGCGAGGGCTTCATGAAGTTCGGCCAGTACTGGATCCCCGAGAACAACGTCTGCGCGCACGAGGAGATCCGCCGCGGCAACGTCGATGAGGGCTTCGCGAAGAGCAAGTACTTCGCGGAGGCGACGTTCGACCTGCCGCCGCAGGAGCACGCGTTCATGGAGACCGAGGCCGCGATCGGCGTGCCGGACGGCGACGGCATCTTCGTGATCTCCGGCGGCCAGGGCATCTACGACGAGTACCACGAGGTCTCCGAGTACCTGGGTCTGCCGATGGAGAAGGTCCGGATCCGCTCGGCCCTGGTCGGCGGCGGCTTCGGCGGCAAGGAAGACATGTCGGTCCAGCACCAGGCCGCCCTCTGCGCGTTCCTCACGCAGCGGCCGGTCAAGGTCCTCTTCACGCGCCAGGAGAGCTTCAACTACCACCCGAAGCGCCACGCGATGAAGATCCACATGAAGCTCGGCGCCGACGAGAACGGCATCTTCCAGGCCATGCGCGCCCGGATCGTCTCCGACACGGGCGCCTACGCCTCGCTCGGCGGCCCGGTGCTGCAGCGCGCCTGCACCCACGCGGGTGGCCCGTACGCGTACGGAAACATGGAGGTCATCGGCGACGCGGTCTACACGAACAACCCGCCCGCGGGCGCGTTCCGCGGCTTCGGGGTGACCCAGTCGGCCCACGTCATCGAGTGCCTGGTCAACGATCTCGCCGAGCAGATCGGCCTGACCGGATGGGAGATCCGCTACCGCAACGCGATCCGCCCGGGCAAGTCGCTGCCCAACGGGCAGATCGCGGACGAGAGCACCGCGATGGCGGAGACGCTCGAGGCGGTCAAGGAGGACTTCGAGAAGTACGAGGCGGACCCCGAGGTGTACGTCGGCATCGCCTCGGCGATGAAGAACGCCGGCGTCGGCGTCGGCCTGCCGGACCCGGGTCGCTGCAACATCGAGATCATCGACGGCAAGGTGCACATCCGCAGCTCCGCCGCTGGCATCGGCCAGGGGATCACGACGGTGCTCATGCAGATCGTCGGGGATGCGGCCGGGCTCACCCGCGACCAGGTGGTCGTGGATCGGCCGGACACGAGCCACTCGCCGGACGCCGGGACGACCACCGCGTCGCGCCAGACCACCTTCACCGGTGAGGCCGCGCGGCAGGCAGGCCTCCAGTTGGCGGCCGACCTCGACTCCGGCAAGACGCTGGCCGACCTCGAAGGCAAGATCTACAAGGGCGAGTTCGACTACAAGACCGACCCGATCACCTCGGACAAGAAGCACCCGGTCAGCCACATCGCCTACGGCTACGCGACCCAGCTCTTCGTCATCAACAAGGACGGCGAGATGATCCACGCGGTCGCCGCGACCGACGCGGGCCGCATCATCAACCCGGTCACGTGCCGCGGGCAGGTCGTCGGCGGCATCGCGATGGGCATCGGCTACGGCGTCACCGAGGACTTCCCGTACAAGGACGGCGTCCCGCAGGTGAAGCTGGCCCAGCTCGGCATCATCAAGGCCAACCAGATGCCGACAATCAAGAGCGTCTTCGTCGACCGGCACGTGGAGGAGCGCTCCTACGGCGCCAAGGGCGTCGGCGAGATCACCTGCTGCCTGGCCGCTCCGGCGATGCAGAACGCGTACTTCAAGAAGGACGGGGACTTCCGTACGAAGCTCCCGCTGGAGAACACGTTCTACCGCAAGCCGAAGCCCGTACGGAAGTAAGGCACGCAGCGGCCCCCGCGCCACCGGCGCGGGGGCCGCTTCACTTCCAGCCCTTCACTTCCACCCCGCACTACGTCAGGAATGAGGTCCATGACCGACGAGAGCGCCCCTAGCCCCCCGCCCGTGACCCGGGGGTCGGGCGGCGAGCCGACCTTGTTCTGCTCCGGCGGAGGGTGCACCGCCAAGCTGGGCCCGGCCGTCCTGTCCCGGGTGCTCTCCCGGCTGCCCGCGCCGACGCACCCGGACCCCGACCTGCTCGTCGGCTACGACAGCTCCGACGACGCCGCGGTCCTGAGGATCACCGACGAGGTGGCCCTCGTCCACACACTCGACTTCTTCCCGCCGGTGGTGGAGGACCCGTACGTGTTCGGGCAGATCGCCGCCAGCAACGCGATGTCCGACGTCTGGGCGATGGGCGGGGTCGTGCGCACCGCGCTCAACATCGTCTGCTTCCCCGAGGAGGAGGACCTCAACATCCTCGGGCTCATCATGACCGGCGGCGCCGAGAAGGTGCACGAGGCCGGGGCCAGCCTCGCCGGCGGGCACTCGATCGTGGACGAGGGGATCAAGTACGGGATGTCGGTGAGCGGCACCGTCGATCCTCGCCGCATGTGGCGCAACGACACCGGCCGCCCCGGCGACGCGCTCGTCCTGACCAAGCCGCTCGGCACCGGGATCGTGTGCGCCGCCCACCGGGTGGATGAGGCGTCCGCCCGCGGCTACGCCATGGCCCTGGAGTCGATGGCGGCGCTGAACAAGGAGGCCAGCGAGCTGCTGGCCGACGCGGACGTGCACGCCGTCACCGACGTCACCGGGTTCGGCCTGGCCGGGCACCTGTTGGAGATGATCGGCGAGGACCGCGCGGCGACCCTGGAGTCGATCTCGATCCCGCAGCTGCCCGGAGCGGCCCGGCTCGCCGCGGACTTCTTCCTCACGGCGGCGGCGCAGCGCAACCGCACCCATGCCGGAGACCGGATCCGCTTCGACGGCGTCCCGTTCGGGGTGGAGGAGCTGCTGTTCGACCCCCAGACCTCGGGAGGCCTGCTGGTGGCCCTCCCCCACGCCCAGGCGCAGCGTTACGTGGGGCAGCTCCGCGACGCCCGGGCCCGCTCCGGCCTAGGCTTGGACGCAGCGATCATCGGGTCGATCGGCCAGCGGAGGGACGGCGGGCCCGCCATCGTGGTCCGCTGACCGCAACCCGTCGCACCGATCCCGACCAGATCCGTCCCGATGCCGCCCCGTTCCCGCCCCGATCCCGCTCGGCGGCGAACCAGACGACCGCGACCGAACGAACCAGACGCACCACCGGACGAACCGACGTAGGAGAGCACGTGGACACCCTCGACATGACCGGCAAGGTCTGCCCGCTTCCCGTCATCGAGACCAAGAAGCGGCTGACCGATCTCGGCGTGGGCGACGAGCTGCAGGTCATCGTCGACAACGTGACGGCGGTGGAGAACCTGGCCAAGTTCGCGACCCAGAAGGGGCACGCGCTGGTCAAGGGCGAGCAGAACCCCGGCGATTATCACGTCACGATCACCAAGGGGGACGCACCCGCGGCCACGAGCGAGGCCGCGCCAGCCGCCGCGGCGCCCGGCACCGCCCGCCGGATCGTCGTGGTCTCGTCGGACACGATGGGCGAGGGCGACGAGCGGCTCGGGCGGACGCTGCTCAGCGGCTTCCTCTACGCGCTCGCCGAGCAGGACACGCTGCCGGAGACGATCCTGTTCTACAACGGCGGCGTACGGATGACCACGGAGGGCTCCCCGAGCCTCGACGACCTGCGCGCCCTGGAGGCGGAGGGCGTGGAGATCATGAGCTGCGGCGCCTGCCTCAACCATTACGGCCTGACGGAGCAGCTGCAGGTCGGGTCGATCACCAACATGTACGTCATCTGCGAGAAGCAGATGGCCGCAGACGTGATCGTCAAACCCTGACCCGACCCGGCGGATCGTGAGGGAGTGCACCGTGACAGTGACAGGCGAGTATCGCCCCGGGCTGGTCGTGGTCCGTGGCGCGGGCGACATCGCGACCGGCGCGATCCAGAAGCTGGCCCACGCCGGCTTCGCCGTGGTCGCGCTGGAGGTGCCGCACCCCATGGCGATCCGCTGGAAGGCGGCCCTGTGCCCCGCGATCCACGAGGGGCGCTGGACGGTCGAAGACCTCACGGGTATCCGCGTGGACACCGCGGACCAGGCGCTGGAGCTCTTCGAGGCCTGGGACGAGGCCACGTTCCCGGTCGCGATCCTGGCCGACCCGGAGGCCCGGTCCCTGGCGACCCTGCGGCCGATCGCCCTCGTCGACGCCATTCTCGCCAAGCGCAACTGCGGTACCCACGTGGGTATGGCCCCGGTCACGGTCGGGTGCGGCCCCGGTTTCACCGCTGGCGAGGACGTGCACCTGGTGGTGGAGACCATGCGGGGGCACTTCCTCGGCCGGGTGCTGCTCACGGGGTCCGCGCTGCCCAACACCGGAGTGCCCGGGCTGATCGCCGGGCGGGCCGCGGAGCGGGTGCTGCACTCCCCCGTCGCCGGAACGGTCGAGGTGTTGCGCGGCATCGGCGACGTCGTCGAAGAGGGCGAACCGATCTGCGCGATCACCGGGCCGCATGGACGTACCGAGGTGAGCGCCACGATCCGAGGCGTGATCCGCGGCATGATCCCGGACGGCTTCGAGGTGCCGGAGCGGTTCAAGATCGCCGACGTCGACCCCCGGCTGGAGATGGTCGACTGCTGCGACACCATCTCCGACAAGTCGCGCGCAGTGGGGGGCGCCGCCCTCGACGCGGTGCTGCTCGGTCTGACGCGCCAAGGTCTCTGGGGTCCGGGGCGGGGCCGAGACGTGGCCGCGGCCGCCGCCGGGGCCTGATGTGCCGGGGCCTGATGTGTGGTGATCTACCTCGACAACAGCGCGACCACCCTTCGTAAGCCGCCGGAGGTGGTGGCGGCCGTACACGAGGCCATGCTGGGCGCCGGCAACTCCGGGCGGGGCGGGCACGGCGCGAGCCTGCACGCCGGGCGGGAACTGTTCGCGACGCGGTCGGCGGCGGCGCAGCTGTTCCACGCGACCGGCCCGGAGCGGGTGGTGTTCGCGGCCAACGCGTCCGGCGCCTTGAACCTGGCCATCACCGGGCTGCTGCACCCCGGGGACCACGTCCTGTGCACAGACCTGGAGCACAACTCGGTGCTGCGGCCCCTCTACGCCGCGACCCGCCGCGGCGTCGAGCTCACCGTCGTGCCCGCGCGGGATGGTGTGGTCGACGCCGACCTGATCGCGGCGCACCTGCGTGCCGAGACCGCCGCGGTCGTGATGACGCACGGCTCCAACGTGCTCGGCACGGTCCAGCCGATCGAGCAGGTCGCTGCCGTGTGCCGCGAGCGGGGTGTCCGTCTCGTGGTCGACGCGGCCCAGACCGCGGGGCTGCTCCCCATCGACATGGCGGACGGGTACGCGGCGGTCTGCTGCGCGGGCCACAAATCCCTGCTCGGGCCGCAGGGGACGGGTCTGCTGATCCTCGCGGCAGACGTCCAGCCCGAGGCGGTGCTCCTCGGCGGCACGGGGTTCGACACGTTCAGCCGCGACATGCCCGCCCGCCTGCCCGAGGCGTTGGAGGCGGGCACGCTCAACGGGCCCGGTATCGCCGGCCTGCGGGCCGGCTTGCGGGTCGTGACGGACGCGGGCGGCGCCGATGGCCCCACGACAATGTGGCGCCAGGCGATGGACCGCGCGCGTCAGCTGCGCGACGGGCTGGAGGAACGCGGCTGGTTCCGGTTCCCGTCGATCGAGCGCGACGCGTGGCGGCTGCCCATCGTGGCCGGAAACGTCACCGACGCCCGCGGTCGCGTCCTGGACTCGGAGGACGTCGCGGGCCGCCTGTGGGAGATCGACGAGATCGCCGTCCGCGGCGGCTTCCACTGCGCGCCGCTGCTGCACGAGAAGCTGGGGACCGCGACCGTGGGGATGGTCCGCTTCAGCCCCGGTCACGACACGTCCGCCGACGACATCGAAGCGACCCTCGCCGCGCTCGAGCGCGTCCACGCAGGCGGGTGAGGGCGGTGGAGGTCGACGCGCTGGTGGTCACGTTCTCCGGCACCCACGAGGCGTTCGCGTTCGAGGACGCGGCGCGCGCCGAGGCGCTGCCGGGCCGCATCGTCCCATTGCCCGCCGCGATCTCAGCCGGCTGCGGCCTCGCCTGGAAGACCCCGCCGCAGGCCCCCGGCCTCGCCGCCTTCCTCGACGCGACGACCGTGACCTACGAGGAGGTGTACCGCTATGACGCTGACCGCGCCTACCACCGCGTGGAGGGACTCTGACGCGCGCGCCGTCCCGGGACGTCCGCTCGTCGAGGCGCTCGGCCTCGAGCGTCCGCTCGCCGCCCGCGCGCCGGGCGGCCCGGCGCTGACGGTCGCCCTCGTCGGCGCCGGCGGCAAGACGACCATCGCGCACGCGCTGGCAGACGAGCTGGCCTCGCACCGCCTGCGCGTCGTGATCACGACCACGACGAAGATGTCGCTCGAACCGGCGCTGGTCACCGACGTCCCGGCGGCCCTGGACCGGCTGAGAGGGCTCGACTTCGGCGGCGTCGTGGTCGCGGGCGAGCCCGTGGGCCCGGAGAAGTTCGGCGGCTTCGGGCCGGAGGGGCTCGCCGCCCTGCGCGACGCGTGCGACGTGCTGATCGTCGAGGCCGACGGTTCCCGGCGGTTGCCGATCAAGGTCCCGGGGAGCAACGAGCCGGTCGTCCCACCGGAGACCGACCTGCTGCTCGTGGTCGCGGGCCTGACCAGCCTGGGGCGACCGCTGGAGGAAGTCTGCTGCCGCGCCGAACTGGTCCCGGACACCCTGCCGGCAGGCGTGGCGCGGTCCGCCCTGGTCGACGTTCCGTTGGCGGTGCAACTGATCACGGCGGGCTATCTGGAGAACCCGAAGCTGTCCGCCTGGGTCCCGGGACGGACGCTCGTCGTACTGAATCAGGCCGACGATCTGTCGACCTGGAGGCTCGGTCGACAGATCGCGGGGCAGCTCGGCGGCGTGCGCACCATCCTGACCACCGCCGCCGTCTCGTCCCCGACCACGCAGGCCGTCCCGCAGGCCCTCCGGTAGCCGGGCCTGATTGCCGCAGACCCGGTGTCGACCTCATCGACGCGATGAGACACTGGGGATGCCGCCGGAGACGGCTGCGGCGGCGCGGAAAGGACGATGTCGATGCACCGTAACGACTACCTCGAGCTGTTGGACACGATCGATGACCAGGGCATCTACTCGCGGATCCACTGGGCGAGCGGCCCGAAGGCCGGCGAGGCCGAGGACTGGTCCGGAGACCCCGACGAGCTACCGAAGTCGTCCCCGGCCCGCATGGGCAAGATGCTATTCAACAGTGAGGACGGCAGTTTCTACGCGGAGACCCTCACGTCCGTGCCGCGCCTCATCATCTGTGGCGGCGGGCACGTCAACCAACAGGTGGCCAAGATCGGCGCCATGCTCGACTTCGAGGTCACGGTGATCGACGACCGACCCGAGTTCACCGACCCGGTGCTGTTCCCGGACGCCCACCACCTCATCTGCGGGCCGTACGCCGAGACGCTGCTGAACCTGCCTGACTACAAGAACTCCTACTTCGTGGTCGCCACCCCCGGCCACCATGGCGACCAGGAGTGCGCCGAGGTGATCCTCCGCCTGCCGCGTCTCTACCTCGGCATCATCGGCTCGCGCGCCAAGCAGGCCACCGTGAACAAGCGGATGCTGGCCAAGGGATTCACGCAGGAAGACATCGACTCCATCCACGCGCCGATCGGGATCAAGATCGGCGGCAACCTGCCGGCCGAGGTGGCGGTGTCGATCTGCGCGGAGTTGGTGCAGGTTCGCCACGCGCGCAACGCGTTCGTCTTCGACAGCGACCTGGCCGCGGCGATCGGCAAGCTCGCGGCCAACCCCGACCAGCCGGCCGTCATGGCCACGATCGTCGGGCACGCCGGCTCGACCCCGCGCGGCACGGGCAGCCGCATGATCGTCTACCCGGACGGCGGCCTCGTCGGCTCGGTCGGCGGCGGAGCGGTGGAGGCCGAGGTGATCAAGCAGAGCCTTCGGATGTTCTCCGACGGCTCGCAGGTCGACCTCCACGAATACGACCTGTCGAGCCGCGAGGGCGTGTCCTTGGACATGGCCTGCGGCGGCCGCGTCAGGGTCCTCACCGAGGCCCTCTGAGCCAGGGCTGTTGAGGGAAGAGCAGGTCAGGCGAACGCGACCGACGCCTCGTCCAAAGCCGCCACCTCGTCCGCGTCCAGCGTGAGTTCCGCGCAGGCCATCAGCGGCGGCAGCTGCTCCACCCTCGACACCGACGCGATCGGAGCCGTGGCGCCCTTGGCCAGCAGCCAGGCGAGGGCGATGGTCGGGATCTGCACGCCGCGCATCTCGGCGATCCGCGCCAGCGCGTCCACGACCGTCAGCCCGCCGGCGTCGAGGTAGTCCTGGGCGGCCCCGCCCCGGGCTCGCCCGGCGACGTCGGCGGCGGTGCGGTACTTGCCGGTGAGGAAGCCCGAGGCCAGCGCGAGATAGGGCAGCACGGCGACGTCGTACTCCCTCGCCACCGGGGCGAGCTCACGTTCGTACGTCTTCCGCGCCAGCAGGTGGTACTCGGGCTGGATCGCCGACGGGCCGGCCACCCCCAGACGTCGGGCGGTCTCGCACCACTCGCGCAGCCGCTGCGGTCCGTAGTTGGACAGGCCGATGGCCCGGATGCGCCCCGAGGCCAGCAGCCCGCCGAACGTCTCCACCTGGGCGGTGATCGGGGTGTCCGGGTCGTCGAAGTGGGCGTAGTACAGGTCGACGTACTCTGTGCCGAGCCGGTGCAGCGAGCGCTCCAGCGCGGACTCCACGGCGCGCTTCGACAGGCCGGTGCCGAGCTCCGGTGCGCCGGTCTTGGTGGCGATCGCCACCCGATCACGGCACCCGCGCGCGGCCAGCCACTCCCCGATGATCGCCTCCGACTCGCCGCCGGAGTTGCCCGGGACCCAGGCCGAGTAGAGGTCCGCCGTGTCGACGAAGTTCCCGCCGGCCTCGACGAACGCGTCGAGCACCGCGAACGAGGCGTCCTTGTCGCAGGTCCAACCGAACGGGTTGCCGCCGAGGTTCAGCGGGAACAGGTCGAGGTCGATGCCGGCCAGGCGGGCCATGGGGGTTGCTGCCTTTCGACGATGCCCGGACCGGACGTCCAGGATGGGTTCGCGCCCTCACCCTATGCGGTGGCACCCCGGCTCTTCCCCGACGTACCCCGCTTCACCCGGCGGGCCAGCGGGCCAGCGGGCCAGCGGGCCAGCGGGCCAGCGAGGGGATCTCCTCAGCCTTCCTCGCCGCTCACTCGGATCTGCGCCGCCAACTCGCCGCTGAGATCGGAGAGTAGCCCGCGCACCCAGGCCGTGAGCCGGTGCCGAAACATATCCGCGATGCGTGGATGCACCTCCCGAAGGAGTACATCCAACGCTGCGTTCTCACATTCGACCTGGGACAGGACACGAAGTCCAGCCTGGTGGGATGCGGGACCGGTCAAGGACCATCCACCTGTCTGATCGACGCGGTCGGGCATCGCCACGGTGAACCGGAGGGCAGCGTGAAGGTCGCCGGGGGTCGCTAAGACCACCGCGAGCGTTCCGCGTCCGAGGTCTCGCCGCAGGGCGGCGCCGAGCTCTGCGTCGCCGCGCCGGGCATCGGATCCCAGCTCGGCCAGCACGAGGTGTGCGGCGTCGATGGCGCGTTCCTCGACGAAACTGACGAATGCGTGCGGCCGCCCCGCGTCTGCCGCGGTGAGCGCGTCGAGGTACGCCTCGCGTTGATCGGCAAAGATCACCAAGGGAATCCCGGGCTGCCGGTAGAGAAACACCGAGGCGAGGGCACGAGCGACGCGACCGTTCCCGTCGGTGAAGGGATGGACGCAGACGAAGGCGTAGTGGGCATAGGCGGCCTGGAGGATAGGATGCGCTGCCTCGAACCGGTGGTCACGAAGCTGCGCGATCAGCCGGCCCATCTCGGCGGCGGTGTCCTCGACGGGCGCGTAATGGTGCATCACGCCGGTGTCAGGGTCTGTCGGGAAGTTCGGTTCCGTTTTGTACGCCCCCCGCGCCAACGCACGGCGCTGACGATGCAGGGTGCCCGCGACCTCGACGAACACGTCGTGCCCGTCTTGCGAAGCCAGCAGCACTTCGTAGAGCTGCCGAATCCAGGCCTCCGTCACTGGGCGGGCAGCTGTCACGGCGTCCAGCACAAACTCGTACCCCGCCAGCGCGTCACGGATGTGGTGGGCAGCCTCCGGATGGGCGGCCAGCGCCGCTTCCCAGTTGGCGGTGCGTTCGGCGATCGTTCTCGTGAAGCCGCGGTTGGTGGTGTACAACCCTTCCAGGGCTCCCGTATCGACCGCCGCGTAGCGGGAGGCGACCTCCACGGCGCGATCGGCCGCCTCCTGCCCGTAGCGCTCGCGCGCATTCGCGATCTGCTCCCCCACCTCGTCTACCAGGGACCCGTTGTAGGACGGCAGCCAGCCTTCGAACGGGGGGAACGGTACGTACTCCTGGCCCACTCCAGCAGCGTAGACCGCTGGAAGGCGACCACCGCTCAGCCGGCGATCTCGGCGCGGATCGCCTCCGCGAGTTCGGTGAGCGGCACCTCGCGGCGCTCGCCGCTACGACGGTCCTTGATCTCCCCGACCGGGACCTCCGCGGCGACGCCGCGGCCGAGAATCACGATGGTCGGGACGCCGATCAGTTCCGCGTCCTTGAACTTCACCCCGGGGCTCACCTTCCGCCGGTCGTCGTAGATCACGTCGACGCCCGCCTGGGCGAGCTGGGCGGCCAGCGCGTCCGCGGCGTCGAAGACCGCCTCGTCCTTGCCGGTCGCGACCAGGTGGACGTCGGCGGGCGCGACGTTCCGGGGCCAGCACAGGCCGATGTCGTCCAGCGTGCCCTCGGCGATCGCCGCGACCGCGCGGGAGACGCCGATCCCGTACGAGCCCATCGTGACCGTCACGAGCTTGCCGTGCTCGTCGAGGACCTGCAGGCCGAGCGCCTGGGCGTACTTGCGCCCCAGCTGGAAGATATGCCCCATCTCGATGCCGCGCGCGGTGCGCAGGGGACCCGCGCCGTCCGGGCTCGGGTCGCCGTCGCGCACCTCGGCGGCCTGGATGATCCCGTCGGCGGTGAAGTCCCGCCCGAACACCACGTGGCCGAAGTGCCAGCCGGCTTTGTTGCCGCCGGTGACCCAGGCCGAGCCCTCGCCGACGGAGGGGTCGACCAGGTAGCGCACCCGCCGCGGGTCGTCGTCGCTGCGCCCGGCGTTGGGGCCGAGGACCTGCGGCCCGATGTAGCCCGCCACCACGTCGGGGTAGCGCTCGAAGTCCTCGGGCGTGAAGTCGTCCAGCTCGTACGGCGCGACCTGCGCCTCCAGCCGCTTCTCGTCGATCTGCCGGTCGCCGGGGAGCCCGACCACGAGAGGCGTACGACTCCCGTCGCCCCCCTTGAGCATGAGAACGACGTGTTTCAAGCAGTCCGGCGCCGCCCAGGGCCGGCCGTCAGCGCGGGGGTACCGCTCGTTGAGCCGCTCGACGAGGGTGTCGATGGTTTTCGCGTCCGGGGTGTCCAGTTCGATCGGGGGCGGGATCGCCGCGACGACGTCGGCGGGCGCGGCGGCGGCCTGCGGCACCTCGACGGCCTCCACGTTGGCGGCGTAGCCCGAGGCGTCGCAACGCACGAACGTGTCCTCGCCGTGCGGGCTGAGCGCGAGGAACTCCTCGCTCGCGCTGCCGCCCATCGCGCCGGACATCGCCTGGACGATCACGTAGTCGAAGCCGAGCCGGTCGAAGATCCTGATGTACGCCTTCCGGTGCGCTTCGTAGCTGGCCTGCAGACCGGCGTCGTCCGCGTCGAAGCTGTAGCTGTCCTTCATCACGAACTCGCGCCCGCGCAGCAGCCCGGCCCGCGGACGCGCCTCGTCGCGGTACTTCGTCTGGATCTGGTAAAGGGTGAGCGGGAGATCCTTGTACGAGGAGTACAGGTCCTTGACCGCGAGCGTGAACATCTCCTCGTGCGTGGGACCCAGGAGCATGTCGCCGCCCTTGCGGTCCTTCAGGCGGAAGAGGTTGTCCCCGTAGTCGACCCAGCGCCCGGTCGCCTCGTAGGGCTCGCGAGGCAGCAGGGCCGGGAAGAGCAGCTCCTGGCCGCCCATCGCGTCCATCTCCTCCCGCACGATGGCCTCGACCTTCCGCAGCACCCGCAACCCGAGGGGAAGCCAGCTGTAGACGCCCGGCGCGGCCCGACGGATGTAGCCCGCCCGCACCAGCAGCCGGTGGCCCGGCAGCTCGGCGTCGGCCGGGTCCTCGCGCAGGGTCCGCAGGAACAGGGTCGACAGGCGCAGGACGGTCACTGGCATCTCCTTGGGCTCATGCGCTTCCAGGCTCACGCGTCTGAAGTGGGCGGGGCTCCCGTGCGGACAACGCGCGTGCGTGCCCGCAGGATATCGGCCCACGTGCCCCCCGCCGTGGGGGCCTGCGATCCCCCAGCGGCCGTCGCCGAGTGTCGTCAGCGGGCCAGCGTCTCGATGGTGGCGCCGAGCCGGGGCAACGTGTCGGCGACCTGGGCCTGCGCCCTGGGCCGCAGAGCCCCGTAGATCCGGGCCAGCGCCGCGTGCTGCGGGTCCGCCAGCCTGCCGTCAGCCACACTCAGGAGGGCATCGGAGACGGCGTCGCCGTGCGCCTGCAGGTGCGTGCCGAACGGCTGCGCGCCGCGCCGCTGCCAGTACGGATCCAGCTGGCCGGCGAACTCGGGAAGCAGCCGGTCGATCGCCCGAGGCACCAGGTCCGGGCGGAGCTTGGTCGCCGCCGCGAAGCCGGCTCGCAGCGCCATCCCACCGAGCCCGGAGGTTCCGCGTACCTCCTTCTCGACCACCTCGGTCAGGGCCTGCACCGCTCCCGGGCGGCGTTCCGGGCTGGTGAGAATGTCGGGCAGGCTTGACACGGCGGGAGACCCCTTCGGCGGTGGCAGCGGTGTGCCAGGCGCCGCGAGCACCGGTCGAGGCGCTGACAGGAAGCGCGACGTCGGATCTGTAGCGACGTCGGATCTGCAGCGGAGCCTGGTGCGCCCCACGCTACCGGCGCGGGGTAACGACCGTCCCCGTGACGACGAGCACGTCGGAAACCTGGTCGTTACCCCTGGGACACCACTGGAACGCTCCGTGGGGCGCCCCCTCGCCGTCCGGTTCCCGCGTCAGAAGAGGACCGTGGCGAACGTCCCGGCCTGCCAGAAGCCGACCCGCTCGTACGTGCTCATCGCGGGCAGGTTGTAATCGTTGACGTACAGGCTCACCCAGTCGACCTCGCGGCGTGCCAGCTGGACCACGCGGGCCATGGCGGGTGCCGCGATCCCGCGCCCCCTCGCGGGCGGGTCGACCCAGACGCCCTGGATCTGCCCCGCCCCCGTGCCCACCGAGCCGAGGTCGGCCTTGAACAGGACCCGACCCTCCTCGACGATCACGTAGGCGCGTCGGCGGACGAGCAGCCCGCGGACGGCGTACCGGTAGCCCGTCTCCCCCGCTCGGTCCGTGAACGGCGGGTAGCCGATCTCCTCGGTGAACATGGCGGCTGCCGCCGGCGCCAGCACGTCCAGCTCTTCGACCGTCGCGTGCCGCACCCGCGGGTCGGGGAGCACCCCCAGCGGGTCGTCGGGGCCGATCGCGAGCAGCGGCTGGCGCGGGCGCATCTCCGTGGGCGCCCGCCACGAGCTGGCCAGCGCCTCCCAGAGGTAGCCGACCTGGTCCGCGGGGCCGAAGATCGAGGAGAAGTGCTGCTGTGCGCGCCGCAGCTTCTCCGCGAAGGCGACGGCGCCCGCCTCGTCGCACTCGACGGGGATCAGGTTGGCGGTGGCCCAGCACAGCGACTCGAGCCGACCGCCCGGGTAGTAGCCGAGCAGCACCGGGGTGCGGTCGAGATCGACCTCATCCATGCGGGCGGCGACGTAACAGTTCGAGAGCGGGTCCCGGGCGCAGACCTCCAGCGCGGCGGCGCGGTCAGCCTCCCCGACCGGGCGCACCGTGCGCGATCTCAGCATGGGTGCTCCCGGCGTGCCGTCACCCGCCCACCGTGACCACGGGGCCAGACGTCGAGGCGCCCTCGCCCTCGCCCATCTCCTCGGCCAGCGCCATCGCGTGCTCGATGAGGGTCTCCACGATCTGGGCTTCGGGAACGGTCGTCACGACCTCGCCGCGCACGAAGATCTGGCCCTTGCCGTTGCCGGACGCCACGCCCAGGTCGGCCTCTCGCGCCTCGCCGGGGCCGTTCACGACGCACCCCATCACCGCCACCCGCAGCGGCACGGTGAGCCCCTCCAAGCCCGCCGTCACCTGCTCGGCGAGGGTGTACACGTCCACCTGGGCGCGCCCGCAGGACGGGCAGGACACGATCTCCAGCTGTCGCTGGCGCAGCCCGAGGCAGGCCAGGATCTGGGTGCCGACCTTGACTTCCTCGACCGGCGGGGCCGACAGGGACACCCGGATCGTGTCGCCGATCCCCTGGGCGAGCAGGTGCCCGAAGGCGACCGCCGACTTGATGGTGCCCTGGAACGCCGGCCCTGCCTCGGTGACCCCCAGGTGCAGCGGCCAGTCGCCGCGCTGCGCGAGCAGCTCGTACGCGCGGATCATCGTGACCGGATCATGATGCTTCACGGAGATCTTGAAGTCGTGGAAGTCGTGCTCCTCGAAGAGGCTCGCCTCCCACACCGCCGACTCCACGAGCGCCTCCGGCGTGGCCGACCCGTACTTGGCCAGCAGGCGCTTGTCGAGGCTGCCCGCGTTGACGCCGATCCGCAGCGAGACCCCGTGGTCGGCGGCCGCCCGCGCGATCGCCTTGACCTGGTCGTCGAACTCCTTGATGTTGCCGGGGTTCACCCGTACCCCGGCGCAGCCGGCCTCGATCGCGGCGAAGACGTACTTCGGCTGGAAGTGGATGTCCGCGATGACCGGGATCTGGCTGGCCTTGGCGATCGCGGGCAGCGCCTCCGCGTCGTCCTGGCTGGGGCAGGCGACCCGGACGATGTCGCAGCCGGCCGCCGTGAGCTCGGCGATCTGCTGCAGGGTCGAGTTCACGTCGGAGGTGAGGGTCGTCGTCATGGACTGCACGCTCACCGGCGCGCCGCCCCCGACGTCCACGGCGCCGACGCGGATGCGGCGCGATTCCCGCCGCGGGGAGAGGGGCTCCGGGCCGGTGGCCGGCGCGGCGGGCATGCCGAGGTCGAGCGTCATGAGGGTCAGTATCGCAGTCCCGCCGCCGGGCACCCCGCCGCCCCGCGAGCTGCCGGGCCAGCGGTCGCGCGGGCTGCCGGGCCAGCGGCCCGTCGGCGAGCCCGGCCCTACAGCCGGACCGGCTTGACCAGGTCCGCGTAGAGCAGGAGCGCGAACATGCCGATCAGCACGATCGACACCCCGTACGCGATCGGCAGCCCCTTGGCCACGTCGACGTACCCGGGATCCGGGCGCCCGAAGACCGCCGCTGCCCGGCGGCGCAGGCCCTCCCACAGCGCGCCGGCCACGTGACCGCCGTCCAGCGGCAGCAGCGGGATGAGGTTGAAGACGAACAAGGCGATGTTCAGCGAGGCGACCAGGCTGAGCAGGAAGACGGCCATCTCCGACGGCGCCTCGACGCCGGCGATCTGCCCGTCGGTCACCTCCCCGGCGATCCGGCCCACGCCGACCACCGAGATCGGGCCGTTGATGTCCCGCTCGGCGGTGCCGAAGGCGGCGTTCCAGACCTCGACCATCTTCTGCGGGAGGCGCACCATCACCCCCGCGGTCTTCTGGACGCCGTCGGCGACCAGCCCTGGCACGACCGTCACGGACTGCCGCTCGACCGTCATGCGCTGGGCGTTGGTCATCCCCACGTACCCCGCGCGCTCGGTCAGCGCCGCGCCGTCCGGGCCTTTGCGCGGCGTGCCCTCGTCGTCGTAGACCGGCAGGGTGCTCTCGATCGGGGTGAGGAGCAGGGTCCGCTCGGACCCGTCGCGCAGGACGACCAGCTGGGTCTGCTGGCCCGCCTTGGGGCGGATCGCCGCCGCGATGTCGCTGGTACGGGCGATCGGGGTGCCGTCGATGCGGACGATCTCGTCGCCCGGCTGCAGGCCCGCCCTCGCCGCCGGGGACGGTTGATCCGTCGCGGTGCAGGCCTGGTCGCGCTGGCCTGTGGGCTGATCGGCGGGGCGCACGCACTGCACGACGGAGGTGACGACGGTGCCGTCGACGGGGACCGCCATCCCGTAGGTGGTCACGATCCCCCCGAGGATCAGCGTCGCCAGCAGCAAGTTCATCACCGGGCCGCCGAGCATGACGACCAGCTTGCGGGGCGTCGAGAGCTTGTAGAAGACGCGGTCCTCGTCTCCAGGTGCGAGCTCCTGAGCGCTGGCCGAGCGGGCGTCGTCCACCATGGTCGCCCACCGGCCCGTGGAGGAGGCCCGCAGCGAGGTCGGATCGGCCCCCGGCTTGGGCGGGAACATGCCGATCATCTTCACGAAGCCGCCCAGCGGGATCGCTTTGATGCCGTACGAGGTGTCCCCGCGCTGCCCTGCCCAAAGGGTCGGCCCGAAGCCGATCATGTACTGGGGGCAGCGCACGCCGAAGCGCTTCGCGGGGATGAGGTGCCCGAGCTCGTGGAGCGCGATCGAGATCCCGACCCCGACCGCAACGATGAGCACGCCGAGCAGGAACATCACGACAGCTTTCCCTCCAGGGTGCGCAGGACGGCGTGGGCGCTGGATCGGGCCCACGCTTCCGCGGCCAACACCTGCGCAACGTCAAGATCGGCAGATTCACTCCCGGCTCCACCGGAAGGCGCGGAATTTCTCGCTCCCGCAACCGATTCCGGGTCATCGCCGCCACTGGCTGGGGGTTGGTCACGGGCCCAGTCGTCCACCACGCGGGCCACGACCTCGACGATGTCGGTGAAGCCGATGCGCCGCTCGTGGAACGCGTCGACGCATTCCTCGTTGGCCGCGTTGTAAACGGCGGGGAACGTCCCCCCCGCCTCGCCGCACCGCCGCGCCAGGGCCACGGCGGGGAACGCCTCGTCGTCCAGGGGCTCGAAGGTCCAGCTCTGGGCCGTCGTCCAGTCACAGCCGGGTGCGGCATCGGCGATGCGCCCCGGCCAGGCCAGGGCGTGCGCGATCGGGATGAGCATCGACGGGGGGCTGGCCTGGGCGATCGTCGAGCCGTCGAGGAACTCGACCATCGAGTGGACGATGGACTGCGGGTGCACCACGACGTCGATCCGCTCGAACGGCACGTCGAAGAGCAGGTGCGCCTCGATCACCTCGAGGCCCTTGTTGACCAGCGTCGCAGAGTTCGTGGTGACCACCCGGCCCATGTCCCAGGTGGGGTGCGCGAGGGCTTCCTGGGGCGTGACCCCCCGAAGCTCGGCGCGGCTGCGGCCCCGGAACGGGCCGCCGCTCGCCGTGAGGACGAGGCGACGCACGTCCTGCGCCCGGCCGGCGCGCAGGCACTGCGCGAGCGCGGAGTGCTCGGAGTCCACGGGCACGATCTGCCCCGGTCCCGCCGCCGCCTTCACGATGGGTCCGCCGACGATCAGCGACTCCTTGTTCGCCAGCGCCAGCGTCGCGCCGGTCCGTAGCGCGGCCAGGGTCGGCAGGAGCCCGATCGAGCCGGTGATCCCGTTGAGCACGACGTCGGCCGGGGTCGCGGCGATCTCCGTGGCCGCCTGGTCCCCGACGAGGATCTCCGGGCGGTACCCGTGCGCGCCGCGCGCCCGCGCCGCCTCCGTGATCGCCGCGCGCACGTCCTGCGCGTCGCCGCGGGCGACGCCCACCCGGGGTACCCGGAAACTCACCGCCTGGTCGGCGAGTAGGCCCAGGCCGGAGCCCCCCGCGGCGAGCCCCATCACCCGGAAGGCGTCCGGATCGCGCCCGATGAGCTCCAGCCCCTGGGTGCCGATCGAACCCGTGGACCCCAGGATCACGACGTCACGCGGCGCAGTCATGGCACTGATTCTGGACCATGCCCCGAGCACCTCTTCTCGGGCGGCCGGTCCCGGGACTCATCGGGTTCCGCTCCATCGGGTTCCGCTCCATCGGGTTCCGCTCCCGCCAGCAGCCCCGCGGCCCAGGCCCCGACCGGCGCTTCGACGCGGTGCAGCACGCGGGGCCGCGTCGACAGCGGCGCCGTTCCCGCGTAGGTGCCCCCGGGGAGGGCGAACAAGGACACGACGGTACGCGTGATCCGGGGGCCACCGATGCCGGCCGGCCGGGCGAGGATGTCCGCCACCAGCGCGGCCTCGCCCAGCGACGCCCGGTCGGACTCGCGCTCCACCTCCAACGCCGACGGACACCGCCCGGCGGGCCCATGGGCGTTCGGCCGCCGCGGTGCGGGGGGCGTGAGGAACACCTCCATTTCTGCGGGCAACGCCGCCATGGGCAGTGTCGCGAAGCGGTGCAGCCCGAGCAGGTTCACGTCCTCGATGAGCGCGAGGTCGCCGACCACGTAGACGTATCGCGTCAGCAGATCGACTCCCCCACCTGGGGTTTGGGCCCGGGTGCGGTGGATCATCAGCAGGGCCTGCGGGTGCGCGCGCACGCACATCAGGTCGTCCAGGGGAGGGAGCGCGCGGGGCGACTGGTCGGCCCCCGCGTGGTCCACCAGCCCCCGCGCGGACAGCGAACGCAGCACTGCGGCTCGTACGTGCTCGCGCTCCCGCCCGAGGCGTTCCCAGTGCGGCAGGACCACCAGCGACGCCTCTGACTCCTTACGTGCGTAAGGCATTTTACCCATGTGAGTCACGTCATGCTCCTCATCGGGTACCGTCCCGCGACGGTCCTCCCTGATCGGGATGCCTCCCCGATCAGGGAGGACCGCGCCCAGTTCCTCGTCGGTGAGGACCAGAAGCTCCCGCGGGACGGAGTCGGGCGAGGGGGCTGAGGGCGCCAGGTGACGCGCGGGCGTGTGGCGTGTCACGTCAGGCCCCCACCGGCCCGAGAAGGCGCCGGGCCCCCTGGACTCGCTCGCCGAGCCCCCGGGTCGCCTCCTGCGCCCGCCGAGCACCGTCACCCACCGCGCGACCCGCGTCGTCTGCCGCCCTCGCCAGCCGCCGCGCCGCCTCATGGGTCGCCCGGCGTCCCACCGTCTGCATCCCGCGCACTGCCGTGGTCGCGGCGCGGGCGATCGCGGCGCGGTGGTCGTAGATCGCGGTCCCGACCTTCCACACCCCGTAGGCGGTCACGACCGTCCCGGCCACGGCGAGGGTCACCGGTCCGCCCGCGACCGCGAGGCCCGCGCCTTGGGCCAGGAGGGCCCCCGAACCGACCGCCGCCACCCCTCCGAGCGCCCGCGTCGTCAACGATCGCGCCGAGCCGTGCCCCGGCTCCCCGTGCACCAGGTCGGACACGCCCCCCACCAGGGTCGCGCCCAGCCCGACCCGGCGCAGGACGGCCTGCGCCACGCCC
>JBDIAS010000007.1:0-43139 GCA_039812465.1 Austwickia sp. | reverse complement strand
ACCACGGTGACACGCTGACGGTGCCCCGTGAGCCCCGGGGTGGGCGTCATCGGCTGTCTCACGCCCCACCGCCCGTCGCCGTCTTGCCGCCCGTCGCCGCCTCGCCTGCCTGGGCCGCCTCGCCAGCCCGGGCCGCCGCGCGGGCCGCCCGCGGCAGGGCCGCCGCCACGGCCTCGATCGCCTCGTCGTCGTGCGCCCCCGAGACGAACCACACCTCGAACGCGCTCGGCGGCAGGTGCACGCCTCCGGCGAGCATCGCGTGAAAGAACGCGCGGAACGCGCCCAGGTCCTGGTCGCGGGCCTGCTCGTAGTCGGCCACCGCGTCGGCGCGGAAGAAGACGCTGAACATGCTGCCCGCCCACTGGATCCGGTGCGGCACGCCCTGCGCGGTGAGCGCGGAGGAGGTCGCGTCCGCGATGGCCGCCGCAGCGCGGCCGATCCGCGCGTAGAGGTCGTCGTCGCAGGCCCGCAGCGTGGCCAATCCGGCCGCCACCGCGACGGGATTGCCGGACAGGGTGCCCGCCTGATACACGGGGCCGACCGGCGCCAGGTGGGCCATGAGGTCCGCGCGCCCCCCGAACGCTGCCGCGGGGAAGCCCCCGCCCATCACCTTGCCGAACGTGAACAGGTCCGGCGCACCGGCGTCGACCGTGGCCGCCTGGGCGCCAGGGCCGTCCGGGCCGGGGCCGTCCGAGCCAGGGCTGTCCGGGCCAGGACGCTCCGCCCCCGAGTCGGACCGGACGTCGTACGGCCCCTCGAGCCCGTACCAGCCCGCCCGCGAGCAGCGGAAGCCCGTCATCACCTCGTCGCTGATCAGCAGCGCGCCGTGCTGTCGCGTGATCCGCCGCAGCGCCGCCGTGAAGCCCGCCGCGGGCGGGACCACGCCCATGTTGCCCGGCGCGGCCTCGGTGATCACCGCAGCGATCCGCTCGCCGTGCTCGGCGAAGGCCGCCTCCACCGCGGGCACGTCGTTGTACGGGAGCACGATCGTCTCGGCCGCCGCGCTGGCCGGCACGCCCGCGGAGTCCGGCAGCGCGAACGTGGCCACGCCGGAACCCGCGTGCGCGAGCAGCGCGTCGACGTGCCCGTGATAGCAGCCGGCGAACTTCACGATCGCGGGGCGGCCGGTCGCGCCGCGCGCCAGCCGGACCGCCGACATCGTGGCCTCCGTCCCCGAGGACACCAGGCGGACCTGCTCGACCGGCGCGACCCGGGCCACGATCTCCTCGGCCAGGGCCACCTCGCCTTCGCTCGGCATCCCGTACGAAAACCCCCGTCCCGCGGCGTCTCGCACGGCCGCGAGGACCCGCTCGTCGGCGTGCCCGAGGATCATCGGCCCCCAGCTGCCGACCAGGTCCACGTAGCGCCGCCCGTCGGCGTCGGTCAGCCACGGCCCCTTCGCGCTCGCCATGAACCGGGGCGTGCCGCCGACCGCACCGAACGCGCGCACCGGCGAGTTGACCCCGCCGGGGGTGACACGCTGGGCCCGCGCCATCAGGGCGGCCGACGCGGGGGCGTCGTCGGGGTAGTTCGCGGGCTCGGGCAGGTCGGGCAGGTCTGGCACGTCTGCACGGTCGGGCGCGTCAGGCATGACCCCATCCTCGCTCATCGGCGCACATGGTGCGGCCGCGCACACGGGGGCAGCGGTGGGATGCGCAGCGTGGAGACCGGCCCGTGCGAGGGACGAAGCGCCGAGCCGCTCACGGCGCCGACGTGGTCTCCTCCTGCGTCCGCTGCGGGGCCGGCGCGGGGTGGCCGCCCCGGCCGGCGAACGTCCACAGCTTCTGCAGCACGAACGAGATCGGGGTGGTGCAGATGACTTGGATGGCCTGGGCCCAGTAGGAGGCCGTACGCAGCCCGCTCGACCCGTCGAGGATGTCCCGCGGCAGGCCGATCAGCGAGCCCGGGGTCATCAGGCCCGACATGATGACCAGGCCGATCAGCTGGGCCAGCAGCCCCACCATGAAGAACCGGACGAACCGCCGCTTGCGGGCCCGGCCTCCCTTCCCGAAGGTCCACCTCCGGTTGAGCTCGAAGTTCCACAGGTTGGCGACGACGAACGCGGTCATCGCGAACAGGTGGTAGATCCGGAAGAACTTGCCGGTCGGCCACAGCTGGAACAAGCTCTCGCGGATCGCGTGGTCGTCTACCCCGGTGATCTTCACGAGCGCGTAGAACACCGCGAAGTTGACCAGCACCCCGGAGCCGCCGACCATGCCGAACTTCAGGAACTCGACAAAGTGGCGCTTCTTGAGCGTGCGGCGGGGCGGGGAGGTCACTCGCCGAAGCCTACGCCGCGTCTGCCAGCGCTCGCCGACGGCCCGCGGGGCGAGCGGCCCACCTCACAAGGCGCCCGCAGAGGCGTCCCCCACAACGGCCCGCTCACAAGCGACCGGCGGCCTCCAGCGCGTAATAGGTCAGGATCTGCTGCGCGCCGGCCCTCCGGATCGACGTCAGCGTCTCCATCATCACGCGGTCCCGGTCGATCCAGCCCGCCGCCGCAGCGGCCTCGATCTGGGCGAACTCCCCCGACACCTGGTAGGCGCTCACCGGCACCGGGGACGCGTCGGCCACGGCGCGCAGGATGTCCAGGTAGGGCAGCGCCGGCTTCACCATCACGATGTCGGCGCCCTCCTCGACGTCCAGGGCCACCTCGCGCAGGGCTTCGGTCGCGTTCGGCGGATCCTGCTGGTACGTCGTCCGGTCACCGGTCAGCGTCGATTCGACCGCGTCCCGGAACGGGCCGTAGAACCCCGAGGCGTACTTGGCCGCGTACGCCAGCAGGATCACGTCCGTGAAGCCGAACGCGTCCAGCGCCCCGCGCACGTGGCCGACCTGGCCGTCCATCATTCCGGACAGCCCCAGCACGTGCGCGCCCGCCTCCGCCTGGGCCAGCGCCATCGAGGCGTACCGCTCCAGCGTCGCGTCGTTGTCGACCACGGTCTGGGTCCGACCCCCGCGCGTCAGCTCGGTCAGCACCCCGCAGTGCCCGTGGTCGGTGAACTCGTCCAGGCACAGGTCGGCCATCACGACCGTGTCGTCGCCGACCGCCTCCCGAACCTCGCGCAAGGCCACGTTGAGGATCCCGTCCGGGGCGTCCGCGCCGGACCCGACCGCGTCCCGGCGCGAGGGCACGCCGAAGATCATGATTCCGCCGAGCCCGGCCGTCGCGACCCGCTTCGCCTGTTCGACCAGCGAGGACATCGAGTGCTGCACGACCCCGGGCATCGACGCGATCGGGATCGGGGCGTTCGCGCCCTCGCGGACGAACACCGGCAGGATCAGGTCCGCCGGGTGCAGCCGCGTCTGCGCCACCATCCGGCGGATCGCGGGCGTCGACCGAAGCCGCCGGGGCCGCTGCACGAGCCAGGCGCCCCCGTCCTCGCAGCAGCCATCGCCACCATCTGTCGGATCGCCTTCAAAATCCGCCGCTTCGGAGCCGTCCGGTACGCGGGTCTCGTCGGTCGCCTCGGTCATGTGGCTGCTCCTCCTGCCGTACGGGTGTGAGCTCAGGTTTTGCGTCGGCGTCGCGGGTTGGTCTCGCTCGGACGTACTGGCCGCCGCCCCTCCGCGAGCGCCTCCGCGGCCCGCTGGGCGCCGAACGCGGCGAGCGCCTCGATCAGGGCGCCGGCATTGGGCTCCGGGGACATCACGGAGACGGTCAGCCCGTGCTCCTGCGCGGTCTGCGCCGTCGCCGGCCCGATGCAGGCCACCACCGTGGTGGGGTGCGGCTTGCCAGCGATGCCGACGAGGTTGCGCACCGTCGAGGAGGAGGTGAAGACGACCGCGTCGAAGTCGCCCTTCTTGATCGCCTCGCGGGTCGGCGCGGGCGGCGGCGCGGCGCGTACGGTCCGGTAGGCCGTGACGTCGTCGACCTCCCAGCCGATCTCCTGCAGCCCGGCGACGAGCACGTCGGTGGCGATGTCGGCCCGTGGGAGGAACACCCCGTTGATCGGGTCGAGCTGGGCGTCGTAGGCGGGCCACGCGTCCAGCAGGCCCTTCGCAGACTGCTCGGTGGTCGGCAGCAGGTCGGGGGTCAGACCCATCGCCAGCAGCGCCTCGGCGGTGACCCCGCCGACCGCGGCGATCTTCAGCCCGGAGAATGCCCGGCTGTCCAGCCCCCGCTCGGCGAACTTCTCGCGGACCGCGCGCACCGCGTTGACCGAGGTGAAGCCGACCCACTCGTACCGGCCGGTGACCATGCCCTCGATCGCGCGGTCCATCTGGGCGGGCGTGCGCGGCGGCTCGATGCTGATCGTCGGGACGACCTCGCCCACGGCCCCGTACCGTTCCAGCTCCGCGAGCATCGAGAACGACTGGGCCTTCGTGCGCGGCACCAGCACCCGCCACCCGAACAACGGCAGCGACTCGAACCAGCTGAACGCCTCACGCTCGGCGACGCCGCGGCCGACGATCGCGACCGAGGGATCGCCGAGCCGCCCGGCGCGCAGCTGCTTGGGGCTCTCGCCGAGGGTGGCCACGGTGGTGCGCTGGTCGGTCGTGGAGCCGTTGGCGACGAGGGCGACCTGCGTGTGCGGGTCGCGGCCCTCCTCCAGCAGCCGGTCCAGCCCGGCGGCGAGGCGGTCCAGGCCGCCGACGAGGATCACGTTGACATCGTCCGCGGCGCCCGCCGACCAGCTCGCCAGAGTGTCGGCGGAGGTGACGACCAGCGTGGCGGGGGCGTCCCCGCCGCCCCACGGGATACCGGCGTAAGTCGGCACGGCGGTGGCGCTGCTCACCCCGGGCACGACCTCGACCGTCAGACCGGCCTCCAGGCAGGCGGCCAGCTCCGCGCGGAGGGTGTCCGCCGCGCCGGCCGCGCCCTCCATCAGACGTACGAGGAGGGGGCGCCGCTCGTCGGGTCCGGGCGTCGCGTTGACGTCCGCGACGGAGGCAGCGCGTGCGCCCATTCGCGCGGCGGCTTGCCCCGCGAGCTCGACGGCCCGGCCGGAGACCGACAGGTCGGCCTCCTGCCCGGCGGTCACCTCCATCACCAGGACGTCCGCGCCGAGGTGGCGCGAGACGCTGTCGATGGCGGTGCCGGCGTCGTGGAGGACCACGTCGGCCTGTTCGAGGAGCTCGGCGCCGCGCAGGGTGAGCAGGCCGGGGGCTCCGGGGCCCGTGCCGACGAAGGCGATCCGCGCGGAGGCCTCGTCCGGCCGGGCCGCGCTGACGGTCTCGTTCACTGCTCTTGCTCCTGCTCCTGAGTGCCTGCTCCCTGCGTCCCCAGCGGCGGCCCTCCCCCGGGGTCGAGGAGGCGGCCGGCCAGGGCGACGCCAAGGCCCTGGGGATCGGATGGCGGCCCGGACATCGACGCGCGCCGCGGGACGACCGCCCGCGCGGCGCCGCCGCCACCCTCGTCCGCGCCCAGGAACGCGGACAGGGACAGGGCAAGCCCGGCGCGGCCTTGCACCAGATCGGCGTGGGCGCCGATCGGGGCGGTGCAGCCGGCCTCCAAAGCGGCCAGCAGAGCGCGCTCGGCGCTCACGCAGGCGCGGGTCCCCGGGTCGTCCAGGGCCGCCAGGAGTTCGCCCAGGTCTTCGCGGTCGCTCCGGCACTCCACGGCGAGCGCCCCCTGCCCGGCGGCGGGGAGCATGTCCTCCAGCGGCAGGACCTCGCTGATCGCGTCGAGCCGACCGAGGCGGGCCAGGCCCGCGCGGGCGAGCACGATCGCGTCGCACTGCCCGTCGGCGACGAGCGAGAGGCGGGTCTCGATGTTGCCGCGGATCGGCCGGATCGTCAGGTCCGCGCGCAGGGCCCGCAGCTGCGCCGCGCGGCGCGGCGAACCGGTCCCGACCACGGCGCCGGTCGGTAGCGAGCGCAGGGCCACGTGGTCGCGGCTCACGAGGACGTCGCGGGGATCCTCCCGGGCTGGCACGGCGGCGATCGCGAGGCCGGGCGCGGGCGCCGTCGGCAGGTCCTTGAGCGAGTGCACCGCGAAATCGACGGAGCCCTCGCGCAGCGCGTCCCGCAGGGCGGAGGCAAACACGCCCGTCCCGCCGATCTGGGTCAGGGCGGCCCGGTTCGTGTCACCCTCGGTGACGATCGGCACCAACTCGACCGCGTGGCCGCGGGCCCGCAGCAGGTCGGCGACCCACCCCGCCTGCGTCGTGGCGAGGACGCTGCGCCGGGTGGCGAGCCGCAGCGGCGCGGGCGACGCCCCGCTCACGCGAGCCCCCCGCTCTCGCTCGGCGACGACACGGCCGCCACGTCGTGGGGGTCCAGGCCGAACAGCTGGCGCAGCGCGTCGGCGTAATCCCCGGGCTCGCCGCGCCCCGCCAGCTCCTTGACCCGCACGGTCGGGGTGTGCAGCAGCTTGTCGACGGTCCGGTGCAGCGCGAGGCGCACCTCGGCGCGCTGCCGCTCGTCGAGCTCGGGCAGCCGGGACTCCAGCCGGGCCGCCTCGTTCTCCATCAGGCCGACCGCGCGGGCGCGCAGCGCCGCCACCGTGGGGGCCACCTGGGTCATGCGGCGCCGGGCCAGGTAGGTCGCGACCTCGACCGTGACCAGGTCGCGCACCTCGGCGACCTCGTCGCCGGAGCCGCGGCCGGCCAGCAGGTCGCCGAGCTCGGACAGGCTGATCAGCCGGACGCCGGGGAGGTCGACCACCGCCCGGTCCACGTCCCGGGGCAGCGCGAGGTCGACGTAGGCCTGGGGGCGGCCGTGGCGCTGTTCGGTGACCGCGCGCACCCGGTCCTCGTCGAGGATGTGCCCGACCGCGCCAGTGCAGGAGATCACGATGTCGGCCGCGCGGAGCGCGGAGTCCAGGCGGGTCATCGGCAGCGCGCGGGCGCCGATCGGAGCCGCCAGGCGGCGGGCCCGGTCCAGGGTGCGGCTCGCGATCTCGAGGTCCGAGCAGCCGGACCGGTCCAGCGTGGCCACGGCCAGGGCGGCGATCGACCCGGCGCCCACGATCAGAACCCGGGCGCGCTCGATCGGGCCGACGTGCTCGACCGCGGCGCTCAGCCCGGCCTCCACGAGGGACACGCTCGTCCGGTCCAGGCTGGTCTCGGCGTGAGCCCGCTTGCCGACCCGCAGCGCGTGCTGCAGCAGCCCGTTGAGCTCGGGCCCCACCCGCCCGTCCCGCTGGGCGCGCCGCAGCGCCGCCCGCAGCTGGCCGAGGATCGAGGACTCCCCGACCGCCATCGAGTCCAGCCCGCAGGCCACGGAGAACAGGTGCGCGATCGCGCGGTCCTCGTAGTGCACGTAGAGGTAGTCGGCCAGCCGGTCCTGCGGGATCCCGGTCGCGTGGACCAGCGCCGCGCCCAGGTCGGTGACCGCGCCGTGGAAGGTGGCCGCCTCCGCGTAGACCTCCAGCCGGTTGCAGGTCGCGAGGACCACGACCTCCCGCACGCTCTCCGCGCCGGACAGGCGGTCGGCGAGGGCGGTCACGCCCCCCTCGTCGAGCGCGGCCTCCTCCAGCACGTGGACGGGCGCGCTGTGGTGCGACAGGCCCATCGCGATGAGGCTCATGCGGTCACCGCCTCAGCTGTGGCCGTCGCCGACGGGAGCCCGCACGGTGGGAGCGTCTCCTCAGCGGCCACAGGCGGTCAGCACTCCTCGTCGGATCGCGATCGGGGATCCAGGTCGGACAACATCAAGGATGAACGGAACTTGGACAGTCCACCATAGGCAGATCCGCGGGGGCGTACCAAACGTCACGACGATCTCGCCACCCGGCCCTGTGGTCTTCGACATACTCTCCCGTTCCCCGCGCACCGCCCGTCCCTTCGCGACCTGTTCGACGCGACCCGTCCGACGCGACCCGTCAGGCGAGGTCCCGCAGCGCCGCCGCGAGGCGCGCCTCCTCGACGCGCAGGGTGCCGGCGACCTCGCCGTCCAGCAGGACGATCGGGACGTTGTCCCACCACGACGGATCCGCGGCCCCGTCGCGCATCATGTCCAGCTCCCGCCAGGCCACCCCGGCCTCGGCGGCGACCCGCGCCACGATCGGGCGGGCCCGATCGCAGAGCTGGCAGTGCGGCACGGTCACGAGGACGATGCGCGGGTCCTGCGCGTCGGGGGTCGGGGGCGGGGTGGGCGCCATGCTGGCCCACGGTACGGGATGCGCGCGCCCGCCATCGACGTACGCGTCCCTCCTTCCCCCGGCGGGACCGCGGCTCAGGAGAACGGCGAGCCCCGTTGGACCAGGAGGGAGTAGAGCGTGCGCTGGATCGTCTCGCGCACCCGGTCGGTGATGTCGAAGACCAGGACCGGGTCGTCCGCGGCGCCGTCGCCCAGGTGGTCGGTGGGGATCGGCTCCCCGAACTCGATGATCCACTTGCTGGGCAGCGGGATCAGGCCGAGCACCCCGAGGTGGGGGAAGGTCGGTGTGACGGGGAAGTACGGCAGGTGCAGGGCCTTGGCCACCGGGTCGATGCTGCCGAGGATCGGGTAGGTCTCCTCGGCGCCGACGACGCTGCACGGGATGATCGGTACGCCCGCCCGCAGCGCCGAGGCGACGAACCCGCCGCGCCCGAACCGCTGCAACCGGTAGCGCTCGGTGAACGGCTTGCCGACCCCCTTGAAGCCCTCCGGCCACACCCCGACGAGGTGCCCGGCCGCCAGCAGGCGATCCGCATCCCCGGGCGAGGCCAGCGTCGCGCCGGCCTTGCGCGAGAGGTCCCCCAGCACCGGCAGCGAGAAGACCAGGTCGGCGCCGAGCATCCGAAGGTGCCGCTGGGCGGGATGCTCGTCGTGCACGGCCAGCTGGGTCATCAGGGAGTCCAGCGCGATCGTCCCCGAGTGGTTGGCCACCACGAGGCCGCCGCCGCGCTCCGGGATGTGGTGGATGCCGCGGACCTCGACGCGGAACCAGTTGCGGTAGAGCGGGCGCAGCAGCGGCAGGTAGACGTGGTCGGCGAAGTCCGCGTCGAAGCCGAACTCGTCGATCACGAAGTCACCGGTCAGCCGTCGTCGCAGGAAGGCCAACAGGTCCGCGACCTTGTCCTCGACCTCCTCCTCGGGGACGCCGACCTGGCGCACGGCCCAGCGCAGGGCGTTGACCAGGATCGCGACCGCCTGCGCGATCTCCTCGGCGCCCGGGGTCGCGCCGATCGCCGGGCCGGTCGCGGGAGCCGGACCGGTCGCGGGGCCGGTCGCGGGAGCCGGGCCGGTCGCGGGAGCGGGGCCGGTCGCCTGCGCGGGGAACTGAGGGTAAGGCGTCTCCCGGTCTGAGGTCACGGCCGCTCCCTGCGATCGCCCACGCCGCTGCGCACCGCCGCGCCGAGCGCGTAAGCCCAGTCGCGCACGGAGGCGGCCGCCGGCACTCCGGGAGGGAACTCCGCGACGGCGTCGAGGTAGGCCGCGCGGGTGCTCCACCGGGGGGTGAAGCCCAGCCGCTCGCGGGCGGCGGTCGTGTCGAGGACCCGCCCGTAGCGCAGGAAGTCCAGGTCGGCGTCGTCGATCGAGGTGCTCCCCAGCGCCTTGGCCAGCAGGGACACCAGCGCCCCACCCTGGGTGGGCAGCGCCAGGTAGGGCCGGCCGGCCAGGGCCGCCGCCTGGCGCACCGTGATCACCCCGTCGCCCGCCACGTTGACCACGCCCACCATCGGCCCGGTCGCGGCCGTCACGATCGCCTCGATCGCGTCCTGCTCATGGAGGAACTGCAGCCGGGCGTCGAAGCCGAGCGGCACCGGCACTACCGGCAGCTTCAGGTAGTCCAACAGCCTCGAGCTCGCGTGCGGGCCGACGACGTGCGCGAGGCGCAGGGTCGTGGAGGCGAGGTCGGGCCGGCGGCGCCGCGCCGCCCACAGATAGCGCTCCACCTCCAGCGCGTCCCGCACCGCGCCGCCCGCCCGGGAGACCGGGGCGGTCTGCTCCTCGGTGAGAAGGGCGGGGTTGTGCGCGGAGGACCCGTAGACCGCGCAGGTGGACTTCAGGACGATCCGCCGCAGCTGCGGGGTGGCCTGGCAGGCCGCCAGCAGCTGCATGGTGCCGATGACATTGGCCTCCTTCTGGGAGGCTCGGGCCTTGCCCTGGGTCACCGCGGTGCTGAGCGCCAGGTGCACCACGGTGTCGACGCGCGCGTGCTCCAGCATGCGACCGACCACCGCGTTGCGGATGTCGGCGCGCACGAACTCCACGCCCTCGAGCGCCTCGCTCGGGTGGATGACGTCGAGCCCGATGACCCGGCGAACGTCCGGGAGCTCGATCAGGCGGCGCGCCACCGCCGCCCCGAGGTGGCGGGACACTCCCGTGACCAGGATCGTGCTGCTCATAGCTCCTCCGCCCGCCCGCGCCGCGCTCCGGTCCTCGCGGGCCACGCGCGCCCCTCAGGCGCGCCAGCCCCCGCGACCGCTCTCACGACGAGGCCCGCGTCCCGGAGTCCCGGGCGCGGGCCTGGTGCTCAGCACGCGGCGGGCAGCGCTCACTTCTTGTTACGGCGCTGGTGACGCGTCTTGCGCAGCAGCTTGCGGTGCTTCTTCTTCGCCATCCGCTTGCGGCGCTTCTTGATGACTGAGCCCATGTGTGGTCCTTTCGCGTGCTTTCCGCTGGCCAGCGTACTCCGGCGGGCAGGCGCCAACCAAAAGTACGCCCGCCCTCATCACGGGCGAACCGCCAGGACTGCAGTGTTCAAGCTGACAGGACTGCAGTGTTCGAGCGCCAGGACTGCAGTGTTCGAGCCGCCGGGACTGCGGTGTTCGCGAGGGCTCAGGCGATGGCGACGTACGCGGCGGCCAGGTACTCCTCGGCCGCCTGGGCGGGCACCCGGAAGGATCGACCGACGCGCAGCGCCGGCAGCTCTCCCGCGTGGATCAGGCGGTAGACGGTCATCTTCGACACCCGCAGCCGGGCGGCGACCTCCGCGACCGTCAACAAGTGCGAGGCCTCGCGGCGAGCGACGTCGAGCATGGGTGACCTCCGTGGGGAGACGCGCGGGGAAGCAAGCCCTTGGGCGCGAACGGGACGACAGGGATGACGTGTCGCGGCGGCCGGTCACGGGTGCCGCGGCAGGGCCATCATGCCACGCCGGGCGACCCCTCCGGGACGCTCCGATCCACCGACTTGGTCACGGAAATCGTTGAGTGCCAAAGAAACCGCCGCCTGGCGGCGTCGACTCAGTCGCCCGGGGTGGTCGGTCAGTCGTACCAGACGTCCAGGCCGAGACCCGGGAAGACCGCCTCCCGGGTGGCCATGATCGCGCGGTCCACGCTGTTGTCCGGGTCGAAGCCGGACTCCCAGGCGCGGAACCAGATCCGTCCACGGTCGGAGGCGCCGTCGCCCATCATCTCCGGCCCGGGCACACCGAACAGCTTGCGGACGTGCTCGCGCCACGTCTCCGGGACCGGCGCCTCCAGCGGGACGTCCCGGCCCAAGGCGACCGCGACCAGGTGCGTCCACGATCGCGGCACGACGTCGACGACCTCGTAACCCCCGCCGCCCAGGGCGACCCACTTGCCCCCGCACAGCTCGTTCGCGAGGTCGCGCATGCTCTCCATCGCGATCTTCTGGGCGTCCACCGAGAGCGCCAGGTGCGCCAGCGGGTCGAGGCTGTGGGTGTCGGCACCGTGCTGGGAGACGATGATCTGCGGGGCGAAGGCACGCAGCGCCGCGGGCACGATCGCGTGGTAAGCGCGAAGCCAGGGGGCGTCCCCGACGCCCGGCGGTAGCGCCACGTTGACGGCCCCGGCGGGAGCGGCCGAGCCGCCGGTGTCCGTCGCGAAGCCCGTGCCGGGAAACAGGACCGCGCCGGTTTCGTGCATCGACACGGTCAGCACGCGCGGCTCGTCCCAGAACATCCGCTCCACGCCGTCGCCGTGGTGCACGTCGACATCGACGTACGCGACCCGCTCGACGCCGTGATCGAGCAGCCACTGGATGGCCACCCCGGCGTCGTTGTAGATGCAAAAGCCGGCCGCGGTGTTCGGCATCGCGTGATGGAAGCCGCCCGTGAAGTTGACCCCGTGGTCGTAAGTCCCCTCCCACACGCCGCGGCACACCTCCAGGGTGCCGGCGGAGATCCGGGCGCTGACCTCGTGGATGCCGTGGAACGCCGGGTCGTCCTCGGTCCCCAGCCCGTAGCGCGTCGACGCGGCCAGCGGGTTCTCCGAGGCCGCCTTGACGGCCGCGACGTAGTCCGGGGTGTGCACGGCCAGCAGGATGTCGTCGTCGGGGACGTCGGGGTTGATCAGCGAGGCCTCAGGGCAGTCGAGAAGTCCGAACTCGCGGCACAGGCGCGCGGTCAGGTCGAGCCGGACCGGGTCCATCGGGTGATGGGCCCCGAAGTTGTAGCCCGTGAGGCTCTCGTCCCAGACGATCCCGACCCGCGTCACCATGCCCGCACCGTAGTCGCGTTTGGGGCCCCCTGGTAGGCCAACGGCCACCTCAGACCAGCCCCGTTCCACGCAGCGAGCGCTCCGTGCGCCCGTCGGGTTTCTCTGCCGTTCACCGCGAGCCCAGCGAGAGGATCATGGCCACTTCCTCTGCGCTGTCCGGGTTCTCCCCACCCATCGGTCGGCGCAGCTCGGTGGGGCGGAAACCACGTCCGCTCGCGAACGCCACCGCACGCCCATTCTCGGTGCTCACCCAGTAGACGAGCAGGCGCCGGCCGAGCCGGGACGCCTCCTGGCCCGCCACGATGACCAGGTCCTTGGCGACGCCGGCGCCGCGCAGCTCCGGGCGCACCCAGAGACCGAAGAGCTCCGCGGCATCATCGAACTCGACGGGCGCCTCGCCGATCGAAACGATGCCCACGTCGGTGCCCTCGTCGGAAGCCACGAGGCGCACGGCGCGGCGCATGCGTTCGCGCCACAGGGCCTCCTCGTAGGTCTTCTCGGTCGCGTAAGCGGCGGCGAAGGCCTCCGGTGATTCCTCCAGCGCCGTGAGGCGCATGTCGCGGTACGTTTGCCAGTCGGCCTCTTTGAGGACGCGCACGGTGAACTGCGTCTGCATGCTCCTGCCTTCCCAAGTGGGGCACCTGTCGGCGAGAACGCGGGACGGTGACACCGGCCCGCTCACGAACGTACCCAGCAGCACTCCGGACACGCAACGGCCCACAACCTACCGCCCCGCTGGCCCCCCCAGCTCCCGGGACCGGGCGACCGCCGCCTGGACGGCGTCCACCACCGCCGCGCGCAGGCCGCGCGCGTCGAGAACCCGCAGGGCAGCGGCCGTGGTCCCGCCCGGGGAGGTGACCTGTTCGCGCAGCAACGCGGGGTGCGCGCCGCTGCTCCGCAGCAGCTCCGCGGCGCCGACCAGCGTCTGCACCGCCAACTCGGTCGCCTCCGCGCGCGGGAGGCCCGCCACGACGCCGCCCTCGATGAGGGCGTCGACGAAGGCGAAGACGTACGCGGGACCCGAACCCGACACCCCGGTCACGGCGTCCTGGAGTTCCTCGGGAACCACGCGCACCAGGCCGGCGCACGTCAGGAGCTCGACCGCCCGGTCCACCTGCGCCCCGGAGCACGCCCGGCCCGGGGAGAGCGCGAAGGCGCCCTGAGCGACCAGCGCGGGCGTGTTGGGCATGACCCGCACGACCGCGGTCCCCGCGGGCAGCGCAGCCTCCAATGTCTCCAGGGACACGCCGGCGGCGACACTGATCACGAGCGCGTCGGGAGCCAACGCGCCCCCGAGCGTGGCCAGCACCTCACGCACTTGGTCCGGTTTGACCGCCACGAGCACGACGTCGGCCTGCGCGACGGCCTGCGCGTTGTCCACGACCGCGATCCCCCGCGCCTCCAGCGCCTCGCGGGCGACGGGGTCCAGGGTCGTGGCGCGGACGTCTGCGGCCGCGTAGCGCTCCGCGTCGATCAAGGCGGACATGATCGCCGAGCCCATGACTCCGGCCCCGATGACGGCGAGGTGTGGCATGGCGGGCTCCTTGGCGGGTTCGTGACAGGGGGCTTCGTGGAAGGGTGCGGGTTCGTGGGACGGGTGGGAGGGGGCCGGAGTCAGCGGGCGATCGCCGCCTTGAGCAGGTCGCCCACGTTGGTGGGGTCGTCGGCGACGCGGGAGATGAGGTACGCGTACCAATCGATGCCGAACGGGGTGTAGACGCGCATCTTGTCGCCCCGGTCCCCGACCGTGGCCTGGGTGGCGGGGCGGACTCCGTACCGCAGTTGGATCTCGTACGAGTCCGACGGGCGGCCGTGATGGCGGGCCAGCGCCTCGGCGATCTCCAGGAGGCGGGGGTCCTGGGTGGCGACCACCGGGGTCCCCTGCGGGTGTGCCAGGAGGAGCCGCAGGCAGCGGACGTACGAGCGGTCCACCTCGGAGCCCCTGCCGAACCGCTCGGAGCTGCCGGGGTGGCCGCGCCACAGGCGGACCCGGGAGCCCAGTTGGTCGCGCACGTCGGACTCGGTGCGCCGCAGCGCCGCCGCCAGCGACACCCCGACGAAGGGGAAGTCCTGACGCAGGTCCGCGACGGTCTCGAGGGTGGCGTCGACGTCGGCGCCGCGGTAGGACTCGACCGTCACCAGCGCCCCGGTGTTCGCGGCCGCGCGACAGATCCGCCGCGCTGCCTCCAGCGCGAGCGCGTGCCCGTCGGCGCCGAGCTCGGCCCCCAGCGCGTCCAGTCCGAAGCTCACCTCGCAGCGGCCGCCCCCGGCCAGGCCGGCCTCGTCGAGCCGGCGCAGCACCTTGCGGTACCGCTTGCCCACCGCCGCGGCCTCCTCCTCGTTCTCCGGAACCGGCTGCAACGAGGTCAGGCACACGAGCCGTCGCTTGTGGATGAGATCGGCGGCGGTCTGCACGGCCGCGTTGACGTTCTCCCCGGCGACGTACCGATGGACGATCTCACGCCCCAGGGTCGGCGTCTCCGCGAGACGCCGCAGCCGTCCCTCCCGGGCGAGGCGTCGCAGCGACGCGGACAGGACGGCCTTGGCGTGGGGCACGGCAGTTCCCCTTCCGGACGGGGATGCATCGGGGCGGGACTCCAGACGTCACCCTAATCGCGCGGCGCTCCGGCGCGCGCGAGCACGAGGCCCGTGCCGATGGCCGCCGGGTGACGACGCGTGAGACGACGGCGCTCAGAGGATGAACGCTGTCGCGCGCCGTGCCTTAGATTCGAGCAGTGCACGAACGGTCCGCACGGTGGCAGCTACCCTCGATGCCACTGCCCGAACGAAGGGATCCCCGATGTCTCGTCTGCCCCGCCGGCCCGCCTGGGCCCTGGCCAGCGCACTGGTCGGCTCGCTCGCCCTCGCCGGATGCGGCTCCGACTCCGGGTCGGGCTCCGGCTCGACGGGGACCGGTGGTGGTGGCGACAAGACCTACCAGATCGGGATCTCCCAGATCATCACTCACCCCTCGCTCGACGAGGCCCGCGAGGGCTTCAAGAAGGCGCTCGCCGACGGCGGGATCAAGGCCGAGTTCGAGGAGCAGAACGCGCAGGGCGAGCAGGCCACGCTGACGTCGATCGCCAACAAGTTCCGCGGCAAGGACCTCGTCCTCGCGATTGCCACCCCGACGGCGCAGGCCACCGCGCAGGCGATCACCGACAAGCCCGTGCTGTTCACGGCCGTGACCGACCCGGTCGAGGCCAAGCTGGTCAAGTCCAACGACGCCCCCGGCGCCAACGTCACCGGCACCACCGACATGAACCCGGTCGACCGGCAGCTGGCCCTGGTCAAGGACATCAAGCCCGACGCCAAGACGGTGGGGATCATCTACAGCTCCGCGGAGGTGAACTCCGCGGTCCAGGTCCGCATGGCGGAGGAGGCGGCCCCCGGCCTCGGGCTGACGATCCAGAAGAAGGCGATCACCAACACCGGCGAGGTCGCGCAGGCGGCCCAGTCCCTCGACGTCGACGCGATCTACGTGCCGACCGACAACACGGTCGTCTCCGCGATCGAGTCCGTGCTGTCCGCGGCGCAAAGCAAGCACCTGCCCGTCGTGGTCGCCGAGGGCGACTCGGTGCGCAAGGGCGGGATGGCCACGTACGGGATCAACTACTTCGACCTGGGCCAGCAGACCGGCCGGATGGCCATCAAGATCCTCAAGGACGGCGCCGCGCCCGCCACTATGCCGGTGGAGAAGCAGACCGACTTCAAGCTGCTCGTCAACCAGATGTCGGCCGCGAAGGCCGGCGTCACCCTGCCGCAGGCCCTCCTCGACCGTGCCGACGAGGTGATCAAGTAGCGGCGACAGGTTCTGGGAGGTCGGGCGCATGATCGTCGCCGTAGAACTCGGGGTCCTCTACGCCGTGATGGCGTTGGGGGTGTACCTGACCTTCCGGATCCTGGACTTCCCCGACCTCACGGTCGACGGGAGCTTCACCACCGGTGGCGCGACCGCCGCGACGCTCATCCTGAGCGGCACGCCCCCGGTGCTGGCGACCGCCGCGGGCTTCGTGACCGGGTTCGTCGCCGGGATCATCACCGGGCTCCTGCACACGAAGGGCCGGATCAACGGGCTGCTGGCGGGCATCCTCACCCAGATCGGGCTGTACTCGATCAACCTGCGGATCATGGGCGGCGCCAACAAACCCCTCCTGGGCGAGGACACGCTCCTCAGCCCGCTGCGCGCTCAGGGCCTCACCGGGACCTGGACGTCGGTGGGGATCTTCGCCGCCGGCACGCTGATCGTGCTCGGCCTGGTGGTGTGGTTCCTGCACACCGATATCGGACTGGGCATGCAGGCGACCGGCAACAGCGAGGCGATGGCGCGCAGCTTCGGGGTGCCCACGGACACGTACAAGGTCCTCGGGCTCGCGCTGTCGAACGGGCTCGTCGGCCTCTGCGGCGCGGTCGTCGCCCAGCACCAGGGCTTCGCCGACATCTCGATGGGGGTCGGCCTGATCATCGCCGGCCTGGCGTCGGTGATCCTCGGCCAAGCCATCCTCGGCACCCGTACGATCCTGGTCGCTGCGTTCGCGGTGGTGTTCGGCGCGGTCCTCTACCGCGTGTCCATCCAGCTCGCGATGAACGTGGGTTTGGAGCCCAACGACATGAAGCTGGCCTCCGCGGTGCTCGTCGTGCTGGCGCTGGTGCTGCCGCAGTGGCAGTTGTTCCGCAAGGTGCCGGGCCTGCGCGCCGCGCAGCGCAGCGCCAGCGGCTCGCACGCCGGGACGGGGGCCTGATGCTCCGCCTGGTCGACCTGCACAAGACGTTCTTCCCGGGCACGGTCAACGAGCGGGTGGCCCTCGACGGGGTCAGCCTCGACCTGGCCGCGGGCGAGTTCGTCACGATCATCGGCTCCAACGGCGCGGGCAAGTCCACTCTGCTCAACCACGTCTCCGGGATGCTGCGACCCGACGCGGGGAAGGTGCTGATCGACGGGCGGGACGTGACGAGGCTGGGTGATCACGCCCGCGCTCGGTGGATCGGCCGCGTCTTCCAGAACCCGCTGCAGGGGAGCGCGCCCGACCTGACGATCGAGGAGAACCTGGCGATCGCGTACCTGCGCGGCAAGCGACGCGGCCTCGGGCGCGGCGTGACGAAGGCGCGGCGGGAGATGTTCGCCGCCGAGCTGGAGACCCTCGAGCAGGGTCTGGAGAAACGGCTGACCGCCCGGGTCGGCCTGCTCTCCGGCGGCCAGCGCCAGTCGCTGTCGCTGCTGATGGCGACCTTCTCCGAGCCGAAGGTGCTGCTGCTGGACGAGCACACGGCCGCCCTGGACCCGCAGCGGGCCGCCCTCGTCGTACGCCTGACTCGGGAGCTCGTGGACCGGCACAAGCCGACCACGCTGATGGTGACCCACAACATGGAGCAGGCGCTGCACCTCGGGGACCGGATGATCATGATGCACGAGGGCCGGGTGATCGCCGAGCTGGCCGGCGAGCGCAAGGAGAAGGCCACCGTGCAGGATCTGCTGGACGCCTTCGAGGCGGTCCGCGGCGGCCTGTCCGACCGCACGCTGCTCCAGTGACGGACGGGAGACCGGCACTCCCTTCCCGGCCGCCACTTCCCGCCCACGGGCGGGAAACGCGCGCATCACCCCAGGTGCCCGCCGCCACTTCCCGCCCACGGGCGGCAACCGCACGCAACACCCCAGGTGCCCGCCGCCACTTCCCGCCCACGGGCGACAACCGCACGCAACACCCCAGTCCGCCCGCCGTCTCGGCCATATCCGCTCACCTCGCCCGCCACGACCCGGGCCGTGACCGAGACGACCGGGACCGCCCTCCGAGAAGAACCGCACGGGACCACGGCATCTCACCCCATCGCACGCCCCAGGGGCCGTCAGTCCCCTAATGTTCCGAACGACCTACGCGATGCTCAATCTCAACTCGTGAGACGCTTCTGAACTGCGCGTTTGTCATCACCAGAGTGCCACCCACCCCATCGAGTAGGTCGCTCGGAACACCCACCGACATGCTCCGCAAGGCGAGACTCTGCCCCGGTTGCGTCCCCCTGGCCCGCGTGGGATCCCACCGCGAGCGCAACGGCCGGAGGCTTCCAGCCTCGATACGTGTACATCTCGCCCACGGGCGGCAACCGCACGCAACACCCCAGACCCCGCCGCCACTTCCCGCCCACGGGCGGGAAACGCGCGCATCACCCCAGGTGCCCGCCGCCACTTCCCACCCACGGGCGGGAAACGCGCGCGTCGCCGGGCGGGCACGGCGTGCGAGCGACGGGGAAGATGGGGCGATGATCCCGCGCACCATGGCGGCGTGGAGCGTCGCTGCCCCCGGCCCTATCGATAACGGCCCGCTGCGCCTCGCCGAGCGGGCCGTCCCGGAGCCCGGCGCCGGCGACGTGCTTATCCGGGTGGAGACCTGCGGCGTCTGCCGGACCGATCTGCACGTGGCCGAGGGCGACCTACCCGTGCACACGCCGGGGATCACCCCGGGCCACGAGGTGATCGGCAGGGTCGAGGCCCTCGGGCCGCAGGCGTCGCGCTTCGCCGTCGGCGACCGCGTGGGCATCGCGTGGCTGCGGCACACGTGCGGTGCCTGCCGGTTCTGCCGCACGGGCAGGGAGAACCTCTGCGCGGCCTCGCGGTACACAGGGTGGGACGCCCACGGCGGGTACGCCCAGTTCGCGACCGTGCCCGACGCGTACGCCTACCGGTTGCCCGACGACCTCGATCCCGTCGTCGCCGCGCCGCTGCTGTGCGCGGGCATCATCGGCTACCGGGCGCTACGCCGTGCGGCCGTGCCGCCGGGCGGGACGCTCGGACTGTACGGCTTCGGTGGCAGCGCGCACCTCACGGCCCAGATCGCCATCGCCCAAGGCGCCCGGGTGCACGTGCTGACGCGAGGCGCCGGCGCGCGGGAACTCGCCGTGCGGCTCGGCGCCGCCTCCGCCGGGGAGGCGAGCGACGCCCCGCCGGAACCGCTGGACTCGGCGATCATCTTCGCCCCGGCCGGCGACCTGGTGCCCATGGCGCTGGCCGCTCTGGCCCCGGGCGGCACGCTCGCCCTGGCGGGCATCCACATGAGCGACGTGCCCGCCCTGGACTACCAGCGGCACCTGTTCCACGAAAAGTCCGTCACGAGCGTCGAGTCCAACACCCGTCAGGACGGGGAGGAGCTGCTGGCCCTCGCGGCGCGGCTGCGGGTGACGCCCACCACGACCCCGTACCGCTTCGAGGAGGCCGACCGCGCCCTCGCCGACCTCAAGCACGGCCGGGTCACCGGGGCCGCGGTCCTCGTCATGTGACGAGTGCGCAGCGGCCGGGTGCAGGGGTGACCGAAGGAGGGCGGAGGCGACAGTCGGGCGCCGGGGACTCCCCCGGGTGCTGGGGACACCCCGGGTGTCGGGTCAGCCCTGGATGCGCTTGGCGCCCTCGCCCCACTCCGCGTCCCGCAGCGCGAACTTCTGGATCTTGCCCGTGCTGGTCTTGGGCAGCTCGACGACGAACTCGACCGCCTTGGGGGCCTTGTACCGGGCGATCTTCACCTTGACGTGCTCGATCAGCTCCTCGGAGGTGGCCTTCGCCCCGTCCTTGAGCTTCACGAAGCCCTTGGGGACCTCGCCCCACTTCTCGTCCGGCACGCCGATCACGGCCACCTCCAGCACCGCCGGGTGGCTCATCAGTGCCTGCTCGACCTCCACGGTGGAGATGTTCTCGCCGCCCGAGATCACCACGTCCTTGGCGCGGTCCCGCAGCTCCACGTAACCGTCCGGGTGCATGACGCCCAGGTCACCGGTGTGGAACCAGCCACCGTCGAAGGCGAGCTTCGTGCCGTCGGGGTCCTTGTAGTAGCCGGCCATCACGTTGTTGCCGCGCATCGCGATCTCGCCCATGGTCTCGCCGTTGGCGGGCACATCGTTCATGTCGGTGTCCACGACCCGCATCCGCTCGGCCTGCACCATGCCCACCCCTTGGCGGGAGAGCAGCTTGGCTCTCATCTCACGGTCCAGGCCATCCCACGCCTCCTGAGGTTCGCAGACCGAGTACGGGCCGTAGACCTCCGTGAGCCCGTACACGTGCACGATCTCGAAACCGAGGTCCTCCATCCCGAGGATGGTGGCCGGCGCCGGAGGCGCACCCGCCGTCGTGATCACGACGGGGTCGTCGAGCGGCCCGGCGCTCGGGTCGTGGGCGATCGCGGTCAGGACGGTCGGCGCCCCGTTGAGATGGGTGATGCCCTCGTCACGCAGCAGCTTCCAGATCGCGTCGCCGCGCACCTCGCGCAGGCACACGTGGGTGCCGCCGATCGCCGTGATCGCCCAGGTGGTGCACCAGCCGTTGCAATGGAACATCGGCAGGGTCCACAGATAACGGCTGTCCCGGGTGAAGCCCGAGTGAACGATCTCGCCGAAGCTGTTGAGGTACGCCCCGCGGTGTGAATAGAGCACGCCCTTCGGCCGGCCCGTCGTCCCGGACGTGTAGTTGAGGCACATGTGCTCGTCCTCGTCCGGCACGGCCCACTCCTGGTCCGCAGCGCCGGCTGCCCTGTCCCGGAAGGCGGCCAGGTCGATCAGCCGCTCCCCGACCGCGTCCCGCACGTCCGACGCGGCGCGCTCCCCCGCCACCTCGTCGTCGATCAGCACGACGTCGCTCACCGTGTCGACGTCGCCCACGGCCCTGGCCACCACGTCGAGCAGACCGCCGTCCACCACGACCACCTTGGCCTCGCTGTGCCGCAGGATGTAGGTGATCTCCTCGGCCGACAGCCGGGTATTGACGGCCACGAGGATGCCGCCGAGCAGCGGCACCGCGTAGTGCGCCGCCAGCATGTGCGGCACGTTGGGCATGACGTACGCGACCCGGTCGCCGCGCTCGATCCCGCTCGCCGCGAGCGCCTTGGCCATGATCTGGACCTCGTCGGCGAAGTCCTTGTAGGTCCAGGACTCGTCGCCGTAGACCACGGCCTGTTTGTCGGGCCACACGGCCGACGAGCGAGCGAGGAACGACAACGGGGTCAGCGGGGTGAAGTCGACGCGGGCCATGGTGCCTCCGAAGGGTGGGGTCGACGGGCGCCCTGTCGGGCTTCGGGATAGCCCACCACAACCTGCGCCCCCGTGGGGGTTTCGCGTGGGGACGGGCCCGCACGATGCGCCGAGCGCGCAGCCTCACGACCGGTCGGCGTGAGCGGACAGGGCCGCAACGCGGCGCAGCGACGCGCAGGGGACGCGCCACGGCGACACGGCACGGCAACACGTCACGGCGACGCGGTCGCGCCGAGTCGGTCAAGCCGAGAGTGATGGTCTTCAGGCGGGACATGATGCTCCTGACAGGTGAGACGAACACCGGGCGAGCGTCCCGGCGGGGTGACGCCGTCGAGCGACGAACGCCGCAGCCGCGGGTGCGTCGGAACAGCCTCGTATTCGCCCCCGCCGCACGTCATCCCGGCCCGGTCGCCCGCCCACCGAGGACGCGTACCTCCTCGAACCACGCGCGCTCCTGCGCGGCCGCACGGACCCTGCGCCCCACGGAGTTGGCGGTCGGGACGCGACACGGGCTGGACGTACGTCCTACCATCGACCTACTCCGCCGGGGGCGGGGGCGCGGATCGGCAAGTGCCGGGGGGCACGGGGATCCGCCGATGGGGTGGGGGGATCGATGGGGGACATGGAGCGAGGCGACGCCGACGCGACGCGCCGGCTCGACGGCCTGCGGATGATGGAGCGTCTCGCGGAGGCGCTGGAGGACCGCTTCGAGGCGCACGTGCGTGCCGCCTGCCTCTCGGGGCTCGAGCTGCCGGTGGAGAGGCTGCACGACTACCTGACGGGGGTCGCCGACGGGCACGAGCCGCGGGTGCGGCTGCTCTTCGAGCTGTACGAGTCCGGCGTGCTCGATCTGGGCGGCGTACTGGCCGACGTGCCGGAGACCTGCTTCTTCCTCGGGGACGCGGCCCGCTATCACGTGCCCCTGCGGGCGTGGCTGGACATCTTCGGGGCGCCGCGGGCCTACGAGCCGACCCGCGCTGACCCGCCGGTGCTGGAGCTGTGGAGTCCCGGGGACATGACGTGGAGTCGCTCGCGCCGCCAGGCGGAGGATGCAGCGGCGTTCCTCACCGTGCTGCTCGACCGGCCGGTCGGGATCTGGTCCGCGCGGGTGCCCGTCGGCCGGCTGCGCGTCGTGGCCGCTGACCAGTGGTCCGGTCGCTCGACGGGGCGGGTCGTCGTCCCAGCCGGCCTGCTCGAGGCCGTGCAGGTCGTCGCCGGCGAGGCCCTGCCGGTCGATCGGCCGCTGCTCCCGCGCCCCCGGATCTTCACCGAGCCCTGACATCACTGGGCCCTGCATAGCCGACGCTTGACATCACCGACGCTTGACATCACCGAGGGGTGACACACGTGCGGGCGGGGTGACACACCTGCGGGCGGGGTGACACACCTGCGGGCGGGGTGACTCACCCCGTACGAGTGGGTCGTCCCACCCTCACGTGTGCCACCCTCCGGTGATGTCAGCCGGGCGGGAGCGTCGCCACGAAGGTCGCACCGCGGCCCAGCCCGGGTGAGGAGGCCGTCAGGTCCCCGCCGTGGGCCCGCATGATGTCCCGGGCGATCGTCAGCCCGATGCCGGAGCCCGCGTCGCGGCCCTGGGGCGCGCCGGCGACGCGGTAGAACCGCTCGAACACCCGCGCCACGTCGTCGGGCGCCAGGCCGACCCCCGAGTCCGTCACCGTCACGAGCGGCCCCCTGCCCTCCCCGGGATCCACCCGGACGGTGACGTTCCCGCCCGCGGGCGTCGCGCGGATCGCGTTGCGCACGAGGTTGCCCACGACCTGGGCGATGCGGGCGTCGTCCACCACGGCGGCGACCGGGGCGCCCGCGGGGAACTCCAGCGCCACCCCCGCCTCGTCTGCCAGGGGCGCGAGCCGGCCGGTCGCCTCCGCGACCACCTCCCGCAGGTCGTGGGCCTGCGGATCCAGGTCGAAGCGATGCTCGGCCGAGCGGGACAGCGCGGAGAGGTCGTCGGCCAATCGCCGCAGCCGGCGCGTCTCCCCCGCGATCACGGCCAGGTTCTCCTGCGAGAGCGGCAGCACGCCCTCGCTCATGCCACCGGTATAACCGTCGATGACCGTCAACGGCGTACGCATCTCGTGCGCCACCTCGCCCAGCAGACGCACCCTGGTCGACTCGGTGCGGGCCAGCTCCCCGCCGAGCCGGTTCACGTCGTGCGCGAGCGCCCCGAGCTCCCGCTCGCCGGGCGGCTCAACGCGCTCGTCGTAGTCGCCCGCCGCGATGCGCCGGGTCGCCGCGCCGATGCGGCGCAACGGGCCGAGCAGGCGGTACGCGGCGAAGGCGCCCACCGCCCCGCCGGTCAGGATGCCGACCACGCCCCCGATAAGATTGGAGCGGTCGACCGCCGAGGCGAACGCCTCTCGCAGCGCCCGAGCCTGGCCCTGGCCCAGCCCGCGCCCTAGTCCTTGCCCTTGCCCTTGCCCTTGCCCTTGCCCTTGCCCTTGCCCTTGCCCGAAGGATCCCGAGCCGTCGGCGCCCATCCCGTCGGCGCCCATGGCGTGCCCGAAGCCGCCCCCCTGCCGCAGCGTCTCGTCGAACAGCGCGGGAGCCGCCAGGCGCACCACGACGAACACCGCGACCGCGCTCACGATGGCGACCAGGACGTGCGAGGCGATCAGTCGGACGGACAGGCGGTTCATTCGTGCCGCGCCGGCGAGGGGAGGAACTTGTAGCCCACACCCCGGACCGTACCGACGTACTCCGGCTGGCTCGCGTCATCCCCCAGCGCCTTGCGGATGTTGCGAACGTGCACGTCGACCACCCTCTCGTCGCCGAGATGGTCGTAACCCCACACGCGTTCGAGGATCTGGGCGCGGGTGAAGACCCGGCCGGGCGCGCTCGCCAGCATCGCCAGGATGTCGAACTCGAGGGCGGTGAGCTCGATCCGTTCCGCGCACCGCCACACCTCGTGGCCGGCCAGGTCGATGGTCAGGTCGGCCACGTCGAGCCGGTCGGGCTCTCCGGGGGGCGCCAAGGAGGGACGGTACGCGCGGCGCAGCACCGTCCTCACGCGGGCGACCACCTCCCGGGGCGCGAACGGCTTGACCACGTAGTCGTCCGCCCCCACCGCGAGCCCGATCAGCGTGTCGACCTCCTCGGCGCGGGCGGTCACGAGGATCACCGGGAGGTCCCCCTCGGCGCGGATCCGCCGCAGCACCTCCAACCCGTCCAGGTCCGGCAGCCCGATGTCCAGCAGCACCATCGACGGCGGGGTGGCGGCCACCTCGTCGAGCGCCTGCCGCCCGGTGCCGGCCTCGCCCACCTCGTACCCGTCCGACTCCAGGTACGCGCGCAAGAACGTACGGATGTGCGGCTCGTCGTCCACGATGAGGATCCGCTGGTTCACGCGCACCTCCGGGGCGGATCGGCGGCCCGGCGGGGCCGCGGGGCGGGGGTGGGTCACCCCGTACGGCCATTTCCTCGCGGACACGTGAAGTCGAGGCTGGTAGTCCGTGAAGAAGCCGTGAAGGCGCTCACGGCGAGCTGGCCAGCAAACCCGTCCGCGCGAGCCGACGCCCCGCGTCGTTGACCGCGCCCTCGACGGTGAGGAAACCGGCGAGCTCCAGCACGGTCCAGACGGGTTCGGACCACGCGAGGACGTCCTCGCCGCTCGGCGCCCGGCCCTCCGATCGCCACCCCAGCAGCGCCAACAGCTCGGAGGCCACGAGCCGGAAGACGGGCTGGGCACCCTCCGAGGCCAGGGCGGCCGGCGAGCGCGGCTCGGCCGCCGCCACCAGCAGCGCCAGCACGCAGGCCTGCCGCTCGAACTCCTGGCGGGCGTCGGTGAGGTGCTCGGCGACGAGCCGCCACGCGTCGATCGGGTCGCTCGCGCCCCTCGCCGCTCGCGTGGGCACCAGACGACCTCCGGCGGACCGCACCATGCCGAGTCGCAGGGCCACCCGCGCGAGGCGTCCCCCGCGCCGATCCGGTCCGGCCGGCCGGGGAGCATCGGCAGGGTCGGGAGGCGCGGTCTGCGCGCCGAGTCCCTTCAGGAACCGCCGCCACGGGGCGACGACGGCCTCCGCCTCCGCCGGAGTCAGACCGTCGACCGTGATGGCGCGGCCGAGGCCGGGCGGCTCGCAGGTCAGATCGAGCCCCGCCCCGACCACCAGCGCCGCGAGCGAGGGCAACGTGTCGGCGTCGTGGCAGCGGTCGACCAGCTCGGCGAAGGCCGGGCTGAGGCGGGGGTTGTCCAACAGGTTCTCGCTGGTGGCGTACGCCTCCTCCACAGCGCGCAGCAGCGCGTCGAGGTCGACCTCCTCCAACGCCGCGTCGTCGGGGTCGAAGCCCTCACCGAGCCAGTCCAGGACCTCGGCCACCTCCTCTTCGGACACCTCCGGCGCGCCCACCGCGCCCGCCGCGCCGCCCCGCAGGGCCGCGGCGATCTGGTTGTACCGCGCGATCCCGCCGATGTCCTCCGGGGGACCCGCCCGCTCGCCCGCCAGGCAGGTCGCCCGGGGATCGTCGGCCCCGCGCGGGCCGATCGACTCCAGGACGAGGGTGTGCTCCCAGCCGTCGCCGAAGTCGTAGTCGTAGAAGAGGCGCTCCCCCACCTCCCGCAGCACCTGGTCGAGTCGCACCTCGCGCTCGGGCGGCAGGTCCGGGTCGGCAACCTCGACCATCCCGTCGTTGGGGAAGGGTCGCAGGCGCCGGTCGCGGACCCCGTCGACCTGCGGGACGAAGGAATGCAGGTGGTAGTCGAACCACCCGAAGGCGGCCTGCAGGAGCGTGTGCACCTGGTCCAGGGTGAGGTCGCCCGCCAGGTCCAGGCGCCTCCAGATCGGGGGTTCGGCGCCGTCCACGTCGACCCGTACGCGCAGGGTGGACACCTGCGAGGGGGCTCCCGCCAGCTCGTAGCGCGGCTCCGGCCCGACACCGGCGGCGGCAGCCACCGCGGTCTCGTCGGCCCGCCCGCCCGCCTCGGCCAGCGGCCCCTGCGTGGCGTGCAACGCGTGCCACGCCGCGATCGGGTCGCCCCCGTGCGCCGCGATCACCTCCGAGGCCACGGAGGACACCTCCGGCGAGGTGCGCCGCGCGGGGACGTCGGCCGGTGGGATCGTGAACGGTCGCTTCTTCTTACGGGGTGTCACGGGCTCCACTCTGGCAGTTCCGCTCGCCAGAGTGTGCGCGGCCCGGGACGTTGGGTAGCGTCGGCGGCGTGACCTCCATACCGCCTGACCATGGATCCGGTCGCGGCGCCGCCTTCGGCGTCCCCCCGCTGGGGGGCCGGACACTCCAGAGATTCAGCTTCGAGACCTTCGATGTCGCCACGATCCGTTTCCTCCGCGCCGTCGACGCGCTCAAGGGCGGACGTCAGGACGACACCGAGAAGTGGCTGCGCCGCGCGGCCTCGATGCCGTACGACACCTTCGAGGGCCTGCATCCCGCGCTCGCGGCCGCCTCCATCGCCCTGCACAACCTCGTCCACGACGCGATGGACGCCAGCGATCCGAAGGGGGCCGACTGGATGCGCGCCGCCCAGCTCGCGGTGGAGCGCGCCGGCGAGACTCCGTATCTCATGGGCACCCTGGAAGACATCCAGCAGGATTACGAGCTGCTGCCGCAGGAGGCCCGCGCCGTCAAGGAGCTGGCGCGCGCTCACGCCGCCGTCCAGCTCCCGTTCGGGACGCCCGACATGAGCACCGACGACGTGGTGGCGCTCCTGCGCGCGATGGCGGCCGACGCGGTGGCCTACGGCACCGCCTGCGAGGATCTGGAGCTGCCCATCGTCCGCGACTGAGCAGCGGTCGCAGAGACTGAACTTCGGTCGCAGAGACTGAGCAGCGGAAGCAGCGGGCCCGAGCGCGATGTCGAGCCGGTGCGGGCACCAGCCGCGGCGCGGGCTCAGCCGCCCGCGTGCAGCTCGCCGTGGACCCGCTGCGCGAGTGACAGCAGGGCCGCGTCGAAGAGCACCAGCGTGGCCGCCTCCACCTGGGTCGGGGTGCTCGCCAGGGTCGCGAGCGCCTGGCGGACGGCGTCCTCCTTCGGCCAGCCGTACACGCCGGCCGAGATGAGCGGGAAGGCCACCGTCCGCGCCTCGATCTCGTCGGCGACCCGCAGGCTGTTGCGGTAGCAGTCGCGCAACAACTCGGTCCGGTCGTCGCCCGCGGCGTAGACCGGGCCGACCGTGTGGATCACGTACGTGGCGTGCAGGTTCCCGCCCGTGGTCGCCACCGCCTGCCCGGTGGGCAGCCCCGCCGCGTACGGGCCCTCCCGCAGCCGCCGGCACTCGGCGAGGATCGCGCCGCCCCCGGCCCGGTGGATCGCGCCGTCGACGCCGCCCCCGCCGAGCAGTGAGCTGTTGGCGGCGTTGACGATGGCGTCCACCTGCCAGGTTGTGATGTCGCCCTGGGCCAGCGAGATCTCCATGGGTGCTCCTCGGGAAGTGGGGGTGCGGGGTTCAACCGCGCAGGCGCCGCCGCGCGGCCCTCCGGTCGCGCCGGTCCTCGCGTCGCTCCCGGCGGCGGGCGGCGGCCGCGCGCATCGTGGTCGGGCGCGCCACGTACGAGTACGTGGGCGGCGCCACGTCCGGCGGCTGGCCCAGGTGAAGACGTACGAACGCCAACGCCTCCAGCAGGTCGAGCTCCCGCTGTTCCGGGGTGGCGCGGCGCGTTCCGACCTCCAGGCACACCACGCCCTCGTACCCAATCTCCGGCAACCGGGAGAGGAACTCACCGCACGGTTGGGTCCCCCGCCCCGGCACGAGGTGCTCGTCCATGAACGACCCGGACCCGTCGGCCATGTGCACATGGGAGAGCCGCCCGCCGAGCGCCGCCTGCATGGCGAGCGCGTCGCTGCCCGCCGTCGCGGTGTGCGACAGGTCGAGGGTGACGTTGTCGTACGGGTGCGGGACCGGATCCCAGCCGGGCAGATAAACCTGGATGTCGGTGTTGCGGGCCCGCCACGGAAACATGTTCTCGACCGCCAGCCGCATCGCCGTGCGGTCCTCGCGCTCGGCCACGCCGTCGGTGAACCCGCTCGCGTAGTCACGCTGCCAGCGAAACGGCGGGTGCACGACCACGACCTCCGCGCCCACGTCGTGGGCCAGCTCGATCGAGCGGTCGACCTTGGTCCACGGGTCCGTCGTCCCCCAGACCCGCTGGCTGATCAGCAGGGTCGGCGCGTGGATCGACAGGACCGGCACGCCGTGCTTGTCCGCGTACCCGCGCAGGACCCCCGCGTCCTGCGTGAGCGGGTCCCCGAGCACCATCACCTCGACGCCGTCGTAGCCGAGCCGCGCGGCGGTCGCGAACCCGGCCTCGCACCCGAGCGGGTAGACCGACGAGCACGACAAGGTCACCCGGATTCGGGAGCCGCGCGCGTCGCTGGTCATGGCGCTCAGACTACCGAGACGAATGTGACGCCAACCACACGTGCGAGGGACGCGCGCGCGTCCGCGACGCGACGCTCCGTCACCGCGCAGGCGCGAGGTCGGGTCGCGACCTCAGGATGGCGTCGAGACGGGGCCGAGGCGTGGTCGGGTATGGGGTCCGGGCGTGTCAGGGCGCCGGGATCAGGTCCAGCCGCTGCAGGATGACGCCCTCGCGCAGCGCCCACGGGCAGACCACCAGCGTCTCGATCCCCACGATGTCCATCACGGCCTCGACGACCAACGCGCCGGCCAGCACCTGATGGCAACGGTCCGCCGAGACCCCCGGCAGGCCGGCGCGCTGCGCCGCCGTCATCTTGCCGAGCTTCTTCGTCACGTCGTGCAGGTCGCTGCGATCGAGGGCGCGGCGCACGTACTGCCCCTGGTCGCTCGGGGCGGCGCCGCAGAGCCGGGCCAGCGATCGGATCGTCTTCGACGTGCCCACGAACACGTCCGGCTTGCCCGCCTTGGTGAGCTCGCGCATCACTCGAGCGATGTCGGTACGGATCTCCTTGCGTACCTCCTTGACCAGGGTCGGCTTCGGCGGGTCTCCCTCGAGGCGCTCGCGGGTCACCCGCCCGGCCCCCAGCGGGAGGCTCAGGGCGACGTCGGGATCCTCGTCGATCCCGCTCGCCAGCTCCAGCGAGCCTCCCCCGATGTCCACGAGGAAGAGCCGGCCCGCGGACCAGCCGAACCAGCGCCGCGCCGCGAGGAAGGTGAGCCGGGACTCGTCCTCCCCCGGCAGCACCTTCAGCGCGATGCCGGTCGCGCTCGTGACGGCGGCGAGCACGTCGTCACCGTTGGGGGCCTCTCGGATGGCGCTGGTCGCGAACCCGAAGAGCTTCTCGATCCCCCAGTCCTCGGACTTCTCGGTGCACTCGCGGACGAACTTGATCAGCGTGTCCCGCCCGTAGTTGCTGATCGACCCGTCGTCCTGCGTGAACTCCGCGAGCCGGAGCGTCATCTTGTGCGAGGAGGCGGGCAGGGGGTGAGCTCCCCAGTAGGCGTCGACTGCGAGCAGGTGGACCGTATTCGACCCGACGTCGATGACACCCATACGCATGGGCGCAACCTATCGCGCCCTACAGTGGCTGCCGTGTCAGCCCACCACCGTGCCGCCGACCCGGCCGCCGCGCCCGCTCGGCTCGCGGAGGTCCCGCTGGACACGCCGCGCACCTGGGTGGAGTTCGTGGACCCGAGCGAGAGCGCCCAGCGCTACCGATGCGACCTGACGTGGCTGACCTCGCGGTATCGGTGCGTTTTCGGCGCCGGCTGCCCCGGGATCGAGCCGACCCGTCCGGACGACGGCTGCTGCGCGCTCGGCGCGCACTTCACCGACGCCGACGACGTGGCCCGGGTCCGCCAGGTGGTGGAGTCGCTCGGGCCGACAGAGTGGCAGCTCCGCGACGCCTGTCCGGGACCGGACGACTGGCTAGAGGAGGCCGCGCCGGACGAGGGCGATCCGCCCGACGCCGAGCCGGAGCTGAAGACCGCGCTGTCGGACGGGGCCTGCGTCCTGCTCAACCGCGCAGGCTTCGCGACCGGCGCGGGTTGCGCGTTGCACCAGTACGCGCTCGCCCATCACCTGGAGCCGCACGCGGTCAAGCCGGACGTGTGCTGGCAACTGCCGATTCGGCGGGCGTACAGGCGTGTGCGCTTGCCGGACGGCGAGCGCTACCTGGAGGTCACGCTGGGCGAGTACGACCGGCGCGGCTGGGGAGCCGGCGGACACGACCTGCACTGGTACTGCACCGGCTCGCCGCTGGCGCACACCGGCGAGCAACCGCTGTTTCGCTCAGCGGCGCCGGAGCTGATCGCCCTCATGGGTGAGGAGGCTTACGAGGAGTTGGCCCGCCACTGTGGGGCGCACCTGGCGGCTGTGGAGGCTCTGGCCCGTGTGGACGGCGCGGAGGCCGACCGCCTCACGCACCCGGCGACGGTGGCCGCCCGGGACGTGTGATGCTTTTCCTGAACTTCACCCATGAGCTGGGCAACGGAGCGCCTGGGCTCACGGGGCTAGACATGGGGCTGCGCGGCCCCAGTACGGCGCTGGCGTGGGCCACCCCCTCGCCGAACATCTGGTACCACCCGGACGTCTACGAGATCGAGAACCGCGCCGCCGACCCGGACGGGCTCCTGGTGGCGGCGATGACGCGACGCGCCGACTTCTCCGGCGCGGACGTGCTGGACATCGGGTGCGGCTCCGGCTTCCACCTGCCGCTCTTCGCGGAGCTGGTCGGGGCGCGCGGTTCGATCACGGGCGTCGAGCCGCACCCCGGTCTGGTGGCCGCGGCTCGGGATCGCGTGGCGGGCGCACGGGATCGCCTGCAAGCCGCGCGACGCGGTGCGCCCGGCGCGGTAGGGGACGAGGGAAGGAAGGCCCCCGTACGGGTGCTCGAGGGGACCGCGCAGGCGCTCCCGCTGCCAGATCACAGCGTGGACATCGCGCACGCCCGCTGGGCGTACTTCTTCGGGCCCGGCTGCGAGCCGGGGCTGGCCGAGCTGGCCCGGGTCCTGCGGCCCGGCGGGACCGCCTTCGTCATCGACATCGACGCGACCGCCTCGACGCACGGCCTCTGGTTCGCCCGCGACAACCCCCGGCACGACCCGGCGGCGATCGAGCGCTTCTGGCGGCGCCGGGGCTTCGCGCGCGAGCGGATCGCGATGCACTGGCGGATGGAAAGCCGCGCCGACTTCGAGGCCGTGGTGCGGATCGACTTCTCCCCGGCCGTGGCCGAGGCGTTCCTGGCCTCCCACCCGGGCCGTGAGGTCGATTACGCGGCGAACCTTCGGTGGAGCCGCTACTAGCGCGTCCAGCGACGCCCGCCCGTGGTGGCTGGCGCGCCCGTTGTGGCTGGCGCGGGCGGGCCGAGCGCTGTCGGTGCGTACCTGCGGGCGGGTGTTGTCCGCGCGTACGTGCGTGCCGAGCGTTGTCGGTGCGCCCGGCTAGCGTCCCGCGCATGAGCAGAGCATCGACGGCCCGATCCCGGACCAGCGCCGGATACCGGTGCACGGAGTGCGGCTGGACCGCGGCCAAGTGGACCGGCCGGTGCGGGGAGTGCCAGGCCTGGGGCACGGTCGAGGAGCAGGCGGGCGCGCCGGCCCCCGCCTCCCGCCTGGACCGCCCCGCGCTGCCGATCGACCAGGTCGACGCCGAGCCGGCGCGGGCTCGGCCTACCGGTGTTTGGGAGCTGGACCGCGTGCTCGGCGGCGGCCTGGTGAGTGGGGCGGTCGTGCTCGTCGCGGGCGAGCCGGGCATCGGGAAGTCGACCCTGCTGTTGGACGTGGCCGCCCGGGCCGCGCGGCACGAGCGCACGGTGCTCTACGTCACCGGCGAGGAGTCGGCCGCGCAGGTCCGCCTGCGGGCCGAGCGGATCGGCGCCCTCGCGCCGCGCCTCTACCTGGCGGCCGAGACCGACCTGGGCGCCGTCCTGGCTCAGTTGGATCGGCTGAAGCCCGACCTTCTCGTGGTCGACTCCGTTCAGACGATCTCCTCGGCGGAGGTGGACGGCTCGGCCGGCAACGTCGCGCAGGTGCGCGAGGTCGCGGCCAGCCTGATCCAGCAGGCCAAACGCCGGGACCTCGCGACGCTCCTGGTGGGGCACGTGACCAAGGACGGCTCGATCGCGGGCCCCCGCGTCCTGGAGCACCTGGTGGACGTGGTCGTGCAGTTCGAGGGCGAGCGGCACTCCCGGCTCCGGCTGGTCCGCGCGGTGAAGAACCGGTACGGGCCCACCGACGACGTCGGCTGCTTCGACCTCACCGAGACCGGGATCGAGGGACTCGCCGACCCGAGTGGGCTGTTCCTCAGCAGCCGGGACCTGGTGGTCCCGGGCACCGCCGTGACCGTCACGCTGGAGGGACGGCGCCCGCTGGTCGCCGAAGTGCAGGCCCTGCTCGCGCCGACGAACGCCCCCGCACCGCGACGGACCACCTCGGGCCTCGACTCCTCTCGGGCCGCGATGCTGCTCGCCGTGCTGGACCGCCGCGTGCGCCTCCCGGTCCGCTCCTGCGACGCCTACATCTCGACCGTGGGCGGCGTCCGGGTGACCGAGCCCGCGGCCGACCTCGCGGTGGCGCTCGCGATGGCGGGCTCGATCCTGGATCGGCCGCTCCCCTCGAGCACGATCGTGCTCGGCGAGGTCGGACTCGCCGGCGAGGTGCGGTCGGTGAGCGGGGTCCCGCGCCGGCTCGCCGAGGCGGCTCGCATCGGGTTCGTACGGGCGCTCGTGCCCACCGGGTCCCTCGCGGACCGCAACGGACGCGCGAAGACCCCCAGGCAGGGAACCCCCGGACAAAGGCCGCCCGGGCAGGGGACCCAGAGGGCGCCCGTGCCGACGGGGCTACCCCTCGACGCGGGGGCGGGGCGAGGACCCGATGCGGCGGTCGGACGGCACCTGGCAGCCGTCCCCGAAGCCGCGCTGTCCGAGTGGGCCGTTCCCGTGGGGATGGAGGTGCTGGAGGTGTCCGACGTGACGCACGCCGTGCAGGCCGTCCTGCGAGCCGGGTAGCATCCGGGCTGCGGGGGTCGCACCGTGCCGAATCCGCATGGGCGGCGGGGGTGTCGGGCCGCGGGCAGCAGGGACGACCGCCCGTAGCATCGGTGGGGAGCCGGGGGAGAGCACGGGTGGGAGGCGGTCATGGAGCGCAGCGACGACGAGCTGCTGCGCGCCACCCTGGCCGCCGTGGCCCCGGGCACCGAGCTGCGCGACGGCCTGGAACGGATCCTGAGGGGACGGACCGGGGGGCTGATCGTGCTGGGGTACGACAAGGCGGTCGAGAAGCTGTGCGCCGGCGGCTTCCCCATCGACATCGAGTTCTCCGCGACCCGGCTGCGTGAGCTGGCCAAGATGGACGGCGCGATCATCCTCGACCGCGACGCCGGCCGGATCGTGCGCGCCAACACCCACCTGGTGCCCGACCCCTCGATCGAGAGCAGCGAGACCGGCACCCGGCACCGCACGGCCGAGCGGGTCGCCAAGCAAGCCGGGCTCCCGGTCATCTCGGTGAGCAAGTCGATGCAGATCATCGCGCTGTACGTCGGGACCCGGCGCTACCTCCTGGAGGAGCCCACCGTCATCCTGGCCAAGGCCCACCAGGCCCTCGCCACGTTGGAGCGGTACCGCACCCGGCTCGACGAGGTCACCGCCACCCTGTCCACGCTCGAGGTGACCGACGCCGTCACCGTGCGCGACGTCGCGCTGGTCGTCCAACGCCACGAGATGGTCCGCCGGATCAGCGAGGAGGTCTCGGCCTTCGTGCTGGAGCTCGGCTCGGATGGCCGCCTGATCGCGCTGCAGTCCGACGAGCTCACCCGGGGGGTGAGCCGCCAGCGCGAGCTGGTCGTGGGCGACTACCTGCAGGACGACGGCTGGCGGACCCTCGAGGGGACCCTGACCTGCCTCGCCGCCCTGACCGGCCCCGAGATGCTGGACCTCGCCGGGGTCGCGGCCACGGTCGGCTACCCCGCCACCCCCGAGGCCCTGGACGAGCCGACCAGCCCGTGGGGGCACCGGCTGCTCGCCCGCATCCCCCGGCTGCCGCGCTCGGTGGCCGAGCGCCTCGTCGAGCACTTCGGGGGCCTGCAACCGCTGCTGACCGCCGGGCTCGACGAGCTGATGACGGTCGAGGGCGTCGGCGAGACCCGGGCCAGCGCGATCCGGACCGGGCTGGCCCGCATCGCGGAGGCCGAAACCGCCAACGGCGAGCGATACGCGTGAACCCGGCACGCGTGAGCCCGGCCGAGTCCGCGCGCCCCACCCGGCAGGAGTACGCCGCCCGCTCGGCGGCCGCCCTGCACGAGGCCGTCCTGCGCTGGTACGCGGGCCACGCGCGCGACCTGCCCTGGCGCCGCCCCGACGCCGGCCCCTGGGGGGTGCTGGTCTCCGAGGTGATGCTGCAACAGACCCCGGTCGCGCGCGTCGAGCCCGCCTGGCGCGAGTGGTTGCGCCGCTGGCCCACCCCGGCGGCCCTCGCGGCCGAGCCGGCCGGCGAGGCCGTGCGGGCCTGGGGCCGCCTCGGCTACCCGCGTCGGGCGCTGCGGCTACACGAGGCGGCCCGCCAGATCGTGCAGCACCACGACGGGGCCGTACCCGACGAGGAGGCGACGCTGCGGACGCTGCCCGGGGTCGGCGTCTACACCGCCGCCGCCGTCGCGGCCTTCGCGTTCGGCCACCGCACGACCGTCGTCGACACGAACGTCCGGCGGGTGCAGGCCCGCGTGGTGTCCGGCGCCGCGCTGCCGGCCCCCGCCCTCACCGCCGCCGAGTCCCGGCTGGCGGAGCGCCTGACGCCGGACGACCAGGCCGACTCCGTGGTCTGGAACGTGGCCTGCATGGAGCTCGGCGCCCTGGTCTGCACCGCTGCCGCGCCCCGCTGCACCGTCTGCCCGATCGCGGGTCAGTGCGCCTGGCGTCTCGCCGGCTGCCCGCCCTACGACGGCCCGCCGCGGCGAGGGCAGGCGTGGCACGGCACCGACCGGCAGTGCCGGGGCGCGCTCCTCGCGGTGCTCCGGGACGCCCACACGCCGGTGGCCGCCGCGGACCTGGCGGCGGTCTGGCCGGACGAGCCGGAGCAGCGGTCCCGGGCCCTGGCTGCCCTCATCGAGGACGGCCTGGTCGAGCCGCTGGACGGGGACCGCTACCGCCTGCCGGCCTGAGGCTGCGCGCTCACAGGAGGCGGCTCACACGATGCGGTCGCGGGATGTGGCTCCTAGCGATGCCGTCACAGGACGCGGTCACAGGACGCGGTCACAGGACGCGCAGCATCCGCGCGTTGCCGAGCGTGTTGGGCTTCACGCGTTCCAGGTCCAGGAACTCGGCCACCCCCTCGTCGTAGCTGCGCAGCAGCTGCGCGTACACCTCCGGATCCACCGCCTGACCCTCGATCGGCTCGAAGCCGTGAGCCGAGAAAAACCGCGTCTCGAAGGTGAGGCAGAAGACGCGGGCCACCCCGAGCGCGCGGGCGTCGTCCAGCAGTCGCTCGACCAGCACTCCCCCGACGCCCCGCCCGCGGGCGGAGCGGGCCACGGCCAGCGTACGGATCTCGGCGAGGTCCTCCCACATGACGTGCAGCGCCCCGCAGCCGAGCACCTCCCCGGTGGCCGCGTCCTTGGCGACCCGGAACTCGGGGACCGCCTCGTAGTAGGTGACGACGTCCTTGCTGATCAGGACCCTCTGCTCGGCGTAGGGCGAGACGAGCGCGCGGATCGCGGGCACGTCCTTCGTCCGGGCAGGGACCACGTCGATCCCGGCGATGCCCGCCTCCGTCGGTCCGCTCGCCTCCGTCGGTCCGCTCGCCTCGGTCGGCTCGGTCACCTCGGTCGATCCGGTCGGCTCGGGCGGCTCGGCCCCGGCCACCGCGTACTCCTCCCCGACGCTCACGCAGGACGGCCGGGCGTGACCGGCATCGCGCGCTTGTGGGCGGTGCGGTGGTACCACCCCACGATCGTCGCCTCCGCCTCCGGCGAGACCTCCTGGCCCTCCAGGAAGTCGTCGACCTCGGAATAGCGGACGCCGAGCGCCACCTCGTCGGCGATGAGCGGCCGGTCGTCCTCCAGATCCGCGGTCGGCACCTTCTCGACGAGCGCCTCGGAGGCGCCGAGGTACGCCAGGATCTCGCGGACGCGCCGCTTCGGCAGACCGGCCAACGGCGTCAGGTCGCAGGCGCCGTCGCCGTGCTTGGTGTAGAAGCCCACGACGGCCTCCGCGGCCTGGTCGGTCCCCACCACCAGGAGCCCCTGCACCCCGGCGATCGCGTACTGCACCACCATCCGCGCCCGCGCCTTCACGTTGCCCTTGACGAAGTCGTCGTGCGCCGATCCGATGGGCATCCCCCCCGCCACGCTGGCCTCCCAGAGGGCGTCCACGCCGGGCTTGATGTCGACGGTCACGACACGGTCGGGGCGGATGAAGTCCAACGCGGCTTGGGCGTCGGTCTCGTCGGCCTGACGGCCGTACGGCATTCGTACGGCGACGAACTCGGCCGCGCCGCCCTGCGCCCGGACGCGCTCGCAGGCGAGCTGGCACAGGCGCCCGCCGGCGGTCGAGTCGACGCCGCCGGAGATGCCGAGGACGTAGCCGCCCGCACCCGTACGACGCAGGTACTCGGCGAGGAACTCGACCCGGCGCTCCGCCTCGGCGGCCGGGTCGAACGTCGCCGGGTCGATCACCTCGAGCTCGTAGATGATGCGTCGCTGCAGGGCGGTGTCCATGCCCCCCAGGGTGCCACCGGCCGCTCGCGACTGTCGACGCGAGGTGTCCCGGCCCGGGTCCCCGACGGCGACCGGCCCGGGCCCGCCACACGCAGCGAACATGACAATGAATTTCAATTAGCGTAGCGTCGCCGCCATGAAACGCCCCCTCACCGCGCTCGCCGCGCTCACCGCCACGGGTCTCGCCCTCGCCGCCTGCGGAGCCGAAACCCCCGCCAGCTCCGAGTCCCCGGGCAAGGTCAAGGTCGTCGCGGGCTTCTACCCGCTGGAGTACGCGGCCCAGCGGGTTGGTGGGGACCACGTGGAGGTCACCAACCTGGTCCGGCCGGGCGCCGAGCCGCACGACCTGGAGCTGGCCCCCGCCGACGTGGCGAAGGTGCGCGAGGCTGGCCTCTCGGTCTACGTCAAGGGCGTCCAGCCCGCCCTCGATCGCGCGATCTCGGACTCGGGCGGCCGGAACGCGTACGACGTGAGCCCCGAGGCCGACCTGTCCCTGTCGGCGGCGGACACGGACGACCACGGCGACCACGGGCACGAGGGGACCGACCACGCCGCGCAGGAATCGGGCAAGGACCCGCACTTCTGGCTCGATCCCATCCGGTACGGGGCCGTGGTGATCGCCCTGGCCAGCAAGCTGGGCGAGGTCGATCCCGCGCACAAGGCCGACTACCAGCGCAACGCGACCGCGCTCCTGACCGACCTCAACGCCCTGGACCGGGAGCTGACGCAGGGGCTGGCGTCGTGCACCAACAAGACCCTGGTGACCGCCCACGCGGCGTTCGGCTATCTCGCCGACCGGTACGGCCTCACGCAGCACCCCATCGCCGGCCTGTCCCCCGAGCAGGAGCCCAGCGCCGCCCGGATGGCCGAGATCACCACCTTCGTCCGCGCCAACTCCGTCAAGACGATCTACACGGAGACCCTCATCAACCCCGCGATCGCGCAGACGGTCGCGCGGGAGAGCGGCGCGGCCACCGCGGTCCTCGACCCCATCGAGGGCTTGTCCGAGGCCTCGGCGGGCAAGAACTACCTTGAGATCATGCGCGCGAACCTCGCCACCCTCAAGAAGGGCCAGCCCTGCCCGTGAGTTCCCCCGCCCGCCCGGCGGCCACGCCGTCGCCCGCCCCCGCGTCCCCGCCCGAGCCACGGGCGGGCGGGCGCGGCGAGCACCCGGCCTCGCGCAGGACGGTGTTCGAGCTGCGGGACGCCAGCTTCGGCTACGCCGGGACGCCGATCGTGCAGGGCCTGGACCTGGCGCTGCTCCAGGGGCAGTCGCTAGCGCTCCTCGGGCCCAACGGCTGCGGCAAATCCACCCTCGTGCGCGGCCTGCTCGGGCTGAACGAGCACCTCGGCGGGAGCGTCGAAATCCTCGGCGAGCGACCGGACCGGCTGACCCGGCGCGGCCGGATCGGGTACGTCCCGCAACGGCACACCCTGTCCACCGCGGTGGTCGCCACCGTCGAGGAGATCGTCACGATCGGGCGGCTCCCGCGACGGCCCTTGTGGGCCCGGTCGCGGGCCCGCGACCGGGAGATCGTCGCGGAGGCACTTGACCTCGTCGGCCTCGGCGGCCTGCAGCGCCAGGACGTCACCCACCTCTCCGGCGGCCAACAACGAAGGGTCCTCGTGGCGCGCGCCCTGGCCTCGCAACCGGAGCTCCTCATCATGGACGAGCCGACCGCCGGGGTGGACGAGGAACACCAGCGCGTCATCGCGTCGGTGATGCGGCGCCTTGCCGCCAACGGGGTCACGATCCTCACGGTCACCCACGAGCTCGAGGCGCTGGACGGCGCGGTCGACCGCGTCGTGGTGATGGAGACCGGCCGGATCGTCTACGACGGCCCGCCGCACGCCCTGTCCTCGTCGGCGCCCGGCGCGCTGCACCACTGCGACCACCACGAGCTCGACGAGGTCCCCGAACCGCACGAGATCCCGCGCGCCGGCGTCCCGCTGCGCGACCTGCGCCTGCCGCTCGGGGAGATGTGATGCCCGAGATGCTCTCGTACGACTTCATGCAGCGCGCCCTCCTGGCGGCCCTCCTCGTCGGCTGCGCCGCCCCGCTCGTCGGGGTGTTCCTCGTGCAGCGGCGGCTCTCGCTCATCGGGGACGGGATGGGGCACGTGGCCCTCGCCGGCGTGGCGATCGGTGTGCTGACCGGGCAGCAGCCGGTGCTGACCGCCCTGGTCGTGGCAGTGGTCTGCGCGGTGGCGATCGAGCTGGTGCGCGCCGGGGGCCGGACCAGCGGCGACGCCGCCCTGGCGATCATGTTCTACGGGGGCATCGCCCTCGGCGTGCTGCTGATGTCCCGCGCCCCGTCCGGAGCGTCCACCCTGACCGCGTACCTCTTCGGCGCGATCACCACCACGACCGCGACCGACCTGGCCGCATTCGCCGTGCTCGCCGCCGTGGTCCTCACCACGACGCTCGTGCTGCGGCAGCGGCTGTTCGCCGTCGCGAACGACGAGGAGTACTGCAAGGCCGTCGGCCTGCCCGTCACCACCCTCAACCTGACGCTCGCGATCCTCACCGCCGTCACGGTCGTGCTGTCGATGCGGGTGGTCGGGTTGCTGCTGATCAGCGCGCTCATGATCGTACCCAACGCCACCAGCCAGCTCGTGGCCCGCAGCTTCCGCTCCGGCATGGCGATCGCTACGGTGCTCGGGATCGCGTGCGCGCTGCTGGGCGTGGCCGGGTCGTACTACCTGAACACCCCCTCCGGCGCGTCGATCGTCGTGCTCGCGGTCGGCGTGTTCGCGGTCGTCGCGAGCGTCACGTTCGTGCGCGACCGGGTCCACGGGTGACGTGAGGGGTTAGGAGTGGTCGAGCGCCGGGTGACGCGGCAGCGCCGCGCGGTCGAGGAGGCTCTGGGCGCGGCCCCGGAGTTCGTCTCCGCGCAGGGGCTGTACGCGAGGCTGCGCGCGGCTGGCGACTCCGTCGGCCTCGCCACGGTCTATCGCGCACTGGCCACGCTGGTGGAGGACGGTCGCGCCGACGTGGTGCGGCTGGACGACGGGGAGGCCCTCTACCGGCGCTGCTCGACGACCGCGCACCATCACCACCTGGTCTGCCGCCGATGCGGCGCCACGGTCGAGATCGAGGCGCCCGAGGACGAGTCCTGGGTCTCGGCGCTGGCGGATCGGCACGGCTTCACCGACGTGGAGCACGTGCTGGAGGTCTTCGGCACCTGCGGCGGCTGCAGCGACCCCGACGCCTGAGCCCGCTGCGAATCCCATCAGCCGATGGACGCCCGCTTCCGCCGACGACGGCCCGGTTCCGCGCACCACGGCCCGGCCATCCACGGGACCCCATACGCGAACCCAGGACCCCGTGGGCGATCCCAGGACCCCATCCGCGGTCGCTGGCTCCGGCTACGGTGGGGGCATGCCGAAGAACAGCCCGCTCAACGAGTCCGCCGCGACGCTGCAGGTCCTGACCGACCTGCCGGTGACCAAGGACGCCACGACGTCCCGTGTCCTCCACAACAACCCGCTCATGCGCATCGTCACGTTCGCCTTCGACGCGGGCCAGGTGCTCACTGAGCACACCTCCCCGCGCGCCGTGGCGTGCACGGTGTTGAGCGGGACGCTGCGGTTCACGGTCGAGGACACCCCGTACGACATGAGCGCGGGCGATGTCCTCTACCTCGCCCCCGGCGACCGGCACGCCGTCGAGGCGACCTCGCCGTGCCACCTGCAGCTCGTGATGGTCGACACCGAGGCAACCGGCGACTGAATGCCCGACCGGTCGCGCTCGTCCTCCCGCGCGTGGGAGGCCAGCGTCATCTGACCGGCCGAGCTCGACCGCCTGCGCTTGAGCGGGCCAGCGTCATCTCATCGCCCGGGCCTGACCGGCCGAGCCGACCTCCCGCGCCCGACCGCCCGCCCGCCCCGGGGGGCTCAGTGCACGAGCTTGAGCCCCACCACGCCGGAGACGATCAGCAGCAGGCACCCGATGCGCAGGGCCGTGGCGGGCTCGGCCAGGAACACCATCCCGTACAGCGCCGTGCCGATCGCGCCGATCCCCACCCAGACCGCGTACGCGGTGCCCACGGGCAGGGTCTTCAACGCGTACGCGAGCCCGGCCATCGAGATCACCAACGCGACCCCGAACACCACGGAAGGGACGACCCGACGGAATCCGTCGGTCTGCGCGAGGGCCACCGCCCACACGGTCTCGAACATCCCCGAGGCCACCAGCACCACCCAGGCCATGACGTCTCACCATGCCTTCGCATGCCTCGACCGTCGTCGAACCGGGTACGGCGGGCCACTCGTCCGGGAAACCCCGCTGGGGCTCTCGCGTAAGGCTAGCAACGCCCGCGCCACGACCCCAGAGCCACGGCTCCCCGCGACAGGGCTTCGCACCAGGTCCCCCCGACATGACCGTGGCCCCGCGACACGGCTCCCGCGACATCGCCCCGCGACACGACCGTGGCCCCCGGCGACGAGCGCCGGGGGCCACGGTTCATGGACGTACGAGGTGCCTCAGCCCTGTTCGGCCGAAGCGCCGCCACCGCCGGAGACCCCGCCGAGGTGCTCCGGGGTCACTTCGCTGGCACTGCCCGGCGCGTGGTCGGGCACCGGCACCGGCTCCAGTTCCTTCGGCGTCCCGGTGAAGGTGAACGTCGACTCACTGCCCTCCGGGGCCACGTCGACCAGCACCAACTCGCCGGCACCGATCTGCCCGTAGAGGATCTGCTCGGAGAGCATGTCCTCGATGTCCCGCTGGATCGCGCGGCGCAGCGGACGAGCGCCGAGCACGGGGTCGTACCCCTTCTTCGCCAGCAGCTCCTTGGCCGCCTGGGTCAGCTCGATGCCCATGTCCTTGTCGCGGAGCCGCTCGTCCAGGCGCGCGATCATCAGATCCACGATCTGCACGATCTCGTCCTGCGTGAGCTGCGGGAAGACGATCACGTCGTCCACGCGGTTGAGGAATTCGGGCCGGAAGTGCTGCTTCAGCTCGTCGGTGACTCGGTTCTTCATCCGCTCGTAGTTGCTGCCCGCCTTGCTGTCCTGGGCGAAGCCGATCCCACCGATGGACTTGCTGATGTCCCTGGTGCCGAGGTTCGTGGTCATGATGATGACGGTGTTCTTGAAGTCCACGACGCGGCCCTGGGAGTCGGTCAGACGGCCGTCCTCCAGGATCTGCAGCAGGCTGTTGAAGATGTCCGCGTGCGCCTTCTCGACCTCATCGAAGAGGACGACCGAGAACGGCTTGCGGCGCACCTTCTCGGTGAGCTGGCCGCCTTCCTCGTACCCGACGTAACCGGGCGGGGAGCCGAACAGCCGCGACACGGTGTGCTTCTCCGCGAACTCGGACATGTCGAGCGTGATCAGGGCGTCCTCGTCGCCGAAGAGGAACTCCGCGAGCGTCTTGGCGAGCTCCGTCTTGCCGACGCCGGTCGGTCCGGCGAAGATGAACGAGCCGCCCGGGCGCCGCGGGTCCTTCAGGCCCGCGCGGGTGCGCCGGATCGCCTGGCTCAGTGCCTTGATCGCGTCGTCCATGCCGACGATCCGCTTGTGCAGCTCGTTCTCCATGTTGAGCAGGCGCGCGGACTCCTCCTCGGTGAGCTTGAACACCGGGATGCCTGTCGAGGCGGCCAGCACCTCCGCGATGAGCTCGTCGTCGACCTCGGCGATCACGTCCATGTCGCCGCTCTTCCACTCCTTCTCGCGGCGCGCCTTGGCGTCGATGAGCTGCTTCTCGTCGTCGCGGAGCTTCGCGGCCTTCTCGAAGTCCTGCCCGTCGATCGCCGCCTCCTTCTCGCGGCGCACGTGCGCGATCTTCTCGTCGAACTCGCGCACGTCCGGCGGAGCGGTCATCCGGCGGATGCGCAGCCGCGCGCCCGCCTCGTCGATGAGGTCGATGGCCTTGTCCGGCAGGAACCGGTCGTTGATGTACCGGTCGGCCAGGTTCGCGGCCGCGACCAGCGCCGCGTCCGTGTACGACACCCGGTGGTGGGCCTCGTACCGATCGCGCAGCCCCTTGAGGATCTCGATGGTGTGCGGCAGCGTCGGCTCAGAGACCTGGATCGGCTGGAACCGGCGCTCCAGGGCCGGGTCCTTCTCGATGTACTTGCGGTACTCGTCCAGCGTCGTCGCGCCGACCGTCTGCAGCTCGCCGCGGGCCAGCATCGGCTTGAGGATGCTCGCCGCGTCGATCGCGCCCTCGGCGGCCCCCGCCCCGACGAGGGTGTGGATCTCGTCGATGAACAGGATGATGTCGCCGCGGGTGCGGATCTCCTTGAGGACCTTCT
>JBDIAS010000006.1:0-43279 GCA_039812465.1 Austwickia sp. | reverse complement strand
GGGGAGTCCGTCTGCGTGCTCACGATCACGGGCGTCTCCTCCAGGTACTGCGGGAACGTCTCCTGCATCTTCCGGAAGTGCGCGGAGTTCACGTGCGCGGCCGGCGCGTCGCCGTCCTCGAACGCCTCGATCAACACGTACGTATGCGGGTCCAGCACGGACCGGGACCATTCGAACCACAGGTTCCCCGGCTCCTCCAGCGTTGCCTGCGTGAACTCGAACGAGATGTCCGGCCACTGATCCGCGAACTCCTCCTTCACCCGGAACTTCACGTTGATCAGGATCATCGACGTCCTCCTTCACTCAGCGCCACGTCGTGACCTATCGACCTATACCGCAGCAGCGTCCAGGCGGCACGCCGGGTCGCCCGTGCCCAGGACAACCGCCGACCCGCGCGTCAGCCGGGGCCGGCGCGTTATCCGGGGCCGGCGCGTCATCCGGGGCCGGCGCGTCTCCCGTAGAGCGGGTGCTTCACACGGGGAACGCCTGCAGCGTCGCCGCCACGAACAGCTCGTCCAGCGCAGCAGGCTGCTGGTGCCCCATGCCCGGCACGACATGCATTGAGGCCTGGGGCAGCAACTCCCCCAGACGGAGCCCGCCGGCGACCGGCACCACCGAGTCCTGCTCGCCGTGCACAATCGCCGCGGGGACCCGGAGCTGAACCAGCTGGTCCGCCCACGGGGCCGTCGCCGCTATGGCCAGGCGTTGCCGCTCGAAGCCGCCCCAGTCGACGCCCCGCGACCAGGCCGCCCGCGCGATCCAGTCCAGGTACTCATCGCTGAACGGATGGTCGGTTCCGGCGATCCCGGGCAGGGTGGCCCGCTCCCAGGCGACGAACGATTCCTCGTCCGCGAACGGCGCCGGCGAGATCGAGGACGGGCTGATCGGTACGGGCTCCCCGGGTCGGGCCTCCTTCGCGAACGTGAAGAAGAGCCCCAGCCCCACGACGTCGTCCGGGTGCGCGATCGCGAGCAGTTGCGCGATGGCCCCGCCCATCGACCGGCCGCACACCACCGCCGGGTCTCCGAGCACCTGCAGCAGGCCGTGCACGTCCTCGGCCATGTCGATCAGCGAATAGTCGGTCCCGGGGAACCGCTGCGAACGTCCCACGTCCCGGTTGTCCACGCGGACGACGCGCAGTCCGCGCGCGGCGAGACGCTCGCAGTACGAGGCCGGGGTCGCGATCAGCTGCGCCATGTGACCCTCTAGCTGGAGCACCAGCGGCCCACGCGGGTCCCCCACCTCGTCGATGCACAGAAGGGTCCCGTTCGCGGTGGTCACCAGGCGTTCCATGCGGGGCAGCCTGCCACGTGGCCCAGCTCCAGCAGGCGCCAGTGGAGGGACGTCCACGCGGCCGGTGGCCGATTGCGCGGGCTCTCGCGTCGCCGAAACAGCCTGGCTGGGCTACAAAGGGCTTAACGGGCACCGTCACTACTGCAGGGAGGTGTCTATGGACGCCGTCAGCCTCCGTGAACTCATCCGCTTGATGGGCGATCACCGTCAGCCCCTGGGGGGCGGGGGGCAGCCCATCGTCCTCGTCGACCTGGAGGGTCTGGAATCGCTCTCCCCGAGCGACGCGAGCCTCCTCGCGCGGCGGCTCCCCGACGACCTGCGCCTTTATGTCGGCGTGCGCTCCACGCCGCTTCCCGCCCTGCTGATCGGGCCGGGGCAGTCCGTGCTGGAGCAGCTCGCGTTCACGATCAGCGAATGCCCGCCGGACCAGTCCCACCTGGACCAGGTGCCGCACGGGCCTGCGTCCGGGGTATCGACGGTGGTGTGGGTGAAGGATCCCGCCGCCACCGCCCGGGCCATCCTCGATCAGGGGCTCGCGACCCCGGAGGCCGTGCACTTCCTGGACACGGCGTTGCGCATCGCGGAACACGCCACCGTCCGCGAGAGCCTGATCATGGAGTCGTACGGCTACATCACCCTGCTCGACGGGCCCGAGTACGAGCGCCTCAGCCGGGAAGCGGGAACCCCCACGAGTGGACCGCCGGCCCAGATCGTCCGGGAGGTCACCGACGACCAGTGCGACGTCACGATCAACTGGATGACCGAAGACAGCGGCATGGATTCGCAGCTGCGGCGTGATCTCGCGACGGCTCTCCTCGACGCCCGCGCCGCCCGGCACCCCGCGATCCACTTGCGGGCCACCGGCGCCGACTTCTGCGCTCGTCCCATCCCCGACGACGACCGGTCCTTCCCGCGGACGCGGGATGTCTCGCTGAAGCGCCTCCGCCAACACCCGGGGGTGGCCGCGTGGCTCGTGCACCGACGCCTGTCCGTGCACGTCAAGGGCCGGTGCACCAGCGCGGGCCTGGAGCTCATGGCGTTCGCCTCCTGCGCGACCGCCGCCCCCGACACCGTGTTCTCCATCCCGCACGTCCGGCTGGGGCTCATCTTCGGGGCGGGAGGATCGGTGAGCCTGTCGCGGCGCATCGGCCGGTGGCGCACCACCTACCTGGCCTTGACCGGTGAGGAGGTCAACGCGCAGACCGCGCTCCGGTGGGGCCTGATCGACGAGATCGACGACGATCCCCTCGCCAACCTCACGCCGGTCGGTGCGTCGTACGTGGTCCCCACGCCGGGCCCTTCCTGAACGGGCCCTTCCTGAACGGGCCCTTCCTGAACCGGCCCTTCCTGAACCTGCCGTTCCCGACGGCCGGGGCCGCGAAGGAGGCCCAGCGGGATCCGCCGCTCGCCGCACACCCGGACCAGGTGAGCCACGCCGGGCCTTCAGCGTCGCTCGGAGGAAGGGGGCTGGGAGGTGGGGCGGGACGCCCCCGTGCGGCGGGTGGTGAGCGAGCGTCCCGTACGTGCCTCTTATCCTGAACGTCGTGCCCCATCAGCCCCCGCAACCGCCCCGGGACCCGCCCGCGGATTCAGGTAGTCGCAGGAGCGGGGGCGGGAAGGGGCGTCGTCCGCCAAGGAAGCCGGCCCGCCCACCCCGCACGGGCGGGCCGTCCCCTCTCGAGGGATCGGCGGCCGACCGCGCGACGCGGGCGAGTCCCCGACCGCGTGACGCCAGTCCCGGCACGCGTGAGGCGAACCCCCGCCCGCGTGACGGGAGCCGCCACTCCGGCGCGAGCCCCCGAAAGGGCTCTGCGCCGCGCCAGCGTGTCGAGCGGGCGGCGCTCCGGAAGGAGCGGCGGGCGGCGATGCCGCCGATCGAGTACCCGGATCTGCCGGTCAGCGCCCGACGCGCCGACATCGCCGCTGCCATCGAAGCGCATCAGGTCGTGGTCATCGCGGGGGAGACCGGCTCCGGCAAGACCACTCAGATCCCCAAGATCTGCCTGGAGCTCGGCCGCGGCATCACGGGCATGATCGGCCATACCCAACCGCGCCGCATCGCGGCCCGCTCGGTGGCCACGCGCGTCGCGCAGGAGCTGGGCGTCGAACTCGGCGAGGCGGTCGGCTACCAGGTGCGCTTCGCCGACCGGTCCGGCCCGGACACGCTCGTGAAGGTGATGACGGACGGCGTCCTGCTCAGCGAGCTGCGGCGGGACCGGGACCTGCGTCGTTACGACACGATCATCATCGACGAGGCCCACGAGCGCAGCCTCACCATCGACTTCCTGCTCGGCTACCTCAAGCAGCTTCTGCCCCGGCGGCCCGACCTCAAGGTGATCGTCACCTCGGCGACGATCGACCCGGAGCGGTTCGCTCGACACTTCGCGAGGAACGGCGAGCCCGCCCCGATCATCGAGGTCTCGGGGCGCACGTACCCGGTCGAAGTCCGCTATCGCCCCCTGGTCCGCGTGACACCTCACCCGACCCCCGGCGGCGACCCGATCGAGACCGAGGTCGACCAGGTCACCGGCATCTGCGAAGCGGTCGAGGAACTCTGGACGGAAGGCGGGGGAGCGGCGGGCTCCGGCGGCGTCGCCCGGGCGGGTCCGGCCGGTCCGGCGGGTCCGGAAGGTCAGGCGGGTCCGGAGGCTTCGGCGGCTCCGGCGGGTCCATCCGGTCCGGGGCGCAATCGCCACGACATCCTCGTGTTCTGCTCCGGTGAGCGCGAGATCCGCGACGCCTGTGAGGCCCTGGCCGGCATGGCGCTGCCGGACACCGAGATCGTGCCGCTGTTCTCACGGCTGTCGGCCGCCGAGCAGGATCGAGTGTTCGCCCCGCAGGGCGGCCGACGGATCGTCGTGGCCACCAACGTCGCCGAGACGTCGTTGACCGTCCCGGGGATCCGGTACGTCGTCGACACCGGGACCGCCCGCATCAGCCGGTACAGCCAGCGCACCAAAGTGCAGCGCCTCCCGATCGAGCCGATCAGCCAGGCCAGCGCGACCCAACGCTCGGGCCGCTGCGGACGCCTCGCCGACGGCGTCGCGATCAGGCTGTTCAGCGAGGAGGACTTCGAGGCCCGGCCGGTGTTCACCGAGCCGGAGATCCTGCGCACGAACCTCGCTTCCGTGATCCTGCAGATGAGCGACCTGGGCCTCGGTGACCTCGCGCGCTTCCCCTTCGTCGACCGGCCCGACGGGCGGGCCATCACCGACGGGCTGCGGCTGCTCCACGAGCTCGGCGCGATCGACCCCACGGCGAGCGACCCCCGCGCGAGGCTCACCGACATCGGGCGGCGCCTCGCCCGCATCCCCCTGGATCCTCGGTTGGCACGCATGGTGCTCGCCGCGGACGAGGAGGGGAGCCTCCGCGAGATCCTGATCATCGCCGCGGCGATGTCCATCCAGGACGTGCGCGAGCGGCCGGTCGAGGCGTCCACCCAGGCCAGCCAGTCGCACGCGCGGTTCAAGGATGACGAGTCAGACTTCACGGGTGTGCTGAACCTGTGGAGTTACCTGAAGAAGCAGCAGCGGGATCTCTCCGGGAGCGCCTTCCGGCGGATGTGCAAAGCCGAGTACTTGCATTACTTGCGAATCCGCGAGTGGCAGGACCTACACGCCCAGCTCCGCGTCGTGGTCCGGGAGCTGGGGCTGACGGCCAACACCGCACCGGCGCCGGCGAGCGCCGTGCACCGCGCGCTCCTGGCGGGGCTCCTGTCCCACATCGGGTTGTTCGACCGTGAGAAACGCGAGTACGTCGGGGCTCGGGGAGCCAGGTTCGCGATCCAGCCCGGCTCCGCGCTTTTCCGCGCCCGGCCCGAGTGGGTGATGGCCGGCGAGCTGGTCGAGACCACCCGGCTGTGGGCGCGCACGCTTGCCGTCATCGATCCGGACTGGATCGAGCCGCTGGCCGGCCACGTGGTCAAGCGCAGCTACTCCGAGCCCCGGTGGAGCGCGTCACGAGCCTCGGCGGTCGCCACGGAGCGGGTCACCCTGTACGGGATCCCGATCGTCACCGACCGCGCGGTCCCCTACGGCCGCATCGACCCCGAGGCGTCCCGGGACCTGTTCATCCGGCACGCCCTCGTCGAGGGGGATTGGCAGACCCCGCATCGGTTCTTCCACGACAACCGCAAGCTCCTGGCCCGCATCGAGGACCTCGAATCCCGGGCCCGTCGGCGGGATCTGGCGGTCGACGACGAAGACCTCGTGCGGTTCTACGACGAGCGGATCCCGGCCGGGGTCTGTTCGGGGGCGCACTTCGACACCTGGTGGAAGAAGGCGCGGCGACGCTCCCCGGACCTCCTCACGTTCACCGAGGGCGTGGTCCTCGCGGGGGAGGCGGAGCACGTCGACCCCGCGCTCCTGGCGGCCTTCCCGCAGGAGTGGCACGCCGGGGACCTGACCTTCGCGCTGAGCTACCAGTTCGAGCCCGGCACCGACGCCGACGGCGTGACGTGCCACATCCCCCTGGACGTGCTCAACCAGGTGCGCGACGTCGGCTTCGACTGGCTGGTGCCCGGTCTGCGGGTGGAGTTAGCTGCGGCGTACGTCAAAACCCTGCCCAAGGCGATCCGTACGCAGTTCGTACCGGCCCCCGACAAGGCCCGGGCCGCGCTGGCGGCGATCAGCCAGGGCGGGAGGCTGGGCGAACCTCCCGAGGACGGGTCGGGCCCGCAGTCGGGGCGGCCGTTCGCCGAGGAGCTGGCCAGGGGGCTGTACATCGCCACCGGTCAACGCGTCGTTCCCGAGGCGTTCGACCCGACCCGGCTGCCCGACCACCTGCGGATGACCTTCCGGGTGGAGGACTCCCGCCGATCGCGCCTCGCCGAGGGCCGCGACCTGGACGAGCTGCAGGGCCGGCTCGCGCCGAAGGTCCGCCGCACGATGCAGCAGGCCGCCGGTGACCTGGAGCGGCGCGGCCTGGTGTCCTGGTCCTTCGGGGAGCTGCCGGACACGTTCGAGGCGACCCGCGGTCGGGCCACGATCCAGGGCTATCCCGCGATGATCGACCACGGCGACACCGTCGCGATCCAGGTGCTCGCGAGCCCGGCGGAGCAGGCCGCGGCGGACCGCCTGGGGCTGCGCCGCCTGCTGCTGCTCAACACGACCGTGCCCTGGCAACGGATCCTCGGCCTGCTCACCAACCCCCAGAAGCTCGCCCTCGGGCACAACCCCCACGGATCCGTGGACGCACTGCTCCGCGACGTGCTGGCGTGCGCCGTCGACGCGATCGTCGCCGGGCAGGCCGCGGACGGCGTCTCCCACCGGGTGCGCACCTCCGCGGAGTTCGACGAGGCCCTGGCCGCGGTCCGCCGCGAGATCGTCCCCCGGGTGATCGAGATCGTCGAGCTCGTGCACCCGACCTTGGACCGGGCGCTGCAGGTGCGCCTGGCGCTGGAGACGATCAAGGCGCCGGCCGCGGCGGGGCTGCGCGACGACCTCACCGCCCAGCTCGATGGGCTCGTCTTCAGCGGGTTCGTCGCCGAAACGGGCCTGGACCAGCTCCGGCACGTGCCCCGTTACCTGTCCGCCATGCTGGTGCGCCTCGACAAGGCGCCGGGCGAGTTGGCCCGGGACGCCCAGCGTCGCGAGACCGTGGCCCGGGTGGAAGCGGAGCGCGCGCAGCTGGTCCAGGCGCTCCCGGCCGGGGAGCGGGACGCTCCGGACGTGCGCGCCCTGCGGTGGATGGTCGAGGAGCTGCGGGTGAGCCTCTTCGCCCAGCAGCTGCGGACGGCCCACCCGGTCTCCGAGAAGCGCATCTACCAGGCCATGGACGTCGTTGAGGACGCCCACCGACGCTGAACCCTCCAGGGCCGGACGTGTGAGGGGAATCGCCGCGGCGACCGGGGCGTTGACCCCGTAGAACGGTTTTCGTGGCGCCGGAGAGGAGGCTCGTCTTGTTGGACCCCAGCGCCCTGTATCAGTTCGAGACCGACACCGATGTCACGTTCTTGCACGCCCGGACGATGGTCGTCGCCTTTGGCGGCTACCTCGACGCGGGCGGCACCCAGCGCATCCTGGTCGATCACCTTCTGGACACCCTCGACCACCGCGTGGTGGCCACCTTCGACATCGACCAATTGTTCGACTACCGAGGTCGCCGACCGCTGATGACGTTCGAACGCGACCGGTTCACGACGTACGACGACCCGGCGCTCGTGCTCTACGCGATGACCGACAACAGCGGCACCCCCTTCCTTCTGCTCGCCGGCCGCGAGCCGGACTACCAGTGGGAGCGGATGATCGAGGCGGTCCAGCAGCTCATGCGGCGCTTCGGCGTCGAGCTCGTCGTCACCGTCTACGGGGTCCCCATGACGGTCCCGCACACCCGCCCGCTGTGGGTGTCCGCGCACGCCAACGCCGAGCACCTGGTCGAAGGCCGCACCCCGGTCTTCGGGACGGTCAAGGTGCCCGCGGGCCTGCAGAACCTGCTGGAGTTCCGACTGGGAGAGGTCTCCAAGCCGGCGGTCGGCTACGCGGTGCACGTGCCCCACTACCTCGCCCACGCCGACTTCCCGGCCGCGGCGCTGGCCGGCCTGGAGAACCTGGTGGCCGTGACCGGCCTCGACCTGCCGGACGCGGCACTGCAGGTGGCGGCGGCCGACACGCAGCGCGCCATCACCTCCGAGGTGGCCGAGAACCATGAGGCGCAGCCGGTGATCACGGCGCTGGAGCAGCAGTACGACGACTTCGTGACCGGTCGCCAGCGCCAGGCCCTGCTCGCCGGGGACGACTCGCTGATCCCCAGCGGGGAGCAGCTGGCCGAGGAGTTCGAGGAGTTCCTGCGCCGCCAGGAGGGCGACGCCGCGCCCAAGCCACCGGAGCACTGATCCGGTCGGGAGCACTGAGCCGGCCGGGAGCTGAACCGATCCGGGCGCTGACGCGACCGGGTCGGTTCAGAAGCGGGTCGGTTCAGAAGCGGGTCGGTTCAGAAGGTCGTATAGCGGGCGCGGAAGAAACTGTAGACGCCGTACGCCCCGATCCCGAGCGCTACCAGCGTGAGCAGGTACGGGCCGTACGGCGTGCCGGCCAGGGTCCGCAGCGCCCCGTCCAGCCCGCGCGCCTCCGCGGCGTTCGCGTGTAGGGCGGCGGCGAGGAACAGCCCACCCACCACCGCGAGCGCGACGCCCTTGGCGACGTACCCGTACCGGCCCGCCTGCTCCGCGACCGGTCCGGGGTCGGCGACGAGATCCTCCAGGTACTTCTTCTTCACGCCCTTCACGACGTGGTACGCCCCGATCCCCACGACCGCGAGGCCCAGGATCGCGACGAGCACACGGCCGCCGGGCGTCTCCAGCAGCGTGGCGGTCGCGCCGGTCGTCTGGGTGGTGCTGTCCGAGCTGCCACCGCGAGCGAACGTCGCCGCCGTCCACCCCAGCGCGAGGTAGGCGGCCATCTTGCCCAGCGCCTTCACGCGGGCCGCCGCACCGTCGCGGCCCCCTGGATGCCAGCCCCCGATCGCCTCGGTGAGCTGCCAGAGGGCGAGCCCGGCGAAACCGGCGACGATCACCCACAGCAGCGGTCGCCCCCACGGTTGGGCGGCGACCTCCGCGAGCGCGCCCGACTGGTCCGCGGAACCGCCCGCCGCGGGCGTCCAGGCGATCCCGAGCGCGGCCCAGGCGATCAACAGGTGGACGACGCCGTTGGCCGCGTAACCGACGCGCGCGGCCGCTTCCACGGCCGGGTGGTCGTTCGTGTCCCGCGCGAGCCCTTTTGCCTGCCCCGCGAACTGGTTGACCCGCTCGTCCATGCGTGCCCCCTTGTCGTGCGTGAACTCCGTCGTCGACCGCCGGTCCCGGTCGAGGAGTGCCGTGCGGGAAGGGTACGGCCACCGGTGTGGCCACGTCGCGTCGAGGCGCGCGGATGGGGGGAGCGGACGAGCGCAGGCGGCAGCGCCAGCGGCGTGGCAGGATCCGGAAGGCGACATTGTGTGCGGTGGCACCGGCGAACGCCGCGCGGCGCGCTACGACACCACACGACGATTCGACACCATACGACGATCCGACACGGCACCAGACGGCGATTCGACACGACCAGGAGGACACGAGTGGGCATCTTCGACAGGTTCGGGAACCGGAACGGCTCGGACCCTTCGGCCGGGGCGGGCGCAGGCGCCGGACTGCCCGCGGACGGCCTCGCAGGCTCGGCCACCCGACTGGTCGAGCGCCTGATGGATGTCGGCATTGATGGGCGTGGGCAGTTCGATTCTGCGCGCAAGGTGGCCGACGATGCGCGGCGGCACTCACCGAACGAGGAGGCCGCTGTGGACCGCGTCATCGCGGACCACCTCAAGCTCGTCGCTGCGGGCGGGTTCGTGACCGGCCTCGGGGGGTTCTTCACACTGCCGTTGGCTCTGCCCGCGAACGTCGGGGGCTTCTACGTGCTGGCGACGCGGATGGCCGCGGCGATCGCGGTGATTCGCGGCTACGACATCGAGGCCGAAGAGGTCCGCTCGGCGGTCCTCCTGTCGCTCGTCGGCGCGGACTCCGATGACCTGCTCAAAAAGGCCGGGTACGCGGGCTCCGGCCGGGTGGTCAACTTCGCGGCGGAGCGGTTGCCCGGGCCGGTGCTGATGGCCGTCAACAAGGCCGTCGGCTTCCGCTTGCTGACCCAGGTGGGCAAGAAGACTTTCGGGCGTCTGGGCCGCGGAGTGCCCGTGGTCGGCGGCCTCGTCGGTGCGGGGCTCGACAGCTTCATGCTCAAGCAGATCGGCGAGCATGTGCGACTGGAGTTCCCGCGGCGCGACGTCGTCGGCGAGGTCACCTCGGGTTGAGACACGTCCTCGGCGCGGGTTCGTGACTCGGGCTCATGAGGTGGGGCGTGACGACGGAGGTCCGTGAGCAAGTGGGCCGTGACGGCGGAGGCCCGTGAGGAGGGTCGTCCACAGCCCCGTCCGTGGAAGGCGTCGTCCACAGCCTCGCCGCGAGGGGTGCCCCCGGGTGGTTCGGTCCGCGGAGGGTGGTCGCATGACGCGAACCGCCCGCCTGGCCAACCAGGGTGAACTGATCAGCGCCCTCCCGTACATCTTGGGCTTCCATCCGCGCGACGCGGTCGTGCTGGTCTTCTTGCGGGACCGGCAGGTCCGACTCACCGCCCGCCTGGATCTTCCGCCGCCGCCCGGCCCTCTCCCCAGGGAGGTGAGCCTGCCCCTGCAACAGAGCATCCGGGGCGAACAACCGGACGTGGTCATGGTGGTCGTCTACGACGACACGCGGAAGGCGTATCGCGGGTTGCTGAACCAGCTGACCCGCCTGTGCCGGCGGGAGGGCGTGCGCCTGGGCGACCGGTTGCTCGTGGCCGAGGGTCGCTGGCGCGAGCTCAACTGCTCCGATCCCCGCTGCTGCCCGGCGGAGGGCCGCCCGGTGCGTTCCGGTGATGAGGTCCCGGCCGTCGCGGAGTTCGTGGCGATGGGGGTCAACCCCCTGCCGGACCGGGAGAGCATCGAACGGTTCTTCGAGCCGCGAGGGGAGTCCGTCCTGGACGTGACCTCGCCCCCGGCCGATCCGCCCGCGACAGGGATCACGCAGTGGCGCCGTGACGGCCTGTCGGCGTGGGCGCGCATCCTGGGGGTGCCGTCGGCCCGAGACGGCGAGATGGCCGATGGGCCTGCGAGGGAGGCGAACGAGGTGGATCAACCCCTGGCCCAGCGTGCAGTGGACCTGCTCGCGGACATCCGGGCTCGAGACGCCCTCCTCGGCTGGCTCTGTCCGGATCTGAGCGCGTACGTCGCCACGACGTCCCGGACGAAGAGGCTCCTCGCCGAATGCCTCGGCTCCCACCGCCTCCCCGTTGATCCTGCCGAATCGGCGGAGCTGACCTGGCGCCTGCGTGAGTTCGCCCGCGCGTTGCCGCCCGCCGCTCAAGTGGGCGTGCTCACGATGACGGGGGCGCACTCCTGGTGGCTCGGCGAGGGGATCTTCGCCCGGGTGGCGCTGGAGCGGGCCGTGGACCTCGATCCGTCCCACGAGCTCGCAGGCCTGCTGCTCAACCTTGTCTACGCCGGTGTCCGGCTGCGCCCGGGTGCCTGACACACTCCGCCCGGCCGCCCGGCCGTCCGGCCGCCCGGTCGCTGCTACGAGGCGCGCACCGCTAGCCGATCCGCTAGCGTCGGTTGGTCGGATGCGCCCGTCCACGAGGGCGGCCGGAACGAGGAGGACGACGGTGACCGTTGTGGCAGGTGGCACAGCCACCCCGGAGGGTCGCGCGGCGATGCGCCGGGCGGCCTCGGAATGTGTGCTGCGGCGGGGTCGCCTCGTGGTCGTCACGGACACGGAGTTCCCGCGGAGCCCCGCGGAGGAGGAGTTGGAAGCCAGCTCCGACGAACTGGAGAACGCGGCTGCGCGACTCGCCGGGGCCGGCCTGCAGCTCGAGCGGATCGCGGTGCCACCGGGGGCCGAGTTCGGGGCGTTCCTGATCGACGTCGCGGAGAAGGAACGCGCGGAGTTGATCGTGATCGGGGTCCGGCGACGGCGTCCCGTCGGGAAGCTGCTGCTCGGTTCTCATGCCCAGCGGATCGTGCTCGAGGCGGCGTGCCCCGTGCTCGCCGTCAAGAGTGACCTGCCCCGAACGACGGCGTGAAATCGCTCCAACCAGGGGCAGGAGGGGCGCTTCCGGGTCGGACCACTTTATAATGTCAACGGCCCTTCGGACCCACGGACAACCCAGTCGACCTGCGCACCACCCCTGACGACCCACGAGGCGAGGCGTGCCCCCCATCGGGCGGTCACCCAGCAGCGATTCCCGGCCTTCATCAGGCGTGCGCGTGCATCGACCCTGCCCGATCCAACGCCTTTGGCGGGCAAGGTGACTCGTGGGTCGGAGGAGCTGGCGAATCCCCCGAACGACGAAAGGTGTCGGTGTAGCTTCCGTGCCGAACGCTTCGACCACCCGCTCCCGCTCCCGCTCCGCCGCCTCGACCGAGCCCTCCGTGGCCCAGGTGGTGAAGGGCGCGGCCAAGTCCCGTTCCGTCGAGGGTTCGTTGCTCTCGGACGCCATGGACTCGGACGGCCTGAAGACCGCGCGCCGCAAGGCGATCGTGGGAGCCCTGGAGGCCGAGGGCTTCGCCATCTCCGGTGATGTGCGGCTGACCGCTCCCCGCGCGGCCCGATCGGACGGCTCCGAGACGCCGGCGACAGGCACCGCGCGCAAGACGGCCGCGCGCAAGACCACGGCTCGCACGACCGCCGCCAAGGCGACCGCCGCGAAGAAGACGGCAGCGGCCGAAGCGGCGTCGGAGGACGAACCGGCCGGCGCGCCCCGAAAGGCCGCGGCGCGCAAGGCCGCACCCCGCAAGACGGCCGCGAAGAAGGCCGCGACCAAGAAGGCGGCGGCTGCCCCGGCGGTGGAGGAGCCCGAAGAGGAACTCGCGGCGCTGGACGAGGTGGAGCCCGGCGACGCTGAGGTCGCGGTGGCAGAAGTCGCGGTGGAGGACGTCGAGGCGCTCGTGGACGTCGAGGCTGACGATGCCACGGAGGCCGAGGAGCCGGAGGGCGACGAGACGGACGCGGAGGACGAGGGCGGCACCGATGCGGCCGACGCGAAGGCCGCCCGCTCCGACGCGCGCCCCCCAACGGCCGCCCCCGCCGCTCGGGGTGCCCGCAAGACCGGCAAGGGCGCCGAGGACGGCGAGCCGGAAGAAGGCGGCTACGTCCTGCGGGACGATGATGATGACGATGCCCCCGCGCAGCAGGTCGTCACGGCCGGCGCCACCGCCGACCCGGTGAAGGACTACCTCAAGCAGATCGGCAAGGTCGCGCTCCTCAACGCCGAGCAAGAGGTCGAGCTCGCCAAGCGGATCGAGGCGGGCCTGTTCGCCGAGGAGAAGCTGAACTCCGGCGAGGAGCTCGAACCCAAGCTCAAGCGCGAGCTGTGGTGGATCGCCCAGGACGGCAAGAACGCCAAGAACCACCTCCTGGAGGCGAACCTGCGCCTCGTGGTCTCGCTCGCGAAGCGATACACCGGACGCGGGATGCTCTTCCTCGACCTGATCCAGGAAGGCAACCTAGGCCTGATCCGCGCCGTGGAGAAGTTCGACTACACGAAGGGCTTCAAGTTCTCCACCTATGCCACCTGGTGGATCCGGCAGGCGATCACGCGGGCCATGGCCGACCAGGCCCGGACCATCCGGATCCCGGTGCACATGGTCGAGGTCATCAACAAGCTCGCCCGCGTGCAGCGCCAGATGTTGCAGGACCTGGGCCGTGAGCCCACCCCGGAGGAGCTGGCGAAGGAGCTGGACATGACGCCCGAGAAGGTCGTCGAGGTCCAGAAGTACGGGCGCGAGCCGATCTCCCTGCACACCCCACTCGGTGAGGACGGGGACAGCGAGTTCGGTGACCTGATCGAGGACTCCGAGGCGGTCGTTCCCGCGGACGCGGTAAGCTTCACGCTCCTGCAGGAGCAGTTGCACTCCGTGCTGGATACGCTCTCCGAGCGCGAGGCCGGGGTCGTCTCGATGCGCTTCGGTCTGACCGATGGGCAGCCGAAGACGTTGGACGAGATCGGCAAGGTCTACGGCGTGACCCGGGAGCGCATCCGCCAGATCGAGTCGAAGACGATGTCGAAGCTGCGCCACCCGAGCAGGTCGCAGGTGCTGCGGGACTATCTGGACTGATCCGGCACGGCCGGCCCCAGCCCCATCGGGCTGGGGAACGGCAGCACGTCACTGGCCGACAGCTGCTCGGCGACCGGGGTGAGCACCTGCAGCCGCCACCGCCGGGCGATCGTCGGCCAGCGCCTGGAACTGATCGCATCCCGATCAGGCTCTGCTCCTGAGCTGGTGAGCGGATCGTCATGGAGCCCGGTCACCATCTGCAGCATCGCGATCCCGGCCACCATCGGTGGCAGGACGATGGGAAGGTCGACCAGCGCCTGCAGCGCCCCTCGGCCGGGAAAGCGGGACTGCGCCAGGAGGTACGCCAGGGGCGTGCCGGTCGCGACGATGACGACGGTGCTGACGGCGGAGGTCGCCAGCGACAGGCGGATCGCGGCCTGCACGCTCGGTTCACGCAGGTGGCGGGGGAGATCGTCGGTCAGGGCCGCCCATGCCAACCCGCCCACGGGGGCCGCCAGAAGCACGACCAGCCACACGGCGATGAGGGCGAAGGGCGCCGTGTCGACGGCCACCTGCGCACCAGATCGACGCCGACCCGTGTGGCCGGCGTGGGCCGCCGGCGTCACGCCGGTCGCGAACCGATCACGGGGCGGAGGGGAGGAACTTCGCCTCGGTCTGCAGGTTGTGCCCTTCACCCTTGGTCATGAATTCGATGAAGGACGACGCGCCCGCCTTGTTCTTGCCGGCGCTCACCGGAGCGATCGAGAACGGTACGAAGGCGTTCTGCGCGTCGGCCATGTCGACGGTGCTCAGGCCCTTGGGGTCGTACGGGACGTCGGTCGCGTACACGATGCCCGCGTCGGCCGTGGCCGCGCTCACCTTGGTGACGATCGGCTGGACTCCGAGCTCTCGGGAGACGATGTTGGCCTTGACCCGGTCGGCCCAGCCGCTGCTCTGAGTCGCGCCGACCTTCGGCAGCATCGCGTCCGCGCCCTTGCCGATCGGGATCGTGTCCGCCCCGACGAAAGAAGATTGAGAAGCCATCCCTGAGGATCATCATCTGGACTGCGGGTGACGATCTCACGGGCGAGATGGCGTCAGGGCGCGGTCACTCGCGCCCCGGTGGCTTCGGTCGATCGTCGTGGTCTTCAAACCACCCCTCGCTCGCCTCTGGGAAGGCGTCGAAGCGGGGGACGTAGGGCTTGATGTCGAGCACCGGCGTCCCGTCGAACATGTCGACCCCCCGGACGTGCAGGACGTGTCCGTCGCGCGAGTGCAGCGTCACGACGGTCAAGCCGATCCGGTTGGGGCGGGCGGGAAACCGCGTGGCGAACACGCCGTGGGTGGTGTCGTCGAGCAGCGGGAGCGGCTGCAGACGGACCGGTCCGCCGCGATTCAACACGTAGAGCACGATCAGATGGGTGAATCCCTCGATATCCGTCAGGCCCTCGGCGTACTCGTCGGCCACCACGATCGTGCCGGCGCCCGCAGGCCGGAAAACGCCCTGGATGGGGGTCTGGTCGGCCGATTCGTACGACGTGCGGAGGACCCCGATGGGGTGCATCGAGATCCCCGCCGGACGGTTGTCGAGAGGGGTGTCAGGCAACCTCCCAGCCCTGCCGGTCGATGGTCGCTCGGGACCGGTCGATGCGCACGCACGTGTCGTGGTGGATCCCGATGACCATGTCCACCGGGACGTGTACCAGCGCTCCGCCGTCACGCTTGCGGGCCGCGATGTAGGCGGTCTCGTCGGCGCCGTGGATCGACTCGATGTCGGCCCAGCCGGTGAAATCACTCGTGCACAGGTCCATGCCCGGCTTGAGTACGGCGATCAGGTCCTCCACGCGTTCGTACGTCGCCGCGTCGGCTGCCGGATCGCGCCTGTCGGTGCACATGCTCGTTGCTCCATTTCCACGTTGTTGTCGTGTTCCACGGTGGTGTCCCGCCGACTCGCGACTCGGACACTCGTCCCACTTGGCGGACTTTCAGGTCGTTAGCCTAGCGCAACCACGTCTATTCCATCGAAATTTATCCGTAACCGCGGTACGTATGGCACTGTCGTCCAGGATCTACGGAGAGGAGGGCAGGTGGCCGAGAAGCTGAGTTCGTCCGCTGGGTCTGGCCCCAGATGGCGCGGACGAGGGTTCCTCGCGACCCTCACCGTCGGGGTCGTGGCCATCGCTCTGCTCTCGTTCCCGCTGGGGCCCTACGGCGTCCCGACCGGCGATGTGGTCCGCATTCTGGTGGCCCACATCGTGGGCGCCAGCGCGGATGTCCCCACCGCCGAGCAGACGGTCGTGACCCAGATCCGCCTGCCCCGCATCGTGGGGGCGTTGCTCGTGGGCGCCGGGCTCGCCGCGGCCGGGGCGGCCTACCAGAGCATGTTCCGCAACCCACTGGTCTCCCCGGCCATTCTGGGGGTCTCCGCCGGGGCTGGATTCGGCGCGGCCTTGGGGAGCTTGGCTCGCCTCCCCTGGGGAGCGGTGCAGGTCATGGCCTTCGTTGGCGGCGTCATCGCGGCCAGCGCCGCAGTGGGGATCGCCCGGCTCCTGGGCGGCGGGTCCACGGTCGTCCTCGTGCTTGCCGGCATCGTGGTCTCGACGCTGTTCCAGGCGTTCATCTCGATCACGCAGTACGTGGCGAACCCGATCGACACGCTTCCGACGATCACGTTCTGGCTGATGGGCGGACTCGGTCGGATCGGCACCGGAGATCTGCCCATTCCCATCCTCATCATGGCGATCTCGCTGCTGGCGCTCTACGCGATGCGGTGGCAGATCTCGGTCCTGGCCGCCGGCGACGAAGAGGCGGCGACGCTCGGCATCAACCGGCGCCTGGTCTGGACGGTGGTCGTGGGGGCGGCCACCGTGCTGACGAGCACGGCGGTGAGCCTGGCCGGGATCGTCGGCTGGATCGGTCTCGTGGTTCCCCACCTGGCGCGTTTCGCCGTGGGGCCCTCCTTCGACCGGCTCCTGCCCACTTCCGTTCTGATGGGTGCCGGGCTCCTCGTGCTCGTGGACGACGTGGCCCGGTCCGCGACCGCCATGGAGTTGCCCCTCGGTGTGTTGACCGCACTGATCGGAGCGCCCTTCTTTGTCTTGCTTCTTTCCCGCGCCCGCAAGCAGTGGTTGTGAGGTGGACGATGCCGCTACTGGAGATGTCTGGAGTTCACTTCGCCCACCCCGGCGGGCGCGCGCGGCTCGTCGACGTTGGGATGCGCGTGGAGGACGGCGACGTGGTGTGCCTGCTCGGACCCAACGGAGCGGGCAAGACGACCTTGCTGCGGCTGCTGCTGGGCCTGCTGCGGGGCGCGCGTGGTCACATCGCCATGGCGGGCGTCCCCGTCCACCAGCTCAGCGCCCGCGAGCGGGCGCGCCTCGTGGCGTACGTCCCGCAATCGGCGAACACCACCTTTCCGTTCACCGCGCTCGACATGGCGGTGATGGGACGCACGCCCCACGTGGGCTTCCTCCGCACGCCCTCCGCGGCCGACCGCCGCGCCGCGTGGGACGTGCTGGCTGACTTGGGGATCGAACGTCTGGCGGACCAGTCGTTCGGCTCCCTCTCGGGTGGCGAGCGGGCGCTGACGCTCATGGCGCGCGCCGTGGTCCAGGAGGCGCGGATGCTCGTGCTCGACGAGCCCACCGCCGCGCTCGACGTCGGCAATTCCGCGCGCGTTCTGGCCGTCGTCCGCACGCTCGCTCGCCAGGGCCGCGCGGTCGTGATGACGACGCACGATCCCGACCAGGCCCTCCGGGAGGCCGACCAGGCGCTCCTGCTGCAGGGCGGACGCATCGTCGCGCAGGGACCCCCGACCCACGTCCTCACGTCGGCGCGGCTCAGCGAGGTCTACGGCACCCCCGTCGAGGTGGGCATGATCCGCCTGTCGACCGGGGACGTGCCAGCCTGCGTGCCTCTGCCCGCATCCCCGCCTGTCGCTGGCGAATCGCCCATCCTTCCCGCCTCTTCCTCGCCGACCCTCTCCCACCCCTGAAAGGACCGCTATGTCAACCCGTCTCACACTGTCCACGGCGGCTTCCCCCGCGCGGGGTCGAAACTTCCCCTCCCGGCGCGTCGCGTCGCTCGCCCTGGCCGCGGCTGTGGCATTCGCCGCGAGCGGGTGCGGCTCGTCCGCCGGATCGCCTGGGGACTCACCGACGGCGAGCGGGCAGAACGCCACGCGCACCGTGACCGACATGGCCGGGCGCCAGGTCGAGCTCCCCGTCAACGTCACGCGGGTGGTCACGCTCGGGTCGGTTCCGGTGATCAACAGCTTCCTCTTTGCGCTCGGCAAGGGTGACCTGATCGTCGACGGCCTGCCGCCGAACTTCACCAAGGACACTCGCTGGAAATACCAGTACGTGTTCGGCCCGCAGATCGGTGGCCAGCCGGTCATGCAGTCGCCCGAATACGGAGCGAAGGCCGAAGAGATCGTCGCCGCCAAGCCGGACGTCGTGCTGACGATGACCCCCGGCGACGTCGACCAACTGGACAAGATCGGCGTGAAGACCATCGTGCTGCGCTGGCAGAACGACGAGGACGTCAAGAAGGTCGTGACGCTGCTCGGCGAGGCGCTGAACGTGCCGGATCGTGCGCAGGACTACTCACAGACGTTCGACGCGATCGTCGCCGAGGTGGGCGACGCGGTGAAGGACGTGCCGGACTCGGAGCGGGTCAGCGCCTTGTCGCTGGATCCCAAGAGCATGGGCCAACCGCACACGATCGCCCAGTGGTGGATCGCCAGGGCGGGCGGCAAACCCGTGACCGAGGGGAACACCAACGAGAGCCTGAAGTTCAGCGCCGAGCAGGTCGTGGCGTGGAACCCGCAGGTGATCTTCGTCAACGACCCGACATCGGTGAAGACCACGCTCGATGAAGCGAAGTTCGCGCCCGTCGCGGCCGTGAAGGACAAGCGGGTTTATCACATGCCGATCGCCGCGCACATCTGGGGCAACCGCACCAGCGAGCAGCCGCTGTCGGTGGCGTTCGCGGCCTCGAAGATGTATCCGGAGAAGATGACGCAGGATCACCTCAAGCGGCTCACGCACCGGTTCTACAAGGACGCCTACCACCACGAGCTCACTGACGCCCAGGTGGACGAGATCCTCGCCGGGATGTGACCCCAGGGTCCGGGCGTTCGGGCTGCTCGGAGCAGTCGGGCCATACGGTGACCCATGGTTGCGTCCTCGACTGCTCCGAGGAACCTGGCGAAGAACCCGCAGTCAGGGGCCGAGGTGCTGCGGCGGGGGGTCATCGTCGGGTCCGATCGCTCGCTCGACGAAGGTGAGGTCCTGCCAGGCCCCGCCTTTGTAGCCCACGTCCCGGAAGGTGCCGACGAGGCCGAACCCGAGGACCCGGTGCAGCGCGGTGCTGGCGGGGTTGGGTTCGACGACGCAGGCGACCACCCGTCGGTAGCCTCGCGCGGCGAGAACGTCGAACAGCGCCTCGTACAGTGCCCGTCCGCTGCCGTTTCCCCGTGCCTGCGGCGCGAGGTAGACGCTGACCTCGGCCGTCCACCGGAACGCGTACCGGCTGCGGAAGGGCGCGCCGTACGCGTACCCGACGACCCGGCCGTCGACCTCCAGGACCAGCCAGGCGTGGGTGCGCTGGACGCTCTCGATCCGCCGCGCCATCTCGCTACTGTCCGGCGGCGACTCCTCCAACGACACGACGGAGCCCGCCACGAAGGGGGCGTAGATCGCGGCGCAGGGGCCTGCGTCGGCGGGGACGGCGTCGCGGATCCGCGGCGGCCCGCAGGCAACCACCTCCGCGGGGGAGCTCACCGGACCCTCCGGAGGACCTCGGCGGTCACCTCCTCGTACCGGCGCCGGTCCAGGGCGGAGCCTTCCCGGCGCACCGCCCGCGGATCGAGGCGGAGAATGCGGTTCACGCGCACCTCGCTGGGCCGTCCCTGCGGGTCCCACGGGCCGGTGCCGATGTCCATCCAGTAGCGCCCCGCCCGAGCCTCCTGGGCCGCGTCCCGGTCATGGTCCTGGCTGGTCACCTGAAGGGCCAGCAGCAGCGCGCCGTCATGGCCGATCACGAGGACCGGACGGTCCTTGCCTCGAGTGTGGTCCTCCTCGTACGGCACCCAGGCCCAGACGATCTCGCCCGGGTCCGGATCACCATCCGACGCGGGCGCGTAGTCGATGGTCGGCACTCCCCGGAAGTCACCGGCGTACCCGCCGCGCGCGGGACCGCCCGGAGGGGGAGCGCCGGGGTCGGGTCTGCGCTCGTTGTGCCCAGGGCGTCGCTGGTCCGGCAGCCGTCGTCCCGCCGCGCCCTCCAGGACGCCCCGGCCGAGGGTGCTGAGCGCGGAACGCAGGGCGGCGGTGAGGCGGGCAGAGTCCATGGGGTGAACGGTAGCCAGCGCGGCAGACGCCGGCCGTCGCGGTCCTGGCCCACCGGGCGGCGTGCGGGTCGACCCCCGCCGTCGTGGGATGATGGGCGGCGGGCCCGCTCCTGCGGTGGGCCGCAGCGCGTCGCCTCGTCCCGCGGACGGGGAGGCCCGCTCCCCGCCCAGGTCGGGCCGCCCGTCGCCCTTCACCCCCCGAGGTTTCGCCTGTGTCACCCCGCGCCCCCCGCGCGTTGCCGCCCGCGGCGACGCCGCCGGAGCTGATCCGCAACTTCTGCATCATCGCCCACATCGACCACGGCAAGTCGACGCTGGCCGATCGGATGCTGCAGATCACCGGCGTGGTGGACGAGCGGGTCATGCGCGCCCAGTACCTGGACCGCATGGACATCGAGCGCGAGCGCGGGATCACGATCAAGTCCCAAGCCGTGCGGATGCCCTGGGCCGCGGCGCCAGGCTCGACGGCAGAGCCCGGCTTCGCGGCGAGTGGCACCGCGGAGACGTACTGCCTGAACATGATCGACACCCCCGGGCACGTGGACTTCACGTACGAGGTGTCCCGCAGCCTGGCCGCCTGCGAGGGGGCCATTCTGCTCGTGGACGCCGCGCAGGGCATCGAAGCGCAGACGTTGGCGAACCTCTACCTGGCCATGGAGCACGACCTGGAGATCATCCCGGTGCTCAACAAGATCGACCTGCCCGCGGCGCAGCCGGAGAAGTTCGCCGAGGAACTCGCGCATCTCATCGGGTGCGATACGGGGGAGGTCATGCACGTCTCCGGCAAGACGGGCGTGGGCGTGCAGGAACTGCTCGACCGGATCGTGGAGCGGGTGCCCCCGCCGAGCGGTGACGCGCAGGCCCCCGCGCGGGCCATGATCTTCGACTCCGTGTACGACACGTACCGGGGCGTGGTTACCTACGTCCGCGTGATCGACGGGCAGCTCAACCCGCGCGAGCGGATCCTGATGATGAGTACGAAGGCGACCCACGAGCTCCTCGAGATCGGCGTCTCCTCCCCGGAGCCGGAGCCCTGCGCGGGGCTTGGGGTCGGCGAGGTGGGCTACCTGATCACGGGGGTGAAGGACGTGCGCCAGTCGCGGGTGGGCGACACGGTGACGGGTGCGGGCAGGCCCGCGGAGGCGGCCCTCGGAGGCTACCGCGACCCGCGTCCGATGGTGTTCTCGGGGCTGTTCCCGATCGACGGCTCGGACTACCCGGAGCTGCGGGACGCCCTCGACAAGCTGAAGCTCAACGACGCCGCCCTGGTCTACGAGCCGGAGACGTCCGCGGCGCTCGGCTTCGGCTTCCGGGTGGGCTTCCTCGGGATGCTGCACCTGGAGATCGTGCGGGAGCGGCTGGAGCGGGAGTTCGGGCTGGACCTGATCTCCACGCTGCCGAACGTCGAGTACGACGTCACGATGGAGGACCGCTCCGTCGTGGAGGTGACCAACCCGAGCGAGTTCCCTACGGGCAAGGTGGCGGAAATCCGTGAGCCCGTCGTACGGGCCACGATCCTGGCGCCGAGCGAGTTCATCGGCGCGATCATGGAGCTCTGCCAGCAACGGCGCGGGACGCTGCGGGGGATGGACTACCTCAGCCCGGAACGCGTGGAGATGCGCTACACGCTGCCCCTCGCGGAGATCGTCTTCGACTTCTTCGACCAGTTGAAGTCGCGCACCCGCGGATATGCCTCGCTGGACTACGAACCCGACGGCGATCAGGTGGCCGACCTCGTCAAGGTGGACATCCTCCTGCAGGGCGAGCAGGTGGATGCGTTCAGCGCGATCGTGCACAAGGAGAAGGCGTATTCGTACGGGGTGGCGATGGCGAGCAAGCTGCGCAAGCTGATCCCGCGCCAGCAGTACGAGGTGCCGATCCAGGCGGCCATCGGCTCCCGGATCATCGCCCGGGAGACGATCCGGGCGATCCGCAAGGACGTCCTGGCGAAGTGCTACGGGGGCGACATCTCCCGCAAGCGCAAGCTGCTGGAGAAGCAGAAGGAGGGCAAGAAGCGCATGAAGATGGTCGGCCGCGTCGAGGTGCCCCAGGAGGCGTTCATCGCCGCGCTGTCCTCGGACGACGTCGAGGCCGCCAAGAAGTGACCCAGGAGCCGCGCGGGCCGTTGCCGCGGGGCCTACGCCGCGAGGTGGTCTCGTTCGCGCGCCGCGACGGGCGCGTGCACCCCAAGATCGCGCGAGCGTGGCGGCCACGGCACGAGGAACTGCTCGTGCACCCGCAGCGTGGCGAGCGGGATGCGTCCCTGGATCCGCGGTGGCGGTTCGACCCGGTGATGGCCTTCGGCCGGTCGGCGCCTTTGGTCGTCGAGATCGGTTCCGGCGTTGGGGAGGTCGTGCTCGCCTCCGCGGCGGCGCACCCGCAGTGGGACCACCTGGCCGTGGAGGTCTATCGCCCCGGCGCGGCCAAGACCGTGCTGCGGGCGGATCGCGCCGGCCTCTGCAACGTACGCGTCCTGCAGGCCGACGCGGCGGCGCTGCTGCGCACGGGGTTGGAGCCGGCGTCGGTCGCGGAGATCCGCATCTTCTTCCCGGATCCCTGGCCCAAGGCGCGCCACCACAAGAGGCGCCTGATCACCCCCGCGACGCTGCGCGACGCCGCCCAGGTGCTATCGCCCGGCGGGGTGCTGCGCCTCGCGACGGACTGGGCGGACTACGCCGCCTCGATGCTGGTGGCGGTCGAGTCCGTGCCCATGCTGTGCAACCCCTATCAGGGCGGGCCATCCGGGGGCTACGCGCCCCGCTGGGAGGGTCGACCCGAGACCCACTTCGAACGCAAGGGCGCCCGACAGGGACGAACAGCGTTCGACATCCAGGCGGTCCGTCGGCGGCAGATCGCACCATCCGACCCGCCTGAATCACGGATTTCGTTGCAGGAGTAAGGAGGACACACGCCCAGATGGTCGTCATGCGGGCCGTGACATGCCATCATCGGGGGCATGACCGTGGCCGGGGAGGCGCCCGCACCAGTGGGCGGCCTCGACGTCGATGACAGCGTGCGGGAGACCCTGTCGATCCTCGCGCGCGCCCAGGCGATCGCCGACGAGGTCCGCTCGGAGGCGGAGACCCAGGCGGCGCACGCGCGCGAAGAGGCCGACCGGATCGCCAAGGCGACCGTCGAGGCGCACGACGAGCTGCGCCACGCCCAGGACGGCATCGCCCGGGCTCGCGCCGAGGCGCAGGAGCTGCTCACCCGCGGCCGCACCGAGGTCGACGCGCTGATCACGGACGCGACCGACCAGGCCGCCGTCGTGCAGACGCAGGCGTCCAAGGCTGCCAGCGAGGCCATCGCGCTCGCAGAGGAGACCGCGCAGCAGATCCGCGACCAGGGGAGTCGGGATGCCCACGGCATCCGGGAGCGCGCCGAGCAGGAAGCCGCCGCTCAGCGGGAGCGGCTGGCGCAGGAGGAGCGCTCCTACCAGCAGCTCTTGGCGGAGCGCGACGAGGAGGCCCAACGGGCGGCCCAGGGCGTCGTGCAGCACGCGCAGGAGGAGGCCGCGCGGCTCGCCGAGGAGGCCCGGGTCGAGCGCGAGCGGCTGCGCGCCGAGACGGACGCGGAGATCGCTCGCCGCTACCAGGAGCTGGCCGCGGCGGAGCGCAACTCCCAGCAACGCGCGGCCGACCTGGAGGCGCACGCGCAGGCCGACGCGCAGGCCCGGCAGGTCCAGGCCGAGGAATCGGCGGCAGCGACCATGGCGCAGGCCGAGGAGCACCTGGCCTGGGCGACGGCGACCGCCGCGGAGCTGATGGCCAAGACCGAAGCGGAGATGGCCGGACGGCACAAGGCGCATCACTACGAGTTGGAGCGCCGCGCCCGCACCGTTCGGGGGCGGGCCTCGGTGCTGCTCGCGAGCGCTCGGACCCGGGCGGGCGCCTACGTGGCGGACTCGGAGGGTGAGGTGGTGCGGCGTCGCGAGGAGGCCGAGGCCGCCTTGCGCGCGGCCCGCCACGAGGCGGAGGTGGCCGTCGCGTCCGCGCGTCGCGACGCCGAGGAGATCCTGGCCGAGTCGCGTGCCCGCGCCGAAGAGATCGAGGAGCGCGCGACGCGTCGCCTCACCGAAGCCGAGCGGGCGGCCAAGCTCGTCCGGGACCGCACCGGCGCCGAGGCCGAACGCGTGCACCGGGAGGCGTACGAATACCACCGCACCAGTCGGCTGGAGATCATGACGATGACCCAGCAGGCGCAGGAGCGGACCGAGCGGATGCGCTCGGAGGCGGAGGCGGCCGCCGCCCGGGCGCGCGACGAGGTGAACGCCCTCGCCGCCCAGCGTGACGACATCGCACGGCAATTGGACGACCTGTCCGCCGTGATCGAGGCACTCGGCGTGCCGGAGCATCCTGTCCCCGTCGGAGCCCGCCACGGCGGCGACCCCACCCCCACCAGCACCACCCCGAACAGCGAGGAGCCCTGATGACCATCGACGGCGGAGCGCAGCAGTTCGCCATTGTCTTCCGCGGGTTCGACCCCGCACAGGTCGAGTCCGCGCTGACGGCGGCCCGCGAGGCCGCGGCGACCGCGCGGGAGGACAGCGCCAGAGCCGCGGGCCAGGCCTCCGCCGCGGCCAGCGAACGTGACGACCTGCGGCGCCGCTTGGAGCAGCTCGAGTCCGAGCGGGAAGCGTTGCGCGTCAAGCTCAGCGAGGAGCAGGCCCGGGCGAGCGAGGCGGTGGCCAGGGCGGAGAGCGCGCAGGCGCAGGCCCACGCGCAGTCTCCCGCGGAGGTCGACACCTCCACGTTCGTCCATCTCGGCAAGCGCATCGGTCAGATCCTCTCGCTGGCGGAGGCGGAGGCCGCGTCCATGCTGACCAAGGCGAGCAGCGACGCCGATCGGATCCGCGCCGACGCCACGGACGAGGCCGAGCGGGTGCGGCGCGGATCCGAGCAGTACGCGGCCGAGACCAGGGAGCGCGCCGACACCGACTCCGAGCAGCTGATGATCGACGCCCGCGAGAGCGCCGGCACGATCGTGGACGACGCGGTGCGGGACGCGGCCGCCCGGCGGGAGGAGGCTGAGGCCTACTACGAGCGGCAGCGGGCGCACGCCTCCGCCGCGGCGGCGGACTTCGAGCACACGCTGGGGCAGCGCCGCGAGCACGCGGCGCGAGAGTTCCAGGGGCAGATCGCGGCGCAGGAGGAAGAGCTCAAGCGCGTCGTCGACCGCGTCGAGACCCTTCGCGCCGAGGGGGACCAAGAGCGGGCTGGCGCGGCCGAGGAGGCCGCCCACCGGCTCGCCGAGGCCAAGGAGCAGGCCCACGAGATGGTGGAGACCGCGCGGATCCAGGCCGAGCGGATCCGCCGCGAGTCCGAGCGCGAGCTGGCGGCCGCGATGGCCCGCCGCGACTCGATCACCTCCCAGCTGAGCAACGTGCGCACGATGCTGGCCACGTTCGGTGTCGGCGTGGGCGTGGGCGACGAGCTGTTGGGGGAGCTCTCGACGAGCGCAGAGGCCGGCTACGAGGAGTCAGTCCACGAGCAGGCAGGACACGAGCAGCCCGGCCATGAGGGGTCAGGCACCGAGGACGGCCGCCAGCTGGGCGAGATCGCGCAGGAGTCGCCCGAGGGCCAGGCAGGGGACGGCGAGGCGTCCGCCGAGGGCGCCGCCGGCGCGGAGCACGCGGTGGACGAGTCCGGGCAGTCGCAGGACGGCCACGGCGAGTCGCCCGACGTGGGCGGCCAGGCCGAGGCCGACGAGCCGGGGGCCGTCCAGGAGCCGGAGCCGGCCGGGCAGCGCTGACGCGCCGGCGCTGTGGCGCCCGGTCGGCCGACGCACCACGTCTGCGAGACTTCCGGGCATGCCCTCCACCCCGCCCGCTGGCGACCCCGTCCCCGGTGACGGGTCGCTGCCGCGGCACGCGCTCGCCGCGAGCAGAAGCGGGCCGTTCGGCGTCTACGTACATGTCCCGTTCTGCCGGGCGCGGTGTGGCTACTGCGACTTCAACACCTACGTCCCCTCAGAGCTCGGCAGCGGCCCGGCGCCGGCGAACTACGCCGACCTGGTGATCCGGGAGCTCGCGCTCGCCCGCGAGGTGCTGGGCCCAGCCGCGCGGCCGGCCGCAACGGTCTTTTTCGGCGGGGGCACGCCGACGATGCTCCCGGCCGCGGACCTCGTACGTGTCCTCGCCACGATTCAGGCGACCTTCGGCCTCGAGCCGTCCGCGGAGGTGAGCGTCGAGGCCAACCCGGACACCGTCGACGCCGCGTCTTTGGCGGCGCTGGCCGACGGCGGGTTCACACGGGTGAGCCTCGGGATGCAGTCGTCGGAGCCGCACGTGCTCGCTGCCCTCGATCGCACGCACGTACCCGGGAACGTCCATGAGGCCGTCCTGGCTGCGCGGGAGGCGGGGCTCGCGACGAGTGTGGATCTGATCTACGGCGCGCCGGGGGAGTCGCTGGAGGACTGGCGGGAGAGCCTGCGCGCGGCCGTGGAGTTGGGCGTGGACCACGTGTCCGCCTACGCGCTGGTGGTCGAGGAGGGGACGCGCCTGGCCGCGCGGGTCCGCAGCGGTGAGCTGCCCGCCCCCGCGGACGACGACGAGGCGGACAAGTACGAGGCGGCCGACGAGGTGCTGCGCGCCGCCGGGTTCGGCTGGTACGAGATCAGCAACTGGGCGCGGACCCCGGCCGACGCCTGCCGCCACAACGAGGGCTACTGGAGCGGCGGGCAATGGTGGGGTGTGGGTCCGGGGGCGCACAGCCATGTCGGTGGGGTGCGCTGGTGGAACGTACGGCACCCCGCAGCGTACGCGCAGCGGCTCAGCGCGGGGGCGTCACCCGGGCAGGGGCGGGAAGTGCTGACGGCCGACCAGCAGTACGACGAGCTGGTGCTCCTGGGCGTCCGCCTTGCGCGCGGACTGCCGCTGGACGCGCTGCGACCCGCCGGGCGCGCGGCGGTGAGCGACCTGATCGCCGACGGCCTGGTGGAGCCTGGACCGGCGCTGACTGGTCATCCCCCGGGTGACGCGGGGGAGCGGCGCGTGGTCCTCACGCTGCGGGGTCGGCTGCTCGCCGACACGGTGGTGCACCGCCTTCTCGCGACCTGACACCGATCTCTCAGCGCCTGACGCCGAGGCGCCCCGCCTCACCGCCGCAGGACGAGGCGACGCTCTCCCCGGGCGCCGCGGGATGGGCCGGGATGTGGTGAAGGTCAACCCGCTTCAGCATTGATCCGGGCGAGACGCGGCCGATGAGAGGGCGTGACCATCCACGCGATTCCCGACGACGTCATCGAGCACGAGCCCGATGACGAGTGCGTGTGCGGTCCGGCCTTCGCCCGCGCCTGGAGCAACGGCCGCGAGGTGTGGATCGCCTATCACCACCCCCTGATCGAGTCCTGCCTCCTGCAGCACTGGTCCTGCTGACGCCCTGACGTCGCGGCGTCGCCGGTCTTGCGGACCTCGCTACGACATGGGCCGCCTGCGGGTCAGGCGCGGTGGTCCAGGCCGATGTCGAGGACCGACGTGCTGTGCGTCAGCCAGCCCGCCGAGATCAGGTCGACACCCGCCTGCGCGAGCGAGCGCGCGCTCTCCGGCGTGATGCGCCCGGAGGCCTCGGTGATCAGACGGCCGTCCACCATGGCCACGGCCTCCCGCAGCATGTCGGGCCCCATGTTGTCGAGAAGCACCGCGTCCGCTCCCTGCCGTCCGGGCAGAGCGAGCAGTTCCCGCAGCTGCTCGAGCGTGTCTACCTCGACCTCGATCTTCACCAGGTGCCCGACGTGCGCGCGGGCCCGGCCGACGGCCTGCGTGATCGACCCGGCGAACGCCACGTGGTTGTCCTTGATGAGCACCGCGTCGTCGAGCCCGAACCGGTGATTCATCCCCCCGCCAGCCCGTACCGCTGCCTTTTGCAGCGCGCGCAGGCCGGGCGTGGTCTTGCGCGTGCAGCAGATCCGCGCGTTCGTCCCGTCCACCGCCGCAACGAGCGTCGCCGTCGCTGTGGCCACGCCGCTCAGGTGCCCCAGGAAGTTCAGCGCCACGCGTTCGCCGGTGAGCAGCGCCCGTACCGGGCCGCGCGCCGTCCCGATCACCGTTCCGGGGCTCAGCGGGGTGCCGTCGGGCGCGTCGATCGTGACCTCCACGCGGGGGTCCAGCAGGGTCCAGGCCAGCCGCGCGCAGTCCGTGCCGGCAACGACGCCTGGGTCGCGCGCGACCAGCGCGACCGTGCCGATCTGGTCCGCCGGGACGCAGGCGTCGGTCGTGAGATCGCCGGCGCGGCCGAGGTCTTCGAGCAGGGCCGCGCGGACGACGGGTTCGATCTGCAGGTCCAGCATTAGGCGCTCCTCGTGGTGGGGTGCCGGCCGTCGATCTCGGCCAGCGCCTGCTCCAGCGTGATGACGGTGTGGCCGCCGCGTCCCGGCCGGGGGTGGTCGGTCCGGTAGTGGCCGCCGCGGCTCTCGGTGCGACGGTACGCGGACCACGCGATCAGGAGGGCCACGAGGCGGGCGTCGTGCTCCTCGGCGCCGGGCCGCAAGGCAGCGATCGCCTCCGCCAACCGAGCCTCGTCACGCAGGACGCCGACGCAGCGCTCCAGGATGGCCCGGTCCGCGGTCGTCGGCCCCGCGGGCCATCCGGCACGTTCAGGCTCAGCCTCGCCCGCGCTCCTCAGCTCCGCGGCGACCGCCGGTCCGCGGGCTCCATCGGCGGGAGCACGCGACGACACAGACGCAGCCACAGACCTAGCCACGGGTCCGTGGCTCGTTTCCCGCCAGGGATCGGTGACCGGCCGAGGATCGTGGTCCGGGACGACGGACAGTGCCCGGCGGAACCCCTGATCGCGGACGTCCCGGCCCGCGCTACGGCCGACCGCGACCGCCTCCAGGAGGGAGTTGCTGGCCAGCCGGTTGGCGCCGTGCAGCCCGGTGCTGGCGACCTCGCCGACGGCCCAGAGGCCGGGCACCGTTGTCCGCCCGCGCTCGTCGGTGACCAGCCCGCCCATGTGGTAGTGCGCGGCGGGCCGGACGGGCAGCGGCTGCGTGCTCGGGTCGAGCCCCGCCTGCGCGCAGGCCGCGGCGATCGTCGGGAACCGCCGCGCGAACGAAGCACCCAGCGCGCCGGGCGTGTCGAGGAACACCCCTCGGCCGTCCTCCAGCGCGGCCCAGACCCCGCGGGACACCACGTCCCGCGGTGCCAGATCGTCGGGAAGCAGCCGGGCGCCGCGCTCGTCGATCAGGTGGGCGCTCTCACCCCGTACGGCTTCGCTGACCAGCGGCATCGGGTCCGCTCCCACGTCCAGGGCGGTGGGGTGGAACTGCACCATCTCCAGGTCCCGGGCGACCGCGCCCGCCCGCAGCCCGAGGGCGAGGCCGCTGCCCCACGAGCCGCGCGGGTTGGTGGTGTGCGCGAAGAGCGCCCCCGCGCCGCCGGTCGCGAGGACGACACTGCCGGTACGTAGTGTTATCGGGGCCGATTCCGCCCGATGGGCAGGTTGCAGGACCACGCCCGTGACCCGCCCGTCGCTCACCAGGATCCGCCGGGCGAGCGTGTGCTCGAGGACCGTGATGTGGGTGGCGGCCCGCACCGCGGCCGTGGCGGCCCGGGTGATCTCGTGGCCGGACCCGTCGCCGTGGGCGTGCACGATCCGGTGCTGGGAGTGCGCGCCCTCCAGCCCGAGCGCGAGCGAGGAGTCGCCGCGGGTGTCGAAGCGGGCGCCGAGGCTGCGCAGGTACGCGACGACGTCCGGACCTGCGTCGACGATCCGGCGGCTCGCCACCGGGTCGCACAACCCCGCCCCAGCGGCGAGCGTGTCGGCGAGGTGCAGCGCGGTGCTGTCGTCGGGGCCGACCGCCGCGGCCAGGCCGCCCTGCGCCCAGTCGCTGGCGCAGTCCACGCCGAGGGTGCCCCCGGTCACGAGAACGCAGGGCGTCGGAGCGAGTTCGAGGGCGGTGACGAGCCCGGCGAGGCCGGCGCCGACGATGACGGGCCGATGGGCGAGCACGCGCGGATCGACGTCGAGGTGGAAGTGCACGGGCGGTGCTCCTGACGTGGGTAGGGGAGGGACGCGTCCTGGTGTGCGCGCGCGAGCGGAGCGACCGTACTGCGGGCCGACGTGGCCGGAGGACGTCGAGGAGGGGCGCCTGGGAGGACGCGGCCACCTCGACCCGCAGGGATTACGGCGGAGCGGGACGGCGCCCGCTCAGGAAAGGTCGAGCATGCGAGCGACGGCCCGGCGGGCGGCGTCCGCTACCGTTGGCTCGACCGTGACCTCGTGGGTGCCGGTCTCCAGGGAGCGCCGGATCGCCGCGAGCGTGTTGCGCTTCATGTGGGGGCACAGGTTGCACGGCCTGATCAGGTCCAGGTCCGGGTTGGCCGCCGCGATGTTGTCGCTCATCGAGCACTCGGTGATGAGCGCGACCCGCGGGGGTCGCTTTGTCTCGACGTAGGACTGCATCTGCGCAGTCGACCCCGCCATGTCGGCCTCGGCGACCACCTCGGGGGGGCACTCGGGGTGGGCGAGCACGACCACGCCGGGGTGGTCGGCCCGGATGGTCCGGATATCCGCCGGGGTGAACCGCTCGTGGACCTCGCAGGCGCCCGGGAAGTGCAGCACCTCGATGCCCTTGTCGGCCACCTGCGCCGCGATGTTGCGGGCCAGGTACTGGTCAGGGATGAGGAAGACCTGGCGGGTGCCGTGCTCGGCCGCGATGCGCTCGACGATCGTCGCGGCGTTGCCGCTGGTGCAGCACACGTCCGAGACGGCCTTCACCGCTGCCGACGTGTTCACATAGGTGACCACCGGGACGCCCGGGTGCGCGGCGCGCAACGAGGCGACGTCGTCGGCCGTGATGCTCTCTGCGAGCGAGCATCCGCTGCGCAGGTCGGGGATCAGCACGGTCTTGTCGGGGTTGAGCAGCTTCGCGGTCTCGGCCATGAAGTGCACCCCGGCGAGGACGATGACGTCGGCGGTCGCATCCTGGGCCTCGCGGGCGAGCGCCAGGGAGTCCCCGACCACGTCCGCGACGCCGTGGAAGATCTCCGGCGTCATGTAGTTGTGCGCCAGCACGACGGCGTTCTTCTCACGCTTGAGCCGCCAGATGGCCTCGATGTCGTCGGTCATCGTGGCCCACTCGACGGGCGGGATGACGTGCGCGACCCGCTCGTAGAGAACGTCCGTGCTCGGCGTGACCTCGGTGAGGGTGGCGGTGGGCGAGGGAGCGGTAGGGGTCATGGCGTCCTCCCGTGCATCGTGCTCAGGGCGAGCAGAAGCTATTGCTAAGGTTGAGCATAAGGCGTGAGCGCGATGTGTCAAGCGATTCGGCGTATCCGTGGCGACGGGTCAGGACAGGTGACCGCGGGTCTGCGGCAGTCGTACGCCGGCGGCGGCACGTTCGGTCAGGATCTCGCCGCGGAACCGTACGAGCTTGGCGGGACGACCGCCCGTCTCTCGCGTCCGGCGACCGGTGTCCTCCACCAGCTCTTCGCTCTCGACGAGGCGGCGGAAGTTCTGCTTGTGCACCCGCGTCCCCGTGAGCGCCTCGACCACGTCCTGGAGGTGGCCGAGCGTGAATTCGACGGGCATGAGCTCGAAGACGACAGGCCGATACTGGATCTTGGCCCGCAGCCGGGCCAGGCCTGTGGCGGCGATGCGGCGGTGGTCGTGCAGCATCCGCTCGCCATAATCGCCGTCCGGAGCCTGGTCCTGGCCCTGGTCCAGCGCGGGGGTCGCTCCATCGTGCGTGGAGGTCACTCCCTGCGCGGCGGCCATTCCGGCCTGCGCGGGGGGCGCTCCCGCCCGCGCGGGCCGTGTCGACTCCGCCAGCAGACCGGCCTCCCAGGCCAGTTCGTATCGCTGCAGGCATTCCTCGGGGTGCCATAGCCGCTCGGCGTCGCCGAAGGCCAGTCGGATTCGGGCCCGGCGGTCCTCCGCGATTCCGGGGTCGGCCGCCGCGCGAGCCCACGCGGCCAAACCCTCACGCAGTCGATCCTCGATCGGCCGCGGCCCGTCCCTGCGGTCCTCCCAGGGCAGCAGGTCGTACCAGTCCCGCCAGGTCGCGCCCTCCGGCGCCAGCTCCTCCGGGCGGGTCAGACCCAGGTAGGACACGGAGATCACGCGGGTATGCGAGCCGGTGCGTTCCCGGTCCGCGAAGGTGTAGAGCTGCTCCACATAACCGAGCCGCAGGCCGGTCTGGGACTCGACCCAGTCGCGTAGCCCGGCCTGCAGCGACCGGTGGCCCGCCAGCAGCGGACCGCTCGGGAGGGAGGGGACCCCGCCGGGCGCACCGATGGCCAACACTCGGGGCTCCGGCGCCCCCGACTCGACGCCGGTCATCGCGACGATGACGGCGACCACCTCGGTGCTGAGCAGGTCGACGGCCACGCCACCAGCCTAGGCGGGGCCGCCGACGGTGACGAAGTCGATGAGTTCCTCGACGGGCGCGATGAGTTCGGGCTGGAGGTCGGTGTAGCTGCGGACCGTGCCCAGGATGCGGCGCCAACCCCGCGCCACGTCCGCCACAGAGTCGTGCGGCCAGCCGAGGTGGGCCAGGACCCCCTCCTTCCAGGGCATGCCCCGGGGGATCGACGGCCACGCGTCCATCCCGAGCCGGGCGGGTCGGACGGCTTGCCACACATCGACGTACGGGTGGCCGCGCACCAGCACGTGTTCCCCGTGCGGCCTGAGCGAGGCCACCTCCGCGACGATCCGCGACTCCTTGCTGCCCGCCACGAGGTGGTCCACCAGCACCCCGAGACGGCGCGTCGGCCCGGGCGCGAAGTCGCGGACGTAGGACGGCAGATGGTCTACCCCGTCGAGGAGTTCGACGACGACTCCCTCGACGCGCAGGTCGTCGCCCCACACCTTCTCGATCAGCTCGGCGTCGTGCCGTCCCTCGACCAGGAGGCGCGAGCTCCGAGCCACGCGCGCCGGCGCGTCAACGACGGAGCGGGAGCCGCTCGCCGTCCGGGCCGCCGCGGCCTTGGCCGCCGCGCGCGCGGCGTCGGCCTGCGCGGTCGGCGGGGTGAGGGTCACCGGGCTCCCGTCGAGCAGGAAGCCGGGGCCGAGGGGGAAGGCGCGGACGGCGCCGCGGCGGTCCTCCAGGTGCACCACCCTCATCCCTCCGGCCTTCTCCACGGCGACGATCGCGCCGCACCAGCCGGTCGTCGCGTCCTCGACGACCAGGCCGAGCTCGGCCTGCTGCGCGCGCGACCGCCCGCCGCGCGGCGCGCGCCAGTCCCCGGCGAGCGGGTCGGTGGCGTATCGGGAGGTCACCGGGGCATCGTAGACTGGCACTCGCCGTGGACGAGTGCCAACGCGCCGGGGGTGCGGCGCACGCGCGTCGATGCGGATGGGACGACAAGGAGCCACAGGGAGGTCGGGCGGTGAGCGAGAGTAGGCGGATGGCGGTGCTGCGGGCCATCGTCCAGGACTACGTGCAGACGTCCGAACCGGTGGGCAGCAAGGCTCTCCTGGAGCGGCACGCGCTCGGCGTCTCCGCGGCGACGGTGCGCAACGACATGGCGGCCCTGGAGGACGAGGGCCTCATCATGGCCCCGCACACGAGCGCCGGCCGCATCCCCACCGACGCCGGGTACCGGCTGTTCGTGGACCGGCTCTCCGAGATCAAGCCGCTGTCCGTGGCGGAGCGCGCCGCGATCGAGAACTTCCTGTCCGGCGCCGTGGACCTCGACGACATCGTCGACCGGACCGTGCGGTTGTTGTCCTCGCTGACGCACCAGGTGGCGGTGATGCAGTACCCCTCGCTGACCCGGAGCCAGGTCCGGCACATCGAGCTGCTCCCGATCAGCGCCGACAAGATCATGGTCGTGCTGATCCTGGCCACCGGCCGGGTCGAGCAGCGCCTGGTCTCGGCCGGGGCGGACTTACGTACCCCCACCGGCGAAGAACTGCTCGCCGATCTGCGCGCGCGACTCAACGCGCGCACCGTGGACCGGACCCTCCCCGAGGCCGCGGCGCTGCTGGAGGCGCTGCCCGACGAACTCGCCGCGGAGGACCGGGACCTCGCGCGCGCCATCGTCGGCGCCCTGCAGGACGCTCTCGTGGAGGAACGCGAAGAGCGCGTGGTCCTCGCGGGCACCGCGAATCTGGCGCGGTTCTCGCCCGACTTCCCGGCGACCATCGGGCCCGTGCTGGAAGCCCTGGAGGAGCACGTCGTGCTGTTGCGGCTCTTCGGTACCCTCGCCGCGGAGGACCCTGTGGCGCCGCACGTGGCGGTCACCATCGGCCACGAGAACGACCACAGGGGCCTGGTCGCCACGTCGGTGGTGAGCACCAGCTACGCCGTCGGCCCCGACGTCGTCGCCGGCCTGGGCGTGCTCGGACCCACCCGCATGGACTACCCCTCGACGATGGCGAGCGTGCGCACCGTCGCCCGCTACGTCTCCCAACTCCTCTCCGAATAAGGGAAAGGCCCTTCGTGAACGACTACTACGGCGACCTCGGCGTGTCTTCGGACGCGAGCCCCGAGGAGGTCAAGCGCGCCTACCGGCGGCTCGCCCGCAAGCTCCACCCGGACGTGAACCCGGGACCGGAGGCGGAGGCGGAGTTCAAGAAGGTCTCCCAGGCGTACGACGTGCTCGGCGATCCGGACAAGCGGCGCGCTTACGACATGGGGTCCGACCCGTACGGGGGTGTACAGGGCGGCTTCGGCCAGGGGTTCAGCTTCAGCGACATCATGGACGCCTTCTTCGGCGGCGCGGCCAGCGCCCAACGGGGTCCGCGGTCCCGTCGGCAGCGCGGTCAGGACGCGCTGGTCCCGCTCGAGGTGGACCTGCGCACCGCCGTCTTCGGCGGGGAGGCCGACCTGGTGGTCGACACCGCCGTCGTCTGCAACAGCTGCCACGGGGAGGGCGCCCAGGCCGGGACCGGAATGCGCCAGTGCGACGTGTGCAAGGGCCGCGGAGAGGTCCAGCAGGTGCAGCGCAGCTTCCTCGGCCAAGTGATGACCTCCCGGCCGTGCACCGCCTGCCAGGGGTACGGCTCCGTGATCCCGAACCCGTGCTTCGAGTGCTCCGGCCACGGGCGGGTCCGCACCCGCCGCACGCTCACGCTGAAGGTGCCCGCGGGCGTCGACTCGGGGACGCGGATCCAGCTGGCGGGGGAGGGCGAGGTCGGACCGGGCGGCGGCCCGCCCGGAGATCTGTACGTCGAGGTCCACGTCACGCCGCACGACACGTTCAGCCGCCGCGGGGACGACCTGCACTGCACGGTCCGGCTGCCCATGACGGCGGCCGCGCTCGGCACGACGCTCTCGCTCGAGACCTTCGACGGGCCGCAGGAGATCGAGATCGAGGCCGGCTCCCAGCCCGCCGAGGTCCTGACGATGCGCGACCTCGGGGTCACGCACCTGCGCGGCGCGGGCCGCGGCGACCTGCTCGTCCACCTGGACATCCGGACGCCGACGCGGCTGACGCCGGACCAGGAGGAGGTCCTGCGGCAGCTCGCCGAGCTCCGCGGGGAGGAGCAGCCGGAGGCGCGCCTGGCCCACGTCAAGGACGGCGGCTTCTTCGGCCGGATGCGCGACGCCTTCCTCGGCAAGTGACCGCACCGCTGTTCCGGGTGCCGCCCGGGACGCTGGCGGGGTCGGAGGTCGGCGCGCTGGTGCGCGTCGACGGGGCGGAGGGCCACCACGCGACGACCGTGACCCGGCTGCGCCCCGGCGAGGGGGTGCTGCTCGCCGACGGCTCCGGGCTGCTGGGCGAGGGACGCGTCGAGGGGACATCGCGCGGGGAGCTGACCGTACGGCTGCGCGCGCTGCGCGACGCGCGCCCGTCACCGCCGCGCCTCGTGCTGGCGCAGGCGCTCGTCAAGGACGGCCGCGACGAACGGGCGGTCGAGGCGGCCACGGAGCTCGGGGTGGACGAGGTCATCCCGTGGCAGGCACGCCGGTGCGTCGTCCAGTGGCGCGGCGACCGGGGGGAGAAGTCCCGCGCGAAGTGGGCCGCGGTCACCCGCTCGGCCGCCCAGCAGGCGCGCCGGGCGCGGACCCCGGACGTGGCGGCCCCGCACGACACCTGGGCGCTGGCGCGTCGGCTGCGGGACTCCGGACACGCCGGGGGCGTCGCCCTGGTGCTCCACGAGGAGGCCGACACGCCGTTGGCGGGGCCCGTGGCGGAGGGTCTCGCCGGGCGCGGCGAGGTGCTCCTCGTCGTGGGCCCCGAGGGTGGCGTCGACCCGCAGGAGCTGGACCTCCTCACCGAGGCCGGCGGCGTGCCGGTCCGGCTCGGCGCGGAAGTGCTGCGCGCGGGGACGGCCGGGCCCGCCGCGCTGGCGGCCGTCCTGGCCGCCACACGCTGGCGCGCCAGACCCGGAACCGTAGACTGACCCCCGACATGAGTGAGACCCCGGCTACCCCTTCCGATCCGTCGCTCGCCGATCCGGCCGCCGCGCTTCAGGCCCCGCGTCGCACGATCATCGTCCCCAGCAGCGTGCCGATGGTCTCCTTGCTGGGGCCCCGCGACGAACTGCTCGCCACGATGGAGCGCAACCTCCCGGCTGTGGACATCCTGGTGCGCGGCAACGAGATCCACCTCGGCGGCCCGGAGATCGACCTCGATCTGGCGGAGCGGCTGCTGGACGAGCTGCTGGCGATCGTCGAATCCGGCCAGCCGCTCAACCGGGACGCGGTGGAGCGGTCCGTACGGATGCTGCGGGACCACGTCACCGAGCGCCCCGCCGACGTGCTCACCCAGCAGATCGTGTCCAGCCGCGGTCGTACGGTTCGCCCCAAGACCCTGAACCAGAAGCGCTACGTCGACGCGATCGACGCCCACACGATCGTCTTCGGGATCGGCCCCGCGGGCACCGGCAAGACCTACCTCGCGATGGCCAAGGCGGTCGCCGCCCTGCAGAGCAAGCGGGTGAGCCGGATCATCTTGACCCGTCCGGCGGTGGAGGCGGGGGAGCGGCTGGGGTTCCTTCCCGGGACGCTCAACGACAAGATCGACCCCTACCTGCGGCCCCTCTACGACGCGCTCCACGACATGCTCGACCCCGGATCGATCCCCCGGCTGATGGCGGCCGGAACCATCGAGGTCGCGCCCCTGGCCTACATGCGGGGAAGAACGCTTAACGACGCCTTCATCATCCTCGACGAGGCGCAGAACACGTCGCCGGAGCAGATGAAGATGTTCCTGACCCGCCTGGGGTTCGGCTCCCAGATCGTGGTGACCGGCGACGTCACGCAGGTGGACCTGCCCGACGGGACCAAGTCGGGCCTGCGGGTGGTGCGCGAGATCCTCGCCGACGTCGACGACATCCACTTCGCCGAGCTCACGGCGCTGGACGTGGTCCGGCACAAGCTGGTCGGGGACATCGTGGAGGCCTACGGCCGCTGGGACGACGCGCAAGAGCCCCGGGCGGGCGCCGGCAGCGCGCACCGCGGGGCGGGTCCGCGGCAACGGAGGGCGGCCCGGTGAGCATCGAGGTCCTCAACGAGACCACCGCGCCGGTCGACGCGCACGAGCTGATCGACCTCGCCCGGTACGTGCTGGACCAGATGCACGTGAACCCCCGCGCGGAGCTGTGCATCACCTGCGTCGACGCCGACGCGATGACGAACCTGCACCGGCAGTGGATGGACCTCGACGGGCCGACCGACGTCATGAGCTTCCCCATGGACGAACTGCGTCCCGGCCGCGACGGGGACCCTACCCCCGCAGGGATCCTCGGCGACGTGGTGATCTGCCCGGAGGTGGCGGCGGCGCAGGCGGCGGAGGTCGGCCACACCACCGCCGAGGAGCTCCTGCTGCTCCTCACCCACGGCATCCTGCACCTGCTCGGCTTCGACCACGCCGAGCCGGAGGACCAGCGGGAGATGTTCGACCTGCAGCGCACGCTGCTGCTGACCTACCTGGCCGGCCGCGGCCGGCACCGCTGACCTGCCAGGCCGCCCGTGAGTGCCGTCACCGCCCAGCTCATCGCCGGTTTCCTGGCCGTCCTGGTGATCACGTTCCTCCTCGTGGCCGCCGAAGCGGCGCTGCAGCGGGTGAGCGTGAACGCCGCCGAGGACCTGGTGGAGAACGGCCGCAAGGGCGCGAAGGAACTGCAGCGCATCCTCGCCGACAGCGCCGGCTACCTCTCCACCCTCGCGTTCTTCCGCATCCTCGCAGAGACCAGCGCCGCCGTCCTGGTGACGCTCGCCGTGGACGAGCTGATCGACGGCATCGTCACGATCATGGTGGTGGCCATCCTCGTCATGAGCGTGGTGTCGTTCGTGATCGTGGGGGTCAGCCCCCGCCGGCTCGGCCGCCACTACGCGATCAGCGTGTCCCTGGCGGCGGCCCCGGCCGTCGTGTGGATGCGACGCATCGTCGGGCCGCTCGCCCGGCTGCTGGTCATCGTCGGCAACGCCGTCACCCCCGGTCGGGGGTACCGCGACGGCCCGTTCGAGACCGAGGCCGAGCTGCGCGACCTGGTGGACCTCGCCGGTGACACCCAGCTCATCGAGGCCGAGGAGCGGGAGATGATCCACTCGGTCTTCGAGTTCGGCGACATGATCGTGCGCGAGGTGATGGTGCCGCGCACCGACATGGTGACCATCGACGCCGACAAGACGCTCCGGCAGGCCATGAAACTCTTCCTGCGCTCCGGGTTCAGCCGGGTCCCCGTGATCGGCACCGACGCCGACGACCCGGTCGGGCTCCTCTACTTCAAGGACGTCACCGAGCGCACGTACGACCTCCCCGAGTCCATGTCCAGCGCCGTGACCGAGGTGATGCGCCCGATCCCGTTCGTCCCCGAGAGCAAGCCGGTCGACGACCTGCTGCGCGAGATGCAGCAGGCGCAGATCCACCAGGCGATCGTGGTGGACGAGTACGGGGGCACCGCGGGCCTGGTCACGATCGAGGACCTCCTGGAGGAGATCGTCGGGGAGATCGCCGACGAGTACGACCGGGAAGGGCCCGGCGTGGAGGAGTTGGCGGACGGGGGCTACCGAGTGCCCGCCAACTGCCACATCGACGACCTCGCCGAGCTCTTCGACGTCGAGATCGACGAGGAGGACGTCGACACGGTGGGCGGCATGCTGGCCAAGGCCATCGGGCGAGTGCCGATCGTGGGATCGGTCGGGGAGGTGGCCGGGTTACGCCTGGTCGCCGAGCGCATGTCCGGGCGGCGCCACCGCATTGCCTCGGTGGTGGTGCATCGCCAGGCGGCGACCGGGGCGACGGACGACTCCACGGGACCGCCCGCGCCGCCGACGCAAGGGGGATCCTGATGAGCCTGATGGACCGGAGCGGTGACGCGGGCTACCGGGCGGGTTTCGCCTGCCTGGTGGGTCGACCGAACACCGGGAAGTCGACGCTGACGAACGCCCTGGTGGGGCGGAAGGTGGCGATCACCTCCAGTCGGCCGCAGACGACCCGGCACGCGATCCGCGGGATCTCCACGACGCGGGACAGCCAGCTGATCCTCGTGGACACCCCCGGGCTGCACAAGCCGCGGACCCTGCTGGGGGAGCGGCTCAACGACCTGGTCCGCGAGACCCTGCTGGACGTCGACGTGGTCGGTTTCTGCCTGCCCGCGGACGACAGGATCGGGCCAGGGGACCAGTTCATCGCCCGCGAGCTCGCCGACCTGCGCCGGGCTCGCCGCACCCCCGTGGTGGCGATCGTGACGAAAGCCGACACGGTGGGCCGCGGCCGGATGGCCGACCACCTCATCGCGGTCGACTCCCTCGGTGAATGGGACGCGATCGTGCCGTGCTCGGCGGTCGAGGGCACACAGGTCGATGTCGTGCGCGCCGAGCTCGTGGACCGGCTGCCCCTCTCGCCGCAGCTCTATCCCGACGACATGGTCACCGACGAGCCCATCGTCGTGCAGATCGCCGAGCTCGTCCGGGAGGCGGCGCTCGAGGGCGTGCGCGAGGAGCTGCCGCACAGCCTGGCCGTGGTCGTGGAGGAGGTGCGGGAGCGCCCCGACCGCCCGGCGGGGGACCCGCTCACCGACGTGCACGTCAGCGTCTTCGTCGAACGCGACTCCCAGAAGGCCATCGTGATCGGCCGCGGCGGGGCCCGGCTGAAGAGCGTGGGCACGAGCGCCCGCGCGGGCATCGAGGAGTTGCTCGGCCGCCGCGTGCACCTCGACCTGCACGTGAAGGTGGCCAAGGACTGGCAGCGGGACCCTCGCCAGCTGCGCCGCCTCGGGTTTTGAACATTCGTCTATTTTCGCGAATCCCCTTGGCGCGCAAGGTTCGACACGAAAGGATAGAGCTGGACGCGAGAGCCTCCTTTCAGAGGCTGTCCCCCTGACGCACGCGACCCAAGGACTGCATATGCACTCGGACACGCAGGCCCACCCTCGAGAGATGCTCGCCGAGGCGTTGGCGACCGCCACCACGATGCTGGACACCGATCGGCGGGCGTGGGTGATCGGCATCGCCTGGATGCGGGAGTCGGACGGCACGACGAACGCGCGCGGCGCGGCCGTGGATGCGATCCTTCGGGCCTGCCGGAAGAACGCCGAATTCCCTTGTGGTGCTCTGGGATACGTGACGCTGGACGGCGAGCCGGAGATCAACGAGACCTACGAGATGGCCTCACTGCACCACCGCCGGGACGGCGAGGACTACCTGGACATCCGCGTCGCCGTCGGGGTCGAGGGTTTCCTGGGCTACGGGTTCACCCGCAGCGGGGTGCTGGGCGAGCGGGCCGGGCTGCCGAGCCACGTGCTGCTGACCGACGTGGAGGCGGCGATCGCCGATCTCGGGACGCTGGCGGCCTTCTCGACCGCGCACCTCGGGTACGAAGGGCCGGTGGACACGGTGGTCGGCATCGGCTGGGCCGCGGGCGACGTGCCGTTGTGGCTGCGCGCGTTGGATCCCGAGTCCGGCGAGCTGGGCCCGGGCCTGGAGGCATCGGCGTTTGAGCCGATCTTCGGCTCGTTCGGCACCGACCGCGACTTCCAGACGCAGTACGGGGAGGTGCTGCGGATGGCCACGGAGGCGGCTCAGCAGTTCGGGATGAGCGGCCCCCAGCTGATGACCGCGCCGGAGCTGCTGCCCGTGGACGTCGACGAGATCGAGCAGGCGGTGCGGAGCACCCCCGCAGGCTGGCGCTGAGCCGGGCCGGCGCGTTCACTCGATCTCGACCTCAGCCCCCAGCCGGTAGCCCCGTTGCAGCCCCAGGTCGTCGCCGGACCAGAACGTGCCCGGGTCGAAGTACATGCTCGGCATCGCGCCGTCGAGCAGCCCCATGTCGGCGTAGGTGAGCGCCACGACCTCGGCGCAATAGACCGCCCGCGGATCCATCGCCGGCGCCGGACCGCCCCGGCGCCGCGCCCGCAGGGCGCGCGGGTCCGCCAGGAACCCAGCGCGACCCCGCAACCAGCGTCCCGCGAGCTTCGTCGTCGAGGGGAACGGCGTGCCGTCCAGCCGGGCGATCGTGCGCAGCGCCGCGTCCTCCTGGGCCCGCGTGACGTCGGGGGTGAGCTGGCGGAACCAGGCCCGCTGCCGGTAGCGCTCCCGCCAGTGGTCGACCGCTTGGGCCAGGTCGTGCAGCTGGACGCCGCGCTGCCGCGTGCCGGTCCACACGTCGACCAGCGACCGGCCGAGTTCGGCGTGCCAGAGCAGCGGGGGCATGTCGTCGAGCACGACGGCCATGCCGACGTGGTTCACGGGGGCGTTCGTCACCAGCCGGATGGCGCGGTCCGCGGCGGAGCGACCGCGGAAGACCCACAGGTCGCCGGTCCGGGTGAGCTGGACCGCCTCGGACAGGGGCAGCCGGGAGCGGGTCGGGGCCATGGGCCACAGTGTGCCAACGGTGCCGCCTTTCGCGGCGGCGGGCGGGGCATGCTGGGGGGTATGGCACCCTCCGACCCGCCCGCGCCCACCCGCCGAGGCTCTCTCAACCCACCGCCCGTCGAGATCCTGCAGGCGGCGCGCGAGGCCCGTCGAGTCGCGGTCCTGACCGGCGCCGGCATGTCGGCCGAGAGCGGTGTCCCGACCTTCCGCGACGCCCAGAGCGGCCTCTGGGAGCGTTTCGACCCCATGCAGCTCGCCACCCCGCAAGCGTGGGCGGCGGACCGGGCGTTCGTGTGGGCCTGGTACGCCTGGCGCCGGGGCCTGGTCCGCCGGGCTGAGCCGAACGCCGGACACCGCGCCCTCGCACGGTGGGCGAAGGCATGGTCGGAGACGGACGACGGCGGCCCGGCGCGGTCCGTCGAGATCGCCACGCAGAATGTGGACGACCTGCACGAACGGGCCGGGAGCACGGTGCTCGCGCACGTCCACGGGAATCTGTTTGCCTCCCGTTGCGAGCGCTGCGAGAACCCGTACGAGGACACCGAACCCCCGCCTGACGAGCCGGTCGAGCGGATCTCGCCGCCCACGTGCCCGTCGTGCGGGGCCGCGGTCCGCCCAGGCGTGGTGTGGTTTGGCGAGATGCTGCCCGTCGAAGAGTTCGAGGCGGCCCACGAGTCCGCCACCAGCGCCGACCTGGTCCTCGTGGTCGGCACGTCGGGGATTGTGCAGCCGTTCGCTGGGCTGCCGGTCGCCGCGGCCAGGGCCGGGATCCCGGTGGTGGAGATCAACCCGGTGGACACCGAGCTGTCCCCCCTCGTCAGTCACCGCTGGCGGGCCGGGGCCGCGGCCGCCCTGCCGGCGCTGGTGGACGCGCTGCTGCCGGACCGGGAGGAGGCGCGATGAAGCCGCGGACGGCGACGATCCTGCGCCTCCTCGGGCTCGCTGGCCTCGCCGGTGTGGCCGCGACCGGGGTCGTGATCGCCCGCGAGACGCGGCAGCGCTCCCAGCTGAGCGCCCCCGAGATCCGTGAGCGGTTGCAGGCCCGTTACGAGGAGACCCGGAACGACGAGGCCCGGAACGACGAGGCCTGCCACACAGAAGTGGCCGCGGCCCTCGAAGGAGACCGCGGCCACGACGGGCGGTGACCCGCCCCCGCGGCGGGCGTCGGCTGACGGGTGCCGTTGGACGGGCCCGCGAAGGGTTGGCTACCCTGGCTGAGTGTTCGTTTCGGCCATGCGCTCCCTGACCTTCGGTGAGCTTCTTCGTCGCCGCGGCGGGGCCTGATCGCTAGGCCGACCTCGCCGCGGAGATCGCCGCTGCCATTGACGCCCTGCGCTGGCTGGCCTGGACGACCCTGACGAGGAAAGAGCA